>CALUGU010000051.1 GCA_944320255.1 uncultured Prevotella sp. | reverse complement strand
AACGCAAGCCGCAAGGGCGCACGCTTCGTTCGCTTCTGCGACGCATTCAACATCCCCATCGTCAGCCTCGTTGACGTTCCGGGCTTCCTCCCCGGCACAGGACAGGAATACAACGCCGTCATCCTGCACGGCGCACAGCTGCTCTACGCTTACGGAGAAGCCACCGTGCCAAAAGTTACTGTGACGTTGCGCAAGAGCTACGGCGGAAGCCACATCGTAATGGGATGCAAACAGCTCCGCACCGACATCAACTATGCATGGCCTTCAGCTGAAATCGCCGTAATGGGCGCAAGCGGAGCCGTTGCCGTGCTCTGTGCCAAGGAGGCGAAAGAGCATGAAGACCCCAAGGCCTTCCTCGCTGAAAAAGAAGAAGAATACACCGACATGTTCGCCAACCCGTACCAAGCTGCGAAATACGGATACATCGACGACGTGATAGAGCCGAGGAACACCCGTTTCCGCATCTGCCGCGCACTGGCCCAGCTGGCAACCAAGCGCGACGGACTGCCCGCGAAGAAGCACGGCAACATACCGATGTAATGTTTCCAACAACTAAAACACACGAATATGAACAACAACGAAGTTTATGCAGCCATAGCATTGGCCCTGCATGAGTTCGAAGGCAACAATGTGCATGACAAGGAAGCTGGCATCATAACCATCAAGAGCAAACACTCTGAATGGGAAATGCACTTGCACAGCATGACACAGCACCCATAATGAATGGCATAAAAGGCTTGAGGCCTGAAGCGGGAGATGGTTGCGACCAACACGCCTGAAAGCCTCAACGCCTTCAAACCGATAAAACTAAAAGCAATGAAAGAATACAAATATACAATAAACGGCAACAAATACAACGTTGCCATCGCCGGAATAGAAGACAACATCGCAAACGTTGTCGTTAACGGCGAGGAGTATAAGGTTGAAATGGAGAAAGAACCGGAACCCGTGAAGAAGAAGGTTGTGGTGAAGCCTGTTGCCGCTCCCGCCCCCGCAGTAGCGCCTGCGTCAGGGTCAGCTCAGAAGGTTAACACCAACAACGCCGTCAAGTCTCCCCTTCCCGGAGTCATCGTTGAAATCAAAGTCAAGGTTGGCGACGAGGTGAAAGCCGGCGACACGGTGGTTGTACTCGAAGCAATGAAAATGGCGAACAACCTCGACACGGAAAGAGGCGGCAAGGTTACAGCCGTACTTGTAAGCGAAGGTGAAAGCGTGATGGAAGACACGCCGCTCGTTGTCATCGAATAAACCGGTCTTACCCGACTATGAAAACGAAACCGCCTGGAGCAAATCTCGCTCCAGGCGGTTTCGTTTTCATTTCATAAATAATAACAGGCGGCCAAGCAATTTTTATTTAACCGGCTTCCTGCCGACGGTGTGAGGCTTGGCTTTTGGCAAGTGCTTCTTCTTGCGCAACCACTCCGCCTTACGCTTTTCGTATTCTTCCTGATGGCGTTCAAGAAAATTGTCTGCCATAAATCAATGTCTGAACTTACTATAAACGACATTCAACTTGATGTCACCGTTACTGCTCTCGCTGCCACCGACAAGCCTCGTACTTGTCAAACTCATGTCATGCACAACCTTTACTATCTGCCCCGAAGAGTTTTGCGTTACTGTAACAGGTATTATTACGACCTTGTTCCAGTTCTTGTTCTTCTCGTCCGACAACCAATTAGGGTTGGAAGCCAAGCCCGCTTGTTTGTTGTTGTACATATAAGTTATCATGCCTGAGATGTTGTTGAAAATGTAACTGTTGTACGACGACTCTGCGCCGTAAGTCGCAATGAACGACTTTTGATAATCAACTACATTCTCATTCTCAAAGAAACTGTACAAGCTGTCCAACGGAATCATCAACAACGTTGACGGCACATTCAACGAATATTCGCCTTGGTAATCATTGTTTATGCGCGGAAGAACCAGTTTCGCCGTATTAAGAGTGTCGTTCTCATGACCCATCTTAACCTCGTCAACCGGCAAATCCAGCACCGTGAATATGCCGGAAGGTGTCTTCAAGTACGTACAGCTGTTGTCTGCCGCCAAAGCGTCAAGCGTCTCGCCGTCGTTAACGATGTTCGTTGTCTGCAAGACTTCTTCCGTTCCGGAGAACGTGGAAGTACCAACAAATGTGGAATCAGCGTTATACCTAAAATAAACGTTCAACTGGCTGACTGTGACATACGCCATAGAACCAAGCCCGTCATTGACTTTAAAATAAAATCCGGGGCAAACATTATGTATGAAATTATACGAGTTCTTGAAATAAGAAGGGTTCTCGTAGAACTTGCGCATTATGTAAGTACCATAATTATTATACTTGTTGCCTTCCGAATCAGTGTATTCCCCATTAAGGTTGATTTTAATGTTCGGGGTATATGAGCTTTCGTCCGCACGCTCCTCGTCGCTTATAGTGAGGTCGGCCAAGGTGTAAGTCTTATTCACTTTCAACCCATTATCGGTGACATAGCCTTCTTCTTGCGGGTCGAAATTAGAATAATACTTCCGTTCCTCCGACATCGGCATCGCCATTTCGTGGGCTGTCAAGTTCATCGTGGCAAGCGAATCGCCATAAAAGCTCGTATAATAAAGCCTGATATGACAAGAGTCCGCTATGACGTTACCGGCGTCATCCAAGCTGACAATGCTGTCCTTGTCAGGCAGGGTGTAGTTTTCAAGTGTCCCGAATTGCGCCATAAAGTCACCTGTTATATAATTGCCACTCTCCGGGTCGCGTATTTTGCCCAAGTAACCGGTCGTATTACGGGAAAGAACGGAATCAACAACCAACGACCTTGATGAGACATTGAACGTTGCCGTCGCGACATCCAACAAGTCGGACGTATCCGTCAAAGAAGTACCTATTGAATCGGTCGTATCATCACAAGCCGCAAACATCCATCCCGCGAGAAGTGCCGCAGCTGTCAAGAATTTAATTTTCATTGGAATGTAAACCTAATGGACAACTATGATGTTAGTTATTCTGATTTGCCTTCAAATATCTTATCGTAAAAGTCTTCGTACACTTGGCAAATGTTATCGTCTTCAGGGCTGTCGATAACGGGCAGCCCCTTGGCTTCAGCATATTCTATCAGCTCACGGCTTACGTCCTTACCTGCGGTGACTACGCCGTCAGAATAATCGATGGCAAGTTTCTGCAAGTCCAAAAAGCCGAAGTTTTCATCGTATTTGTCAAGAATATCCGACTTAACGTCACGGAACTCTATGCTTTGCCTGAAATTGTCGCCAAGCCCCCCGGCCAGCTTCTCCGAAAACAAAGAAGTCACAATCTTAGTGTTGGCAAAAGAAGGTTCATCCTGGTAGGCGGCCCTGATATATAAAGGTATTATCGAGCACATCCACCCTTGGCAATGGATTATGTCCGGAGCCCAACGCAGCTTTTTCACGGTCTCAAGCACTCCGCGCGCAAAGAAGATTGCCCTTTCGCCGTTGTCGTCATACTCTTTTCCGTTCTCGTCGAAAGCCATCAGGCGTTTTGTAAAATAATCTTCGTTGTCAATGAAATACACCTGTATCCTCGTGGATGGTATCGAGGCCACCTTAATTATCAGCGGATGGTCGGTCTCGTCGATGATAAGCATCATCCTCGACAAGCGGATGACCTCATGCAACTGGCCGCGACGCTCGTTGATGTTACCCCATTTAGGCATGAACGTCCTTATCTCATAGCCCTTATCTTGAATTAACTGTGGTACCACACGGCCTAAATGCGACATCTCGCTTTCAGGTACATACGGAGTGATTTCTTGGTTTATGAATAATACCTTCTTTGCCTTCATGTTGTTTATCTTTTATCCTTGCAAAGGTACGAAAAAGTTCGCAAAACGAGTAATTTTTTTTCGTTTATTAGACTAATGCGCCTGTTTAACGGCATATTTTTGTGATTATTCTTCTTTATTTAAGAAATTTGTTGTTATTTTGCACGCCAATTCAATAAGCGTTGAAACATTATTTATTATGGAAGTTTTTCATAGAATAGTTGAGCTTCAGAACCAGTTGTTCAACGACAGGAAGCAAGGCAAAAGCGTAGGACTGGTACCTACGATGGGCGCGCTTCACGAAGGACACGCCTCTTTGGTTGAGAAAAGTGTCAAAGACAATGACATCACGGTTGTTTCCATTTTCGTCAACCCCACACAATTCAACGACCCAAAAGACTTGAGTTCATATCCGAGAGACCTCGACGCTGACTGCAAACTGTTGGAAAGCGTCGGTGCCGACTATGTTTTCGCTCCGTCGGTAGAGGAAATGTACCCCACCCCTGACACACGCCACTTCGAGTTCCCGCCCGTCACCACGGTGATGGAAGGCGCACACCGCCCCGGACACTTCAACGGAGTATGCCAGGTGGTCAGCCGCTTGTTTTACATCGTCCGTCCTGACAGGGCTTATTTCGGGGAAAAAGACTGGCAACAGATTGCCGTGGTGAAGGCTATGGTAAAATCCTTGGGCCTGAAGGTCAACATAGTAGAATGCCCGATAGTAAGAGACGGCGACGGACTGGCGCGCTCGTCGCGCAACGCGCTGCTTTCGCCTGACGAGCGCAAGATTGCCCCGAACATATTCAAGGCCCTGAAAGACAGCTTGGACTACGCTAAGACACACAGCCTGAAAGAGACCCACGACCACGTCGTAGGGCAGATAAACGCCATCGACGGGCTTGAAGTTGAGTATTTCGCAATAGTAGACGGCAACACCCTGCAAGACGTCAGCGACTGGAACGACTCACCGTACATCGTCGGCTGCATCACTGTTTATTGCGGCGCAAGGCCTGTTAGACTAATCGACCACATCAAATATAAAGACTGACGCATCATGATGATAGAAGTTTTAAAAAGCAAGCTGCACTGTGTCCAGGTGACAGAAGCCAACCTCAACTATATGGGAAGCATCACGATAGACGAGGATTTGCTCGACGCGGCAAACATGATTGCCGGTGAAAAAGTGCAGATTGTGAATAACAACAACGGCGAACGCTTTGAGACGTACATCATAAAAGGACAACGCGGCAGCGGTTGCATCTGTCTCAACGGGGCGGCCGCAAGAAAATGCCAAGTAGGCGACACGGTGATAATAATAGCTTATGCGCTGATGGACTTCGAGGAAGCCAAGCATTTTACGCCTACCGTCGTATTTCCAGAACACAACAAGGTCGTGAAATAATACTGTAAGATCATAACAAAACAACAATAAAAGGAAGTGCTGGCTTTCGTTAATGAAGGCAACGCTTCCTTTTATTGTATATACATCAAAACGGTTCACGGCCTTTCACCATGCGGAAAGCCGTGAACCATTGCATAAAAAGTCATCTATTACAAGGCGTTTAGCCGTTTCTCATAAGACGTTGAACATCAACACATTAACAACGCCATATCGCCAAGTGCAAGCGTTTGCCTCTAATCGGTTGTCAGGCAACGTAACGTGGCTTTGCCTTGAAAGAAAAATCGTTCCGACAGATTTAACCCTAAGCGGTCGTAAGAGTGTGACAGCATTAATATTACTGTAATTAACAACCGGCTTGAGTTTAAATTTGCTCATTTTGCTTTAGCCTCTTCGTCGAGCTTCACCTGCCACTTCCAAGCCGAGCGCAGCGTGTCTTCAAGATTGGTTTCAGCCTTCCATCCCAGCACGGTGTTAGCCTTTGTCGGGTCGGCCCAAACTTTCTCGATGTCGCCCTCGCGGCGGGGAGCGTATTCCCAGTTCACCTTCACTCCCGTAGCCTTCTCGAAGCCCTCAACCACTTCAAGCGTGCTGACTCCGCGCCCCGTGCCGATGTTGAACACCTCCACTGCGTCAGTGTCCTTATTGTCAAGCACACGCTCCATCGCCTTCACGTGCGCCTTTGCCAGGTCAACGACATAAATATAGTCACGGATGCAAGTGCCGTCGGGCGTGTTGTAGTCATTGCCGAAAATCTTAAGCTGCTTGCGTATTCCGATGGCCGTCTGGGTGACAAACGGAATAAGGTTCATTGGCACACCGTTTGGCAATTCGCCTATGAAAGCTGAAGGATGGGCGCCTATAGGGTTGAAATATCTCAAGATGACCGACTTTATCGGTGCTCCGCTATGGATGAAATCCTGTATGATTTCCTCGTTCACCTGCTTCGTGTTGCCGTATGGGCTTAACGCTTTCTGTATCGGGGCGTTCTCGGTAACGGGCAGGTTTTCAGGCGTCGGCTGGCCGTAAACAGTGCAGCTTGACGAGAATATAATGCCTTTCACGCCGTGTTTGGGCATAAGCTCAAGAATGTTAAGCAAGCTAGTGATGTTGTTGCGGTAATAAAGAAGGGGCTTCTGCACGCTCTCGCCTACGGCCTTGCTTGCCGCGAAATGGATTACGCCTTTTATGTCGCCGTACTTACTGAAAACCTTGTCCATGGCGTCGAGGTCGCAACAATCAACTTGCTCAAAATCCGGTCGCTCACCGGTTATTTTCTCTATACCGTCAACAACCTCGACTTTTGAATTTGACAAATTGTCTACTATGACGACTTTATAGCCGGCTTGCTGCAACTCAACAACCGTATGCGAACCTATAAAACCGGTTCCTCCTGTTACCAAAATAGTCTGTTTCATGGGTGTTTTACATTAAACGTTAATCAATAATGCAAAACTAACCATATTTTACGGTATATACAAAAGATACGGACAAAAAGACAGGATTAATGGCGAATAAGTGGGGAAAGCTGTAAGATATACGCCCCATTGCAGTATGCAAACTGATGAAGAAAAAAGTGGCTGACCGCTTTTACGGCCCGCCACTTTAAATATAAATCAATTAATTTACAACAACCGGAAATCAATCCAGCCCGAACAATTTCCTCAAGCCTCCGTCTACGCCAGAAAAGCCCATGAATGCAAGGCTGAGAAGACCTGCCGTTACAAGCACTATCGCCATGCCGCGCATACCCTTCGGGATGTTCACCATAGCCAGCTGCTCGCGTATTCCGGCGAAAACCGTCAAAGCCACGGCAAAACCTACAGCCGTCGAGAACGCGTAAACGACGCTCTGGATGAGTGAATACTCTTTCTGGATGACAAGTATCGCCACACCGAGCACGGCGCAGTTGGTCGTAATCAGCGGCAAGTAAATGCCCAAAGCCTGGTAAAGCGACGGGGAAACTTTCTTCAATATAATCTCAACCATCTGCACAAGGGCGGCGATTACAAGTATGAACGCTATCGTCTGGAGGTATTGCAGCCCCATCGGGTTGAGGATGTATATCTGCACAAGATAAGTCACGATCGTAGAAAGGGTAAGCACGAAAGCCACGGCTGCGCCCATGCCCAACGAAGTCGAAATCTTCTGTGATACGCCAAGGAACGGACAAATGCCCAAGAAGTGTGACAACACGATGTTGTTCACAAATATGGCGGAAATGAAAATCAATATGTATTCCATAAACTACGCTTTCTTAAATCTGTTAACTATTGCAATCAAATATCCCAAAGTGATGAACGCTCCGGGAGGCAAAATAAAGAGAAGCATATTGCTCGTCTCCGGAAGGAGAACCATGCCGAATATCGAACCTGCGCCGAGCAGTTCGCGTACTGCGCCGAGCAACGTCAATGCTATGCTGAAACCAAGTCCCATTCCTGCGCCGTCGAAAAGGCTTTCAACAGGGCCGTGGCTGCAAGCGAAGGCCTCTGCGCGCCCAAGGATGATACAGTTCACCACGATAAGCGGAATGTAAAGGCCGAGGGTCGCATATATGGCAGGGACGTAAGCCTGCATCAACATCTGCAATATAGTCACGAACGAGGCTATCACGACAACAAAGACAGGTATGCGCACCATGTCGGGCGTAAGGTTCTTTATCAATGAAATAACCAAGTTTGAGCATATCAGCACGAATGTAGTGGCAAGCCCCATCGACAATCCGTTCATTGCCGACGTGGTGGTGGCCAGCGTAGGACACATTCCAAGGAGGAGGACAAACGTCGGGTTCTCCTTGACTATGCCGTTGATTAATACTTTTATGTAATTCATTGTTCTTGATTTTTAGGTTGATACTGTTTTTTGTTGCTGGCCGTAGCACCGCTCTGCGCGTCCACGGGGAGCGACTTGTAAGCCTGATAAGCCTGGTTGACAGCCGAGAGGAACGCCTTGCTTGTTATGGTCGAAGCCGTTATGGCGTCGATTTCTCCGCCTTCCTTCTTTACTGTGAGATTGTCTGTCGCCGGATTTTTGCCTATCACGCAGCCTTTGCCGTCCTTCTGGAACCATTTGTCAGCCTTGGCTCCGAGTCCGGGTGTTTCAGAGTGTTGCAATATCGTGTATCCCAAGATTTTTCCGCTGTTGTCGAAACCTACCAAAACCTTGAAATCTCCGCCAAATCCTGCGGTCGTGCTTTCAACTGCCGCGCCGAGAGGCTTGTTGTCCGAACCTACTGTTTCGTGGATTACGAACACTACTTCCTTTCCTGAAATAGTCTGCTTCACCGTGTCTTCTTTCGCCACAGACAAGTCAACACCGCCCATCACGGCCTTGATGCCGTCGGCTAACGTTTTCTCTGATTGCAGCTTTATCGGTTCTTCTGTCACATTGTTCACGTATGCCAAAATGCTTCCTGTTATAAGGGCAACGCCTACGAGAACGACAACCATGTTGGTTATTGTTGATTCAAGTTTTTTCATTTTCCGCCCTCCTTGTTTACTATTTCGCCAAAACGTTTCGGCTTTACGTATGTGTTGATAAGGGGAGTGAGTGCGTTCATAATGAGTATGGCGAACGACATTCCCTCAGGATAAGAACCCCAGTTCCTGATGACAACGGTAAGGAAACCTATGGATACGCCGTATATAAGCTGTCCTTTGTGCGTCATTGGCGACGTCACATAGTCGGTTGCCATGAATATCGCACCCAACATCAGGCCGCCGCTAAGCACCGTAGCCACGGGATTGGCGTAAATCGGGTTTGCCAGATGCAGCAGTCCGCTGAACACGAACACCGTGGCAATGATGCTTACTGGTATGTGCCATGTTATTATTTTCTTCCAAAGCATATAAGCAAGGCCAATAAGCAATGCCAAGGCGCACACCTCGCCGATACATCCTGCGCCGTTGTTAAGCCCCGGATTGCCAAGCAGCAGCGACAAAGAGTCAGGAAGCTCTTCAAGCACCTTAACGTTGCCGGTATTTATAGCCTGCTTCATAATGCTCAAAGGTGTCGCCTCTGTAGTGGCGTCAACGTATGAGCCGATTTGTCCCGCAACCGGCCAAGAGGTCATTTGCGCCGGGAACGACGCCAATAGGAAGCAGCGTCCTACCAAGGCGGGGTTGAACGGATTGCAGCCGAGGCCACCGAAAGTCATCTTTCCGATGCCGATCGCAACCAACGCTCCGATTATCACAATCCAGACAGGAAGGTTGGAAGGGAGGTTGAAGCCCAACAACAGTCCGGTAAGTATGGCCGAACCATCACTTATGGTCGGCTGCTTCTTCAGTATGTATTTTGTTATTGCCCACTCGAAGAACACGCAAGCGGCAACGCTCGACGCACAAACAACGGCCGAACCAATGCCAAAGTAAAGGAACGACACTATCAGTGCCGGCACCAAGGCTATTATCACACCGTACATATTACGTTCCACGCTGTCCGTACCATGTGCGTGTGGGGATAATGAAACTATCAATTTGCTCATTTTCTTTATCTGGTTAAGTTCCGGCTTTTCAGCCTAAACAAATTATTTAAAGGTTTACTTTTTCGCGTTGCGCGACTTGATTATGCCCATAACGGTGCTCTTGCCGAGCCTGATGTTGTCAAGCATCGGGCGGTGGGCCGGGCACGTGAACTGGCACGAACCACACTCTATGCACGATGTCACGCCTGCCGCCTCCACTTTTTCCCAGTCATGGAATGCGCTTGCCGTGGCGAGAAGGTACGGCTCAAGCCCCATCGGGCACGCGCTTACGCACTTGGCGCAACGTATGCAGGGCTGCGGAGCCTTGCGCTTTGCGTCGTTGCCGCTAAGTACGGTCACACTGTTCGTACCCTTGCAAATAGGCACCTCCACCGAAGTGAGGGCCTTGCCCATCATCGGGCCGCCCGCCAACAGTTTGTTGTCACCCTCCGGCATGCCGCCGCACTCGTTGATAAGGTCTATCATCGGTGTACCCATACGCACGAGGAAGTTGCTCGGCTTGGCTATCTTCTTGCCCGTAACAGTGGTGTAACGCTCAAAGAGGGGCTTGTTTTTCATCACGGCCTGGTACACGGCAAACGCCGTTCCAACGTTCTGCACCACAGCTCCGACATTCACGGGAATGGCGGGCGGGGCGGGCACTTGGCGGCGTATCACGGCATCTACGAGCTGTTTCTCGCCGCCCTGCGGATATTTCTTTGCCAGCGGCACAATCTCAACATTAGGATTGTTTTTGGTCTTCTCCACGAACAGTTCTATCGCCTTTGGCTTGTTCTCCTCTATGCCGATATAGCCTTTTGTCACTTTGACGGCCTTCATGAGCAAGTCGAGGCCTACCAATATCTCGTCGGCGTGCTCAAGCATAAGCCTGTAATCCGACGTGATGTAAGGCTCGCACTCCACTCCGTTCAGTATCACGCACTCTGCCTTTGCCGTCGGCGGGGGGCACAGCTTTATGAACGTGGGGAAGCCTGCGCCTCCCATGCCTGTAACTCCGGCTTTCTTTACGCGCTCTATTATTTCTTCAGGCGTAAGTTCGGGATGCGCGTCGAGCGTCTCAAGTTTGTCCGAGCGGTCGATGCTTTCCTCCCATTCGTCGCCTTCCACCTTTACTATTATCACAGGCTTACGGTAGCCCGTTGCGTCTATCGCCTCGTCAATCTTCACGACTGTGCCTGATACCGACGAATACACCGGGGCTGAAACAAAACCTCCGGCTTCCGCCAACATCGTGCCCACCTTCACCTTGTCGCCTTTCTTCACGACCGGCTTTGCCGGCGCGCCGATGTGTTGCGACAGCGGGAAAATAGCCTGTTGCGGCAGTTTCGCCACCTGCGTGGCGGCCTCTGAAGACAGTTTGTTTTCTTCGGGGTGTACCCCACCTATTCTGAAAGTCCTGAGTTTCATGCTTTTACCTCCTCTTGTTTGTGTTCAACACTTCCATTGTCACCCTGCCTGTCCACTGCTTGGGCAGCCGCATCGCCCGTCTTTGGCTTAGGTGCGGGGAAATTGACAGCCACAATGGCGTGCGTAGGACATACTTCAACGCATTTGCGGCACAAACGGCACTTGTCCGGGTCTATGTACGAAACATTGTTGGAAATTGTTATCGCCTCGAACTTACATTCCTTCTCACACTTGCCGCAGCCTATGCAAGCCGCCTTGCAAGCCTTCATCGCGGCGGCTCCCTTGTCCTTGTTCACGCAACGAACGTAAACGCGGCGGTTCTTCACGCCTTTCTTGCGCAATTCTATTATGTGGCGCGGACAAGCCTTGACACAAGCGCCGCAGGCGGTACACTTGTCTTCGTCCACTTCAGGCAGTCCTGTTTCGGGGTTCATCGTTATGGCTCCGAAGGCGCAGGCGTTCACACAGTCGCCGCAGCCGAGGCAGCCGTAACCGCAACCTGTCTCGCCGGCGCCGCACGAGTTCATGGCCGTACACGTGCGCAGGCCGTTGTACTCGGCGATGCGCGGGCGCAGCTCGCAAGTGCCGTTGCAACGCACTACCGCCACTTTGGGATCCGTGTTAGCAACGGCCATGCCTAACAAGTCGGCCACCTGTCCCATGACATCGGCCCCGCCCACCGGACAGAACAGCCCTTCGAGCGAACCTTCGTCAGCCCCCTTGACTAACGCTGCCGCCATACCGGAACATCCGGGATAACCGCAGCCGCCACAGTTGGCGCCGGGCAGCACAGCCGTAACCTGCGCCAGGCGGGGGTCTTCATAGACAGCGAATTTCTTGGAACAAACATACAGCACGACGGCCGAAACCAGCGCGATGCCTCCAAGAACAATTACTGCAATCAAAATAAAGTTCATAAGTTTTGTATTTGTTTTAGTTATAAATATTTGGTTTTCATGATTTCAGCCGTGTCAGACGTTTTCCTGTTCCAGCCTGAATGACAGGCGCGCCCTGATTTTCTCACGGCATATATATAATATAAGGTAATACGGAGCCAGCGCAGCTATGCTCGACAACGCCGCAACGCCCTCGCTGCCCGTGACGGCCAAGACACAGGCAAGCACGGCCACGAGGATGAATAGCGGTATCACGGAGCTGAGCACCACGGCTAACGTGCCCGTGCGCTGCGAGGCCGCTACCACCACTTGGTCGCCAACGGCGTAGCGCGAAGCGTCCCTGACAGGCACTTCCACCACCTTCTCCTTGTTTTCCGAAGCGTTGCAATGGCTCGCCACCTTGCACGAGGCGCACGCCGACGACTGGACTATGCGCACCTTAACGCGCCCGTCCTCAACTTCATCTACGACACCACAATGCTTTATGTCTGTGCTCATGTTATTCAAACAAGGTTTTGCAAACTCCAGTTTGCAAATGCAAAAGTAATATTATATTTTCAAACGGCAAACGAAAAATATGTTTTTTTGCGGTTTTACCTAAATCGATTATTAGACTTCCGGCTGATTATGCGTTGATGTCGAGCAGATTGCGTTCCGTTCAGTTGAAGGCTTAGCGGGCTATGCGGGACGGGGCGGCGTCTCCCTTGCGGGGAGACTGGAGAGTGGGCTTCGCTGCAACGCATAACGATTAAGTCCGAACCGCACTCTGCCGTAAAACCCGACACCCGGACAACCGTAAACCCGGCAACCGGACAACAACCTTACCCCTTACTTCATCAAATCGGCGAGAAACTTGTCGAGGTCGTCGTCAAGCCCCTTCATCAGGTCGCCGCCGATTATCTTTATGTCGCTGTCCACGAGGTAAAGCTCCGACACGTGTTCGCGCTCGTCGTTCTCAAGCACAAAGCTGTAAGGCTTCAATATGCACATATTGTCTACGCTGTCGTGCAGGCGACTTATCACAGACCTCATTGTCTCGGCGGCCCCGTCGTAAAAGTCTGGCTCCTTGCTGTCTATCCATTCGTTCACGACACACCGCGTTATCTCGTCATCGTTGTCGTCGAAAGCTAACAGCTCGCCCGTGTCCTGCGAGAGGCTCAGGTGGATGTCCGTCATTGTCGTCGGCTCGTCGGCGGCGGGGAATTTCTGCGCCACCTTCCTTATGAACCGCTCTAACTTCAAGATTGTTTCTTCCGTCACGTTCATTGCATTATCTTTAAAAATTAACAGTCTTCTTTCTGGGCTTGCTCTCGTTGCTCATGCGGTCGAGGGCGGTCACGGCGTAGCGCACCTTGCCGCCACGGCGGATGTCGTCGGCGGGTATCTCGTAGAACTCGTCCGTCGTCACGGCCACTATTTTCGACGGGTCGCTTATGTCAGCGTCGTCGCCCGCCGTGAACCTGTACACAACGTACTTCACGGCCTCGTTCTTCCACCCCTTGCCGCGCGGCGCCTGCCAGAACAGCACGGGCCTCCCATCCATGTCGAGCACCTTCATCTTGCGCACCTTCTTCGGGGCCTTGCCGTCGATGTAAGGCATCGTCGGCACGAAGGCCGGATGCTTCCAATACACCTTTTCGAGCAGCGTGGCATAATTGCCCACGTTGTCCACCACGGCCTTGGCATACCACAGCACGGTGCCGTTCACGTTGCCCATGGCGTTGTGCAGCCTCCGCTTCGCCGGCAGCTGGTTCACCTTAGGGTTGGCGGGGTCGGCGAATTTCGCCGTGCGCTCCACGTCCTCGCCTATGTAGAGGTGCCGCTTGCCGGCATACTTGTTCCACCATTTTATCAGCGTGGCGTAGTCGGCGGCCTTGTGGCCTATCTGCCAATACAGCTGCGGCACGCAATAGTCCACCCATCCGTTGTTCACCCACATCAGCACGTCGGCGTAAAGGTCGTCATAGTTTTGCAGCCCGTTGGTGGCGCTGCCTATGGCCGGCGCGCTCCTCTTGTTGCGGTAGATGCCGAAGGGCGACACGCCGAACTTAACCCAAGGCTTCACCTTGTGGATGGTCTCGTAAAGCTGTTTCATAAACACGTTCACGTTGTACCTGCGCCAGTCGCCCCTGTCGCGTATTCCATTGTTGTAGGCGGCAAACTCCTTGTCGTCGGGTATCGACTGCCCGGCCGCCGGATACGGGTAGAAATAATCGTCTATGTGCAGCCCGTCAATGTCGTAACGCTCCACGATGTCGGCCACCACCTTGCATATATAGTCCCTGTTCTCTGGTATGCCGGGGTTCAGTATCAGCTGCCC
The DNA here is from genome assembly GCA_944320255.1 of uncultured Prevotella sp. GTDB lineage: Bacteria > Bacteroidota > Bacteroidia > Bacteroidales > Bacteroidaceae > Prevotella. The sequence goes on along the minus strand of CALUGU010000051.1, from coordinate 6,545 downwards.
GTCGTAGGCGAACACCGCCTCCGGGTGCTTTATCGCCACGTGGCTCCGCGCCAGCTCGCGCGTGGTCTTCGTCTTGGCGCGGTAGGGGTTAATCCAGGCGTGCAGCTCCATGCCCCGCTTGTGGCACTGTTCCACCATCCACGCCAGCGGGTCCCAGTAAGGCGAGGGAGCCTGCCCCTGACGCCCGGTGAGGAAGCGGCTCCACGGCTCGTACTTGCTCTCATACAAGGCGTCGCACTCCGGCCTCACCTGGAAGATTATGGCGTTCACGCCGCACTTCTGCAACTTGTCAAGCTGGCCGGCCAGCGTCTCCTGCATGCGGCTCGTGCCCATGCCCAGGAACTGTCCGTTGACACACTGTATCCACGCGCCGCGGAACTCTCTCTTTTGCGACTTGCCTGAATCCGCCCGCAGACATCCGGGCGAAACCATGCATATTATCAATAATATCACGGCCTTCAGGCCTACATCTAACTTTTTCATACGCCAAAGTTACTATGTTTTATCCACAAAAACAAATATTACGCAGATTAAGTGGCTGTTTAAGCACAAATCGGTCATTAGACTTCATCCGTATTTCGTACTGCTGGCTGGCAGATTGTCTTCCACATTTATCGAAGATGTGGCGGGCTACATCAAGAAAAAGCTGGAAACAAGATGACGGCGACGATTGTCAGTTGCACAGACGCAAATTTTGCGTCTCCACTGTTAACTCCGGCGAGTGGAACGAGCCTAACTCCTGTTAACTCCTGATAACTCCATGATTTTGCCACCCCTTATAAAACAAATAAAGCGGCGACCCTCACAGGCAACCGCTCTATATCTTCAATAGGTATTAGTTTTTTAAGGTAAAAAGATTGTTTTCAGGATAACAGTTGCAAATATAACCACTTTTTTCATTCCAACCAAATATTATAAAAGATTTATTCGGGCAAAATCCGTGTGTGCCCGCACAAGTCGATTATTTAACATTGATTAATAGATAACGATTGCGTAAAGCCCGATTATTGCATAATGAAAAGGAAACGTAATGTTTATTTTAAAATTTTTGATAAGCGCCTGTTAAAAATAAATATGAATGCCGCGAAGCGCCAAATAGTCATCGCCGCATCCGTTTCCCCTTATTCCGTCTCCTCGGATTTGCCAATCCATTTCTTCCGCCTCCTCGGATTTGTCAATCCTTATACTCCCCACCTGCGGATTGCAAATCCGCAGGTGGGGAACTTGCAGAGCATTCTCCTGCTGTTCCTCTTAGAATATGTTTCAGTTTTGACGCTGCAACGTGAGCGGGGCATCCCCGCCGCCTGTCACATACTGCCAGCCTGCGTTGGTCAATGCCTCGTTCATGGCGTTCATCGCTTCTGTCCAGCCGTCTTCCACTTTCGTGGCTTCGCCCTTGCCTGTCTGGTCTTCGCCGATGCCGCTGCTCTGATTGTTATCCCAGTAGCAGGCGGTGAGGGTGCTGGAACCATAGTCGTCTTTGTAATTCCGTCCCGCTACGCCACCTGTGCTTGTGCTTCCTGACGCTCCGGTGACATCACCCGTAGCGTGATAGCAGGCGGTGACGGTACTTGAGTTATCGCCGACCACACCGCCGACATGCTTACCAGTACCTTTGACATTGCCTGTGGCATAGCAGGCGGTAAGGACAGCTCCGTTGCTGTTGAGTCCCACCACGCCGCCGGCAAAGGAATAACCCCAACTATTCTTTGTAGCGGTGACATCGCCCGTGGAGTAGCAGGCGGTGATAGTGGCATCGCTTTGTCCCGCTATACCGCCGACGTAGGCCTTGCCTTCCACCGTGGCGGAAGAGTGGCAGTCGGTGATGCTGCCTTTTCTGTGAAATCCGGCTATGCCGCCTACATAGCCATTATCTGACGAACCTTTCACGCTGCCCGATACCGAGCAATTCTCGATGGTGCCCCTATTCTCTCCCGCTATGGCACCTACATTGGAATTAGCTGTTACATTCACTTTGTCCAGTTTTAGGTTCTTCACCGTACCTTCATCATCGATGGAGGCGAACAATCCTACGTTGTCCGTTGACGGCTGATTGATGGTCAGTCCCGTGATGGTCTTTCCGTTGCCATCGAAAGTGCCTGCAAAATACGGTATCGGTGTCCACTCCGTGCCCGTAAGGTCGATGTCAGCGGCAAGGGTGCAGTTCAAGTTCTGTTTCGCATCGTTTCTCATTTCCGTTGCCCAAGCCTGCAAGGCTGCAGGAGAAGACACGATGTATGTGACGCCGTCATCTGCAATCTCCAGTCCGATGATTTCTGTTTTCGTGTCGTCCCATTTCTTATCAATGCTTGCCGTGAATGTCACGTCAGTCAGGCCGATGTTTTGCACATCGCCCACAAGGGTGGTGTGCATGTTCGGGGCAAGCGGCACGTTGGAAACTTGCTGGCTGTTTGTGCCGTTGGCGAGGGTCAAATCCTGGTTGGCTTCATCCACCAAGGCGTAGAACGAAAAGACTTCCGCACCATCTTTTGTGCCGGTGATGTCCGATGTCACCGTATGTACAAAAGGTGTGTTGCCTGTATCGCCTAGCGCCATAACTGGGACTTCAGCGTCCACTTTGTATGTCGTGTAGGTAATCGGCACGGTGACGGTGATTTTACTGCCTGCCTTCACATTCGTGGTGGTCTTCAGCGTCACTTTCGCCACTACGTGCTTCAATTCAGCCGTTATCTCTGTAGGTTCGGACTCTTGGTACCTCCATATTTCGCTACGCTTCGCCCAAGCGATACTATCATTATCATAAACAGCGAACCTTAAATCGTTTAAGCCTTCAGAGGCATCATTTTTTTCCACATTATCCGCCCAATACAGGAACACGTAGGTTTCATTCGGGTTAAGGTAAACGTTTGCAAGAGAGAAAGTCCCTTCCGCTGTCGGCTCTCCCATATCCAGCGGCCTGGCAAGGTCGCCCGGCGCAGATGTCAAGATCGTACCATTATCAGCTGTTGTGAAGACCTGCACATAGCAGCGTTTCGGTTTTTCGTCGTTGTCCGCATCAATAGTGCGCGTCTGCACACCATCGCCCACGGCAGCCGAGAGGGTGACGGGCACGAGGCCGTCAGGCCCCGTGTCCGTCATCACTTCGTCCTGGCTGCAGGATGCCAGCAGCACGGCGGCTGCCAGCACCAGGAGTGTTCGGAATCTATTTCGCATATTATTTAAAGGGTATATCACCTGTTTCAGGCGTATCCCATCCGGTAGTTGTGGTGGCCTTGATAATGCCATTGACCAGTCCGGCATTGTAGATGTCGCCCGTCAGCGTGATGTGGGTGTTGGCTGAAACGGGTACATCAGTAATGTAAATTTTAGGGTTCTCATTCGGACCGTCGTACTGCAATGTGAGCTTTTGGTTGCCGCCATCGCCCAAGACGTAGAAATGACCTACTTCCGCTTTGGCATCATAAGTCGTAGAGGCGGCACTAAACGTATAGCCCTTATCAACCTGCCCTGTCACTTCTTCCGTTTCCACGTTGTACGTACTGAACACGGTCGGCACGGTGACGGTAAGCGGCCAGTTTTCGTTGACGGTGAAATCTGAAGTGGTCGTCACGGTCACACGGGAAACGACATGGCTTAATGTCACGTTTACGCCATCCGCATTCCAGGGGTTGTCGTCGATTTTTCCAGCCCACGCGATGGTCTCCCCGTTGGTGTATGCCACGGCTCTCAAATCCGCGGGAGCGGCAGCATCGGTAGCTTCCGTGTCCGCCCAGAAGAGAAAGTCGTAGGTGTTGGCCCCATTGAGATCCACCGTGGTGGTGAAAGAGTTACCAGCCGGATCCATCTTTATGGGTTTGGAATTGCCGTCTTCCAATTCCGTGCCATTGCCATTGAGTATCTGCACGTAGCAGCGCGCAGCGGTTTCATCGCCTTCGGCGCGTGTCTGCATCCCGTCTGTGGGCAGGGAGGCGGTGATGGTCATCGGCTTCAGACCCTCGTTGTTGAGTACTGTGCTTTGCAGCGCGTCGTCCTGGCTGCAGGATGCCAGCAACGCTGCGGCTGCCAGCATCAAGAAATTCTGTCTTTTCATTGTTTTTGTTTTTATTCGTCAATAAATTGGTTTTTGTTATCTCTAAATTTCGCCTGTTTTGATTGAGTCTCTTGTGGGTGAATGACTTTGACTTTGTCTTCCCTTTATTTATAGTATGCTTATTCAGTTGATTGATTCAATTTATCTGAAACGACTGAAAAATTTTGATAGTTGCCACTATTCCAATCTTTATGGTAAATTCTAAAAGTTTTGTTGCCATTTATTAAAATATCTAAAACCTCACTATGTATATCGTTCCTTACTGTAAAGGTATAATTATTATCCAAGACTTCTTCAAAAATATAGTAATTCTTTGTAAGGTCAAGTTCTACGTTTTTATGAAAAATAGCACTTAAAACCGCATCCAAATATGCTATGTTTCCTGGCGGTAAATAAAATGTGTAGACACCATTCATCAAAGTTCCTTCGGACGTGCCATCTTCTTTTTTGAAAAAGCGGTCGATTTGCTTCTGTGCATATTCACTTGTCGCTCCCCATTTGGGATTGTTCTCCGACAGGTCGCCTTGCAGATAGACGTGGATATTGGCGACAAGAGGCACACTTTCAATGGTCTGTTTCAGCAAATGAAATTCCACATCCACATCTTGCTCTTCGTCTCTGGGAATGAAATAGAAAGATGCCACCTCCGGACTTTCGCCCGTGAAATTGGTAGCCGTCTCAAAGACCTTTTCCGCGGTCTGTGAAGAGAATGTAGATTTGGCAGGGGCAGCCACGTTGTATGAACTGGCGCACGATGCGGTCACACGGACAACGTCATCAGCTTTGACTGATGTTTCCGTAGTCGTTTGCAGGGTGAGCTTGGTCACGGCGTGTTCCAGGCTGACAGTTGTTTTCGCCACAGTCTCCGGCGTGCCTTTGGTTCTGTATGAAAATGCGACCGTACCTGCTTGGTAAGGTACAGCTTGAAGGTCGGTTACTTCAACATTGGCATTGTCCGCCCAAAACAAGTAAGTGTATTCCGTGTTGGAAAAAAGTTTGGTCGTAAAAGTGTAATCACCGTTATCGCTGATTGGTGTTCCGGCGATGGGGTCTGTCACTTGCGCTACGCCTGCCGCATCATACACCTGCATAAAGCAGCGCGTCGGTTGGTCGTCCGTCGTGGCAGTCGGTGTGCGCGTCCCTGCTTCTCCCTCCATCACGATGTCGGGCGACACGGTGAACGTGTAAGTCTGCGTCTGCCCTGTGACAGGCGTGTCTCCGCCCTCACCCGGCAGCTCGTCCTGGCTGCAAGAAGCGGCCAGCAGAGCCACTGCAAACGCCATGAATATGTATTTCAAATGTTTCATAACTTTGTTTTATTATAAGTTTGTATTCTTTTGTATTCATCACAAAGCTCTATGAAACATGGAGGGACAAAAAATCCCGCCTGTCGGTGGGCACTGCGCGTGCGCCACGGAAAGGCGGGACTTGCGTAAATCGCTATAACTTGGTTATGTGTATGGCCTAATCGGCTATGTCGTTGAGGTCGAAGTAAAGCAGGCGGGTTTCCGCCCCTTCGTCCTCCACCGTAAGCGGCACGAACTTCTGCTTCAGATAAAAAGGAATGGCGGCGGCGTAAGCGTCAACGGTAAGGAAGCGGCATCCGGTCTTGTTGTCGGCGAGGAAGAACTTTTTAATAGAGTCAGCCAAAAATTCACCGATATGTTGCCCTTTCAATTCTTGGCTTATCGCCAGGCGGCAGATTTTTGCCGCAGGATAACTTTTCAGCCTCTTCTCGTTGACAAAACGATGCTTGCGGAAACGGTTGAATTCAGTTTTATTCGGGAAATCCGACATTGACACACGGTCGTTTGCCAGACTGAAATAGGCGGCGATGTGTTCATGCGTCGTGTCGTCTTCAGCCTCAAACACGTATGTAACCGCCAATAACGCCTCGCGATAGAGAGTTGACGCATTCAAAATAAAATCGTTCAAGTCGGCATCGCCGCAATCGAACGTTTTGATTAAGCGAGAGCAGAAGAAGTTTACTTATTCTGCCGAGCGTGAAAAACGTGGGATGAAATCCAACGATTTTACTTTTTCCTCTGTTCCCAGCTTACGAATGATGTAAGATGAGAACGGTGCTTGCAAACTTTCTTTCATACGCTTTTCTTTCTTGTTTGTTCACCTCGTTCGAGCATCTTTTTAAAAAGCTCGTAGTTTGCGTTTCTTCTTTCTTTTTCCTCCGGCGTCTCGCGGCGGACTTGGTTCATCCGCTCGACAAAACGCCGTGCGTCCTCGCCGAAAAGTATCGGCGTTTCCTTGATCGGTCTTGCCATAGTTTTTCCTTTCTATCTTTGTTTCGTACTGCAAAGATAGTGCAAACCGAGCGAAATACAAAATAAAAGTGAGTGCAACAAGCTTTTATTTTTATTTCAGAGGTGCGGCCTATCTTAACGTGAGCTCGGTATAATGAATATTTATAGTCAAAAAGAAATGGTTTGCGAATTACACAAACGGAACTTGAGAGTTAGAAGTGACTCCAACTCTTCCT
>CALUGU010000050.1 GCA_944320255.1 uncultured Prevotella sp. | reverse complement strand
CAATAATTTTACGTAACTCGCTGATTATCATTGTGCGCTATATGATGGCGCAAAAAAGTGATGAAGTCAGGAAATAAAAAACATACATAACAAATTTATGTTTGCCGTTTAAAAACAAGGAGGATGGATAACGATTGTACCCATCCTCCTTACTTCGTGTTTATGACTTTGACACAAATTAGTTGTTTACTGAACCTCCCATAATGTCAAGCAATTCATTTGTTATGGCTTGTTGCCTGCTCTTATTGTATTGCAAATTCAATTCACGCAGCAATTCATCTGCATTGTCAGTTGCGGTTTGCATAGCAACCATACGGGCGGCGTGTTCACTTGCATTGCTGTCAAGCAGAGCCGTATACACCATCAAATGAAGTAACTTTGGGATGAGTTGTTCAAGCACAGTACACATATCCGGCTCAACAATGAAGTTGTCATTTAAAGGCTTAGCCTCCTCTTTTTCTGAAGAAGAACGACGTCCTTTTTTTCGCAGATATTCTTGAGCCTCCAATGTGGCTATATTTGATGTCAAGTCTCGCTCATCATCGAAATCCAATTCACTTTTTACGTCAATCGGTAAAAGGGTCTTTCGCGTAAGCAACTGCGAACCTGCACTTTTGAAATGATGATATATCAATTCTACACGGTCGATTTCTCCGTCAACAAATTTATTAGCAAGTTCTTCAGCCAACTTCACGCATGGATGTATGTCTGGCTTATCTGCGATTTCTGTATAATCACAGCAGGTAACATAACCCAATTTTGAAGCCTTCTCTGCGACTTTTCGTCCTATAGGATAAACGATAACATCGGAAACATTTTTCTTTGCATATTCATCAACCACATTCTGCATGGCTTTAATAATATTTGCATTAAAACCACCACAAAGACTGCTACTTGATGAATATACAAGCAAAGCGACTTTCTTTACGGGCCGCTCAACGCTGAAAACAGTCGTAGCATCTACTTCTGAAGCAAGGAAACTTTTCAATATATGCTCAAGCATTGACTCATACGGCAACATATTTTCAATCATTACCTGAGCATGATGCAACTTTGAAGATGCAACCATTTTCATAGCACTCGTTATTTTACGAGTACTATTCACCGATGTTATACGATTTTTTATCTCTTTTAGTGACGGCATAAATCATCAACTTTTATATTGGCCTGCTATGTCTGCCATTACAGATTCTATTACTTGCGTCTGCTCATCGCTAATAACACCTTCTGACAATGTTTTAAGAACATCCGCATGAATTGTCCGCATCTTCTCTAAAAATGCATCCTGACATTCACGCACCTTGTCAACAGGCACATTATGCATTAATCCATGAGTTCCGCAATACAGAATTGCGACTTGTTCGCCAACAGGCATAGGACTGTATTGAGGCTGAATAAGTAATTGGTTGTTTTTTCGCCCACGATCAAGCGTCATTGCTGTCACAGCATCCATATCACTTGAGAATTTAGAGAAAGACTCAAGTTCACGGTATTGCGCTTGGTCGATTTTCAATGTTCCGGCAACTTTCTTCATACTCTTAATCTGAGCAGAACCACCAACACGGCTCACAGAAATACCAACATTGATTGCAGGACGGAAACCTTGATTAAACAAGTCGGTTTCAAGATAAATTTGTCCGTCGGTAATAGAAATGACATTAGTTGGAATATACGCTGACACGTCTCCTGCTTGAGTTTCTATTATTGGCAATGCCGTGAGCGAACCTCCTCCCTTAACGTGTCCTTTCATACACTCTGGCAAATCGTTCATTTGTTCTGCAACTTCTTGCTGGTCGTTGATCCTTGCAGCTCGTTCAAGCAGACGACTATGCAAATAGAATACGTCGCCGGGGTACGCCTCACGTCCAGACGGACGACGCAAGATCAACGATACTTCTCGGTAGGCAACGGCTTGCTTAGACAAATCGTCATAAACCACCAATGCTGAATATCCTCTATCCCTGAAATATTCACCGATAGCAGCACCTGCAAACGGAGCATAGTATTGCATAGCTGCTGGATCCGCAGCAGTTGCAGACACAACGATAGTATAAGGCATAGCACCATGTTCTTTCAGGTTTGCAACCAATGCAGCTACCGTAGACGCTTTTTGTCCAATCGCTACATATATGCAATAAACAGGTTTACCTGCCTCATAAAAACTTTTTTGGTTGATTATAGTGTCTACAGCGATTGCGGTTTTACCCGTCTGACGGTCACCAATGATAAGCTCTCGCTGTCCACGACCGATAGGTATCATCGAGTCTACTGCCTTCAGGCCTGTTTGCAAAGGTTCCTTAACAGGTTGCCTGTATATCACACCAGGAGCCTTGCGATCCAATGGCATTTCAAATGAATTGGTAAGGTCTATTTCGCCCTTTCCGTCTATTGCTTGCCCAAGAGGATTAATGATGCGTCCAAGCATATTGTCATTCACCTTTATGCTTGCAATACGTCCGGTACGTTTAACGTGCATACCCTCTTTGATGCCAGAGGTCGGTCCCAAAAGCACACAACCAACATTGTCCTCCTCAAGGTTCATGACAATAGCCATTGTACCGTTCTCGAACTCAAGCAGCTCGTTAGCCTCTGCATTACGCAAACCATAAATGCGCGCCACACCATCGCTAACTTGCAACACTGAGCCAACCTCATCGAAATGAGCGTTATCGCTCATCCCTTTTAGTTGTTCAAGAAGGACCTGTGAAACTTCACTTGGTTTTATTTTATCTGACATATTACTAATATTTTATTACTTAAGCTGTGACAAAATGGCATTCAGTCGTGTTTTAACACTCAAATCCAACCTATATGTGTCATATTCCAAAATAAATCCACCTATAATATCAGGATTTGTTTCTGTCTCAAACTCAACAGTACCACTTGTCTTACTTTCCACCAATTTACGCAATTTCTGCTCAATAGCAGGTGTAACTGCCGTGGCGGTCAATAGTTTTGCACGAACTAAATTCTTCTGCTTCCTATATAACGTAATATATGAATTTGCAATAAACTGCATCATACCCTCACGATCCTCCTTCAAGACCAACTTAATAAAAGCCTTTGTTAAGTCAGAAGGATTATTACCGCTTGCCAGGGTAAGAAGCTTTTCTTTTTTCTCTTTCGAGAGCATGGGATTATCTATGGTAAACCTAAGTTCTGGAACTTTCATATAACTTTCTGACAAAATCTGCATTTCTGCGTAAACCTTATCTTCAAGTTTTGCCTCAGTGCCAGCCTTTAGTAAGGCACGAGCATATCTTACCGATATTAATCCTAAATCCATTTTCAATTATTTTTTTACAGAAGAAATTTCATCCAGCATACGGTCTATCAAATCCATTTGCGCCTTATCGCTGCTAAGTTTGTCGCGAAGTATTTTTTCTGCAATTTCAACACTAAGAGTTGCGACTTGTTTGCGAATGTCGCCAATGGCAGCCCTCTTTTGGTTCTCTATTTCAATGTTTGCCTCAGAAAGCAGCCTATTGCCTTCTTCGCGAGCTTTACCTTGCGCTTTCTCAATGATTGCGTCACGCGTTGCAGCAGCCTCTTTCAAATATTGAGCCTGCTGTTCACGCGCGTCTTGCAAAATAGCTTCGCCTTCAGCTTTGATATTGGCAAGTTTTTCATTGGCTTCATGCGCCTTACGCAGACTTTCGTCTATGTAAGATTTACGGTCGTTCACCATCTTGACTATCACAGGGAAACCATATTTCTTCAGGATAGCCAAGACGACCAAGAAAACGATCGTCATCCAAAAAAACAGACCAAAACCAGGGGTTATTAATGACATAAGCTGTGAATATTTCTATTTACATATATACTCTTTTTATACAAATAGAGCAAGCAAAGCGATAATGACAGCGAAGAATGCAACTCCCTCGACAAGTGCGGCTGCGATAATCATAGAAGAACGCAAGTCTCCTATTTTCTCAGGCTGCCTTGCCATTGCGTCCATTGCTTGTCCACCAATCCTGCCGATACCTAAACCTGCACCTATTGCGGCCAAACCACCACCTACTGCGGCACCTAATTTTGCAATTTCTGCTGCTAATAATAATGAAATCATAGTTGTAATTTTTTTAATTGTTATTTAATAATTTATTTTTAAATTCTAATACGACTCAATTATCACTCTTTTGCATGCTCGTGAACGTGCGCAAGAGAAATGAACACAGCGCTCAACATCGTGAACACCAAAGCCTGGATGAAGCAAACCAAGACTTCCAATAGCATCATAAACACACTCATCAAAACGCTCACCACGGTCATTGAACTCCCAGCAAAAGCATTTAGACCGAACATAATAAATATTATACAAGCCAGCGAGAGTGCTATAGAATGCCCCGCCATCATATTGGCGAAAAGTCGAATCATCAAGGCCAATGGCTTTGTGAAAATACTGAAAAACTCAATAAACTGCATCAAGGGCACTGGAACTTTCAGCCACATAGGCACCTCCGGCCAAAATATGTCCTTCCAATAAGCTTTTGTCCCTGTTACATTTGTTATCAAGAATGTACAAAGAGCCAAGAAGAACGTTATTGTAATATTTCCAGTGAGATTGCCTCCTCCTGGCGGGAAAGGCACAATGCCCATTATATTAGCGATGAATATGAAAAAGAAACACGTCAAAAGGTAAGGAGCGTACTTATCCGCTTCCTTTCCCAAAGAAGCCTTGACAACATCATCATAAATGTACATCACAAACATATGCATCAAACCCGTAAATCCCTTTGGAGCAGGGTCTTCTGGCTTATGCTTTTTACACCACCTTGCAGGTATAAGAATACATAAAATAAGGAGTATTGAATCTATAAACAAGACGACAACGGTTTTCGTTATCGAAATGTCAAACGGGCGAACTTCTTTTCCGTTAACTAGCTCACATATTTTATTTTCATTGGCCTCACTGCCTGAAATATACAGCCCGTATGGGCCTTTCCGGTTGCCATCAGCATCTGCTTCAGAAAATTCATTACTCAAGAACAAATGCCATCCTGTAGAACTGTTAACGATGACAGGAAGTGGCAACGTCACATGGTGTCCATTCACTGTCATTATATGCCAGTCATAGGCATCTTGAAGGTGACTGAACAAGATTTCTTGCAAATCAATCCCTTCTCCATCACTTTCAGCAGCCTTGACAGGAACCACGGAAAACGTCAATAGGATAATATAAAGCAAAAACCTTAAACGTTTCATTTTTCAATCTTTAGATTATTACACTTTTCCACACGGGCGAAAAATACACTGTCAAATATCAGCATTATAACATAATAGGCGAAAAACAGTAATACAAAATCACGTATAATCACCTTATTTTTTGACAATAAGCAGTAAGCAATTACCACTAAAGCAGCTGTTATAAGCCGTATCGCCGAAGCAGCAAGGTAAAACTTTGTCATACTGGCAGGAGAAGCCTTCGCTATCCCCTTCCATGACGCACTATAAGCGAAAACCATCACCAATGAATAAATTGCACTCACGACTATGGCATCGAGCGAAGTCATTTCCAAAAGGTTAACCCCCATTGCGCCAATAGCCAGAAGCGTCAATGCCGCTGTAAGCCATATACCGTACTTACAATAACGCTTACCCGTTTGTTCTATGAACTTTTCATCCATAATAAGTTAGTCCAACTCAACACAAAGGCTTACGACATTCTTTTGAACCTCGACAAAGCCTCCTGCTATGGTTAAGCTATTACGCACATCGTCCGATACATATTCAACATTTCCCGGTTGCAGTGACGAGATTATCGGGGCATGATCTTTTAGTATTTCAAAACAGCCCTTAGTTCCAGGCACAAGAACACTATCGACCATCCCCTCAAACTCAACCTTTTCGGGTGATATGATTTTCAACTTCAGACCCATTGTTCCATTTAGTTTAAGCATTACCGCTCTTTGCTGCTTCAAGGAGTTTCTTACCCTTTGCTATAGCGTCCTCAATAGTGCCAACATTCAAGAATGCCTGTTCCGGAAGGTCGTCAACCTCACCGTCGATGATTGCGTTGAAACCTTTAATAGTATCTTCAATCGGCACCATAACTCCCGGCAGACCAGTAAACTGTTCAGCCACAGTAAACGGTTGCGACAAGAAACGCTGCACTCGGCGCGCTCTGTTAACTGTCAACTTATCTTCATCAGAAAGTTCATCCATACCAAGGATGGCTATAATGTCTTGCAACTCCTTATAATGCTGCAATATCTCTTTAACCCTTTGAGCACATTCATAATGTTCCTTTCCTACAATCAGCGGATCAAGAATGCGTGAAGTGCTGCCCAGCGGATCCACAGCGGGGTATATTCCAAGCTCCGCAATCTTTCTGCTCAACTCAGTTGTTGCGTCAAGATGGGTGAATGTTGTGGCAGGAGCGGGGTCGGTTAAGTCGTCGGCAGGCACATAAACAGCCTGTACTGACGTGATACTGCCATTCTTAGTTGACGTTATTCGCTCTTGCATCGTACCCATTTCACTTGCAAGCGTAGGCTGATAACCTACAGCAGACGGCATACGTCCGAGCAAGGCAGAAACCTCAGATCCTGCTTGGGTGAAACGGAATATATTATCAATAAAGAACATAATATCCGTCGCCTCACCGTCCTTACCGCCATGATCGCGGAACTCCTCTGCTACGGTAAGCCCAGACAACGCTACTGACGCACGCGCTCCGGGCGGCTCGTTCATCTGACCATAGACAAGTGTAGCCTGCGACTTTGCCAATTCTTCTGGATCTACCAATGACAAATCCCATTTACCCTCCTCCATAGCTTTCTTGAACTTATCGCCATAGCGTATAACGCCAGACTCCAACATATCCCTAATAAGGTCGTTACCCTCACGCGTACGCTCACCTACTCCGGCAAACACAGAATATCCGTTATGGCCTTTGGCAATGTTGTTGATAAGTTCCATTATCAACACCGTCTTACCCACACCGGCGCCACCGAACAAGCCGATCTTTCCGCCCTTCATATAAGGTTCAAGCAGGTCGATGACTTTTATTCCTGTTGCCAACATCTCCTTGTGCGTTGACAATTCGTCGAATTTAGGAGCTTCCCTATGGATCGGGTAAGCACCTTTCATATCCAATTCCTTCATGCCGTCAATAGGCTGGCCGATGACGTTCATCATACGGCCTTTAATTTGTTCGCCTGCCGGCATTAATATAGGATGTCCCGTTGACGTCACTTCAAGCCCGCGTTGCAAGCCATCCGTATTATCCATTGCGACGCACCTTACAGTGTCTTCTCCAATATGCTGCTGAACTTCAATTATCAGTTCACGGCCATCGGGACGTTTTATCGAAAGGGCGTCATAGATTTTAGGCAACACCTTCTCTGGGTCTGCACCGCTCGTATCAAAATAAACGTCAATGACAGGACCGATAATCTGGGAAATATGTCCCTTAATTTGTTCCATAAATATTATTTTTTAAGGATGTCTTTTTCAAAACGCAAAATTACGAAATAGTTTTATTACTCGCAAATAAATACGCTTAAAAATTTCAAACTTTAAACGTTTCTTTGTCTTAGTACAAAACCATTAAACATTTTGAGCCTTGGATTAAGCAATTGTTAAAAACAAATGCGTGCAATATGACGCCATTTATTTTTAACAACTGCCTAAAGACCTATTTTATATGCTCAACTCATCCAAAACCGTTATCAACTTTTTGTCAAACGGCTTGTCCGAACGTATGGCTTCGCTCAGAGGCACATAAACCACTTCATTGTTGCGCACTCCGACCATCACATTGCGCTGTCCTTGGAGAATTGCATCTATCGCTCCCACTCCCGTGCGGCTGGCGAGAATCCTGTCATGTGCCGAAGGGCGTCCACCTCTTTGCAAATGTCCCAATATCGAGACCCTTACGTCGTAGTCGGGGAATTCGTTACGGACACGGTCGGCATAATAAAGCGCACCGCATTTCGGACTTTCTGATACTATCACGATACAGCTTTTCTTGCTCTTACGAATGCCCCTTTCCATAAATCTCGCCAACTGGTCTACATCTGTAGAGTCTTCAGGAATAATAGCAGCTTCAGCTCCTGACGCTATCGCACTGTTTTGCGCCAGAAAACCTGCGTCTCTACCCATAACCTCTATAAAGAAAATACGCTCGTGGCTCTGTGCCGTATCCCTGATTCTATCGACACATTCAACTATCGTGTTAAGTGTCGTGTCATACCCTATCGTTGAATCCGTCCCATACAAGTCGTTGTCAATTGTGCCGGGCAAACCGATGCAGCAAACGTCATGCTCACGTGCGAAAAGCATTGCGCCCGTAAGCGAACCGTTGCCGCCGATCACCACCAAGGCGTCTATGCCGTTTGCGACAAGGTTGTCATACGCAACCTGGCGTCCTTCGGGAGTCCTAAACTCGTCGCTGCGCGCGGTTTTCAATATCGTTCCTCCAGACATTATTATGCCACTGACGTTTTCAGTGGTAAAATCGGCTATCTCATTATTTATCAGCCCGTCAAAGCCGCGGTAGATACCTTTTATGTTAAAGCCGTTGCATATCCCGGCCCTTGTCACGGCGCGGATTGCGGCGTTCATGCCCGGAGCGTCGCCTCCTGAAGTCAAAATACCTATTGTCTTAATTTTACCCATAATATATAGATTTTATTTATGTCCATTGTCAACAGCAAAGCCACATTACAGCAAGCCCTAAAAGCCATCCGACAAGGGCTACCACTCCTACATTCTTAAAATACCATCCTACGTGCATACGCTCCATCTTCATTAGCGCAAGGCCGCTTACCGACCCTAACGGAAGGATGTTGCCGCCCATAGCCGAACAGAAGGCTGTCACCTTCCAATATAATCCGTTTTGCACGAACGACGACATATATGAAACGTCGTTAGAATTAGCCAAGTCTGCGACATCCACGAGCGGATATATCGATATTAGGCTCATACACGTAGCGAACGAATCGAGAACGCTGCTGATGCAACCTGTCAAGGCTCCCATTATCCAGACATTGTGGATGTTCGCGTCGCAAAATGCCGTAACGTGCGACAGCGCACCCGTCTCTTTGACAGCACCCAAGGCAAGCATTATGCCCATGACGAACAGCATCAACTGGATTACGCCGTATTGCAACACACGTGGAACCGCACGCTGTATCATTTGGTCGGCGTTCATCAACTTGTGGTTGAAAATCTCATTGACAATCCACAAGACCGAAAGCACGCACAAAGCTCCAAGGAACGGACTTAGCTTGGTTATGTTATGGAAAGTGGGAATGAACCAAAGTCCGCCGATGCCTAAAATCAACATTACAAGACGTTGCCATTTGTTAAGGTTCGTGTCGTCACCGCGGTATGGCATGGTTGAACATTGCAAATCCGTATGATCCGGAAGACTGCGCCCCAACCAATAGGTAGGCAACGCCCATGCAATCAGGCACGGCAAAGCGAGCGACGCCGAGAAGTTTGTCGCCGTAACAGCCCCTGTGCTCCACAAGACAAGCCCGTTAGGGTCGCCGATGACGGTCAACGCCCCGCCGCAATTCGCCGCAAGGACTATAGCACAACCGTAAATCATGCGCTGACGTCGGTTAGGCAATAATTTGTGCATGATGACAAGCATCATTGTTGTCGTCGTAAGATTGTCAAGGTTGGCCGAAATAATGAATGTCATCACCGACATTATCCACAACAAGCGTTTGCTGTTGCGCGTTTTCAGCAGTTGCTGCAAGAAATCGAAGCATCCGTTATTGTTCAATATCTCGACAATAGTCATCGTCGCGAGTAAGAACAACACTATCTCGGCAGCCTTGCCAACATATTTTATAAATATGTCTTCAGCGATAAAATGCTTCACGTTTGAGCTTGACGCGGCTGTGCCTGACAGAAATTCAAGGTACTCGCCTTGGTACTGGCTCATCACAAAATCAGTACCGAAACATATATACAGCACCCATCCGGCTGTTCCAACAAACATCGCAACGGCTGCCCGATTTACGTTTGTGGCGTATCCCGTGGCAATGAGGACGTATCCTATCAACAAAATTGAAACAATAACAAGTGCCATAGTTTTCAAATAATTCAGCTACAAAAATACTAAATAATATCAATACGGAGACAAATCTGACATAAAAAATATCAATGTTTAACGAGATTTTAATCTCGGTCTGACTAAAACCGAATCTGTCATAAGTCTGAATATTGGCGTATTAGGTCAAAATCACAATGAGCTTAAATTTAAGTTTTGTTGTTTTTCATAATCGCATGGCGATACACAACCATGCACGACATTCTATGGCTCGAACTCCCGGTTGACGGTTTCCAGCAAGCATCCTTATAACGGCAAAGTGCAAGAT
Source organism: uncultured Prevotella sp. (assembly GCA_944320255.1). Lineage (GTDB taxonomy): Bacteria > Bacteroidota > Bacteroidia > Bacteroidales > Bacteroidaceae > Prevotella. The sequence continues at coordinate 10,670 of CALUGU010000050.1, read as the reverse complement.
ACCGCATCAGTCGGTGTCCTGCACTTTGTCTTTCAAGCAACCGCTTAAAATTCCACATCCCTGTACAAATATCGCTTGATGCTCTTTTTAGGCGTTTTCTCAAACTCCTCGTCTTGCAACTTAAACGACGAAACCTTACTGTATGACGGTATCACCTGGTTAAGCTCGATGAGGTTTTGTTCCATGACGTGCTGTAAGTCTTCTTTCGAGAAACCAAGGTTTTGCGCCTCGTCATAGTCGGGGTATATCAATGCGGCCAACTTGTCGCCGCGCTGAACAATAAGACTTTCTACGACCAACGTCATACTGTTCAGCTTGTCCTCCACTTCTTCAGGGTAAATATTTTGTCCGTTGGCTCCAAGCAGCATATTCTTGCTCCGCCCTTTTATAAAAACATAGCCGTTCTCGTCCATAAGAGCCAAGTCGCCGGTGTGATACCATCCTTCACTGTCAAGAGCCAGCCGGGTGGCTTCCTCGTTTTTGAAGTATCCGAGCATTGTGTTCGTGCCGCGCGCAAGGATCTCTCCTGGAACGTTCTGCGGGTCGGGACTGTCAATCTTCACTTCCATGTGTATAACGGCCTTTCCACACGATGTCGGCACAAACTCTGACCAGTCGGTGTAAGTTATTATCGGGGCGCACTCCGTAGCGCCATAACCTACCGTTATCGGGAAATCTATGCTTTTCAAGAAAGCCTCCACCTCTTGGTTAAAAGGCGCGCCGCCAACAACCACTTCGTACAAGTTTCCACCGAAAGCCTCGAACACTTCCTCGCAAATGCGCTGCTTCACCTTCTTGCTTATTACCGGCATATTCATCAGCAGGCGCATCTTGTGATTTTGTATTTTCGGAAAAACATTTTTCCTTATGATTTTCTCGATGACCAATGGCACGGCAATTATTATTGCGGGCTTGATGTCCTTGAACGCTTGCGCAATGACGGCCGGACTTGGCACGCGGGTCAAGAAAAAGATGTGACAGCCGTGGCAAAACTCGAAAATAAACTCGAAAGACATCCCGTACATGTGGGCCATCGGCAGGATGCTCACGGTGTTGGCGCCGCGCGGGACGTGCACGCCTATCTTCTTCATCGTAAAGTCAAGGTTTCCCCACAGTGCGCGGTATGGCAGCATCACACCCTTGGAAAAGCCCGTAGTGCCGCTTGTGTAATTGATAAGCGCAAGCTCGTCGGGGTTCTCTTCCTTGTAATAGCTTACGTGGTTCTGGCGGAACGCCTTTGGATACCGCTTGCCGAACAGTTCATTGAGATGTTCGCGGGCGTATGTCAGCTTGTTCGTCCGTGACACCACCAGCGAATAGTCAGGTATGTATATCACACCCTCAAGCGCAGGCATCTTCGTGGCGTCTATCGTCTTGGCCACCACGTCGCCCACAAACAAGAGTTTCGCCTCGCTGTGGTTTACCACGTTGTAAATCTGGTCGGGAGTAAACTCATGCAACACCGGCACGGCCACGGCCCCGTAAGTCAGCGTAGCAAGAAAAGCCACGGCCCAGTTGGCACTATTGCGCCCGCAGATGGCAATCTTGTCGCCGCGCTCCACCCCGCTGTTCTCAAACATTATATGCAGCTTCTCAATCTTCCTTGCCACATCTTTATATTGCAGCGTCACACCCTTGTAGTCGGTCAACGCATCGAGATCCCAGTTCTCAATAATGCTTTTTTCGATATACGAATTAAAACTCGGTATTGGCTCCATTTGCACAAAAATCAAAAATTTGTGCAAAGGTATGGTATTTTATGCACATTTGCAAATTATTTGTGCAATTTTATAAATATACATTACATTAAATGATTTCACATTAAATGTTGCCTTTTAATTATTTATTTACAAACAGCAGAATTACGGTGTACAAAAACATACTATATCCACCGACAAAATTGTATATCTTGGCCTCGCTATTTTCTGCCGTCAAGTTTCCAAAATAATCAGTTGAATCAACATTTAAAGTCTCGCTTGCAGTGAGTTCCTTAATCTGCCAGAAGGCCACGCTTACGTTCGGCGCTGCCGTGCGGTGAATGGCGCGCAACTTCTCGCCAGCGGGCGGTGTAGACGTATTCCGTCACGCTGCCGTCCATGAGCTGCACACGGCGGGGATAGCCGGCGGCGTCATGGTCTATCTTGGCTATGCCGCGATTTTTGTCGCCTGTCAGGCATCCGTCACCGTCGTAGGTGTATTCCACGCCGCCTTCGGTATTGTCGGTGAAGTCGAGCGCACCCTTGTAAAGCAGCGGAGCGGCGTCGTCCACAACGCGCGTAACTCGGTTGCCGTTGAGTGTGATGTTGAGGTTGTCTATCTTGCCATACTGTCCGTATTCTTTCAACCCTCGACAATGGAAACGCTCAATTCTGCAAGTTGCAATTATTAGGCAATTATTCATTCTGAATGTTTCTTGAAAAAAAACGGGAACTTACGGCGTTGCGCATGGTTACAAACCAGGGAAAGGAGCGTCTTATATAATAAATGTGCAAACGGCACGTTTGTAAATGTGGAAAAAGAATCTTTACCTAACTATCAAAACAATGAAAAAGCTAAACAAATATCATGGGGTGGTAGTCCCTATGGTAACTCCTGTCACAAAGGACGGTGACATCGACGTAAAAGCCGTAGAACGCATAATCGACAATTTCGCCAAGCACGGAGTGTCGGCCCTGCTGATGGGTACGACCGGCGAAGGCCATTCCGTATCCGCCGAACAAGGCGTGAAAATGATTGAAGCCGCCGCCAAAGCCGCCGCAGGCCGCATCGTTATCTACACCGGGCTTGCGGGCAACTGTGTAAGCGAGCAGATGGACGCCGCAAAGAGGTTCATCGCTGCCGGTGCTGACGTCATCGCTGCCACGTTGCCGTGCTATTACGCACTGACTCCGGAGCAGATGCTCAAGTATTACACCGACCTTGCCGACGCCCTCACTGTGCCATTGATGCTTTACAACATCACCATCACCACGCACATGAGCATTCCGCTGGACGTTATCGAAAAACTTAGCCACCACCCGAACATCGTGGGCTTGAAGGACTCTGAAAACAATCTCGAACGCATGGAAAAAGCGCTGCGCCTGTTCGCTGACAGGGACGACTTCGCTTATTTCTGCGGATGCGCTGCCAACTCGGCAAAGGCGCTCGCACTCGGAGCTGACGGCATCGTGCCAAGCGTAGGCAACTATCTGCCGAAGATGTATGCCGACCTGTTTGAAGCAGGCGTGGCCGGCGACGCCGCCAAGGCTGAAGACTTGCAACAGGAAACCATCGAAATCGGTAAAATCAACACGGACGGACTCACGCTCGGACAGTCGCTTGCTGGACTGAAAGTCATAATGAAAATGGCCGGACTGTGCGAAACGCATATGTTGCCGCCGCTCACCGAGCTTGACGATGACACTGTAAAACGCATACAAGAACAAGCTAAACCCGTTTTAAACAATAATTTATAATCGATAATTAAACTTTTGATTACCGGGAATTGAATTATGGAGGATTGATGATTGGGAATTATGGCCGGCTTCGCCGCGTAACAGATGTTGTGGGAAAAGCCTGTCATAATTTTCAATTATCAGTATCCTTTTCGCCACTAAAACAATTCCCAAAACCTAATTTAATTACAAGAAACATACCATGGAATACGAAGGATTGCATTGGATTGACACCGCCATCGTTGTGGCGTCTGTATTATTGGCCATCGGCGTGGGTATTTATTTCGCAAAGAAACAAAACTCTACCGACGCATATTTCGCCGCAAGCGGCAACATCCCGGCATGGGCTGTCGGAATGTCGATGTTCGCCACCATCATAAGCAGCGTTACGTTCCTCGCCTATCCTGGCAGCTCGTATGCAGGCAACTGGATTTTGCTCGTACAGGGAATGATGGTGCCGCTGGTGTTGCTTGGCGTCATAGGTTTCATCGTACCACTATATAGAAAGGTTATACGCCTTAGCACGTATGAATATTTTGAACGCAGGTTCGGCGCGTTCGCACGTTTTTACAGTTCGATAGCGTTCGTCCTTGAACATTTCTCAAAGATGGGCACCATCCTCTACCTGCTGGCGATGGCTATGGTGGCGTTCACCGGCGGCATGGACATCGTGTGGATTATCTTCGGCGTCGGCATCGCCGTAATCATCCTGACTTACTTCGGCGGCATGGAAGCCATCATCTGGATGGACGTAGTGCAGGGCTTCCTGCTCATCATCGGCGGCATTCTCGCCGTGGGCGTAATCTTCTACCTTACCGACGGCGGTCCGTCTGCCATCATGGACATTGCCCTTGAGAACCATAAGATTGACTTCGGCCCGTATGCTTGGGACTTCACGCAGCTTACGTTCATCGTAATGGTGTTCAACGGAATATTCTACGCCTTGCAGAAATACGGCACAGACCAAAGCATCGTGCAACGTTACCTCACGGCGCGCAGCGACAAGGAGGCCAAGAAAGCTTCTTACCTCGGCATCTTGTTGAGCGTGCCCACATGGGCGTTGTTCATGTTCGTAGGCACGTGTCTTTTCGCTTACTACCAAATTAACGCAGGAGACCTGCCCGCCGGAATAAAGAGTGACGAGGTGTTCCCGCACTTCATTGCTACCGAAATGCCTGTCGGCATCACCGGACTCATCATCGCCGCCCTCATAGCAGGTGCCATTTCGAGTCTCGACGCAGACGTAAACTGCATCTCAGCCGTTGTCGTTGAAGACTATTATTCACGCTTCAAGCCTAACGCTACGGACAAGCAAAGGCTGCTCGTTGGTAAGATTTCAGTGGTAGTTGTCGGCATCGGCGCCATCCTTATCGCGTTGCTCTACGTGTCGTGGGGAGGCGAAGGCGTGCTCGGCACGCTGTTCGGGCTTTACGCCATCATATCGGCCGGCATCGTGGGAATATTCGTCCTCGGACTGTTCAGCCGCCGCGCCAACTGGCAAGGGCTTTACATCGGCATCGCTGCCACCATCTTGTTCACCGCCTATGCCGTGCTGACGACGACAAAGTTCGGCTCCGGCCCTGACGCAGAGCTGATACTCGACCTAGAAGACTGGAACTTCAGCCACCATACTTATATGCTCGGCGTTTACAGCCACTTGATTGTCCTTGTAGTAGGTTATGTCGCCAGCCTCTTCTTCAAGACTCCGCTGGCAGACAAGGAGCTTACGATTTACGGCTATCTGGAAGAGAAAAAGAAGAACAAACAATAACATAAAGCAAGGCGAAACGGGGCGGAATAGCTGGAAAGGATGGCACAACAGCCACCAGGCTTATCCGCCCTGTCACTACTTTCGCCACTCCAAAACAAAGCGTAATATGAAGAATATAACATTGCTTCAACCACAGAAAACAGTCTTCGGCACAGGATGTATAGACCAATTTGCCGAAGATTACCTGAAACTTGGCTACAACAGGCTGTTCATCGTGACAACTCCGGTTGTAAAACCGGCCATCTCAACTATGCTCGACAAGCTCAATGCCGCTGGCATTGACACTTGTTTTTACGAAGACGTGCACGGCGAACCGACGATAACCGACTTCAAGACAATGCTTAAGGCTGCCGAAGATTTCGGCGCGGACAGCTTCATCGGCATTGGCGGAGGCAGCATTCTCGACCTTACAAAACTCGCTGCGGCATTGCTTGGAAGCACGCAACAGATAGAAAACCTTTTCGGCACAGGGCTGATTGAGCGTCGTGGCAAATGGTTCGCCTGCGCTCCAACAACTGCCGGAACAGGCAGCGAAATGTCTCCCAACGCCATATTGCTGGATGAAAGCGACGCATTGAAAAAAGGAGTTGTAAGCCCCTACCTCATCGTCGACGCCGCATATATCGACCCGAAACTCACATGGACGGTGCCGGCGAAAATCACTGCCGAGACAGGTATGGACGCGCTGACGCACTGTATAGAAGCATACACTAACAAGTTCGCCCATCCTATGGTTGATATGTTTGCCCTGAAAGGCATCAGCCTGATTGCGGCAAACTTGGCAAAAGCCGTGAAAAACGGCAACGACGCTGAAGCCCGTGAGGCTTTGGCGGCCGGAAGTATGTACGGCGGAATGTGCCTCGGACCGGTAAACACTGCCGCCGTACACGCCCTGTCGTACCCTCTCGGAGGCGAATACCATATCTCACACGGACTGTCTAACGCCATACTCCTGCCTTCGGTGATGCGTTTCAACTGTAGCGCAAACGTCAAGAAATACGCAGAAGTGGCTTTGGCGTGCGGAGTAGAACCAGGAAAGGATGACGAGGAAACAGCAATGAGAGGTGTTGAATTTGTAACCAATCTGTCAAAAGAGTGCAACATCCCCACCACTCTGACAGAAATCGGGATACCCCACTCCGCTGTAGCGCACATGGCCAAAGCGGCAATGGAGGTTCAACGCTTGTTGAAAAACAATCCGCGCGAAGTGACTGAAAGTGACGCACGCGACATTTATGAAAGCCTTTATTAAACGGTAAATAAGAATTAAGAGTGAAGATAGCTATAAGCAAACAACAAACTTATAGGGTCTTCGCCCTTAATTTTTCATCAACTATAAATCAGATTAAAAATGGATACAAATTCAAAGCCTATACTCGCCATCACAATGGGCGACCCCGCAGGCATCGGCCCTGAGATAATAGTAAAGGCATTGAGCCAGAAAGAGACTTACGAGAAGTGTAACCCGATTGTGACAGGAGACGCAGCCGTAATGGAAATGGCGGCCCAACAGGCTGGCAACGGGTTGAAAATAAATGCCGTTAACAACGTGAAAGACGCCAAATTCATTTACGGCACGATTGACGTCTACGACCTTCACAGCATCGATATGCAGACATTCAAACAGGGAGAAGTGGCCGCACAGTGCGGCGACGCGGCTTTCAAAGCCGTTGTCAAAGCCATCGAACTGGCAATGGCAAGAGAAGTGGACGGCACCGTCACCGCGCCGCTGAACAAAGAGGCGCTCAACCTTGCCGGGCATCATTTCGACGGACACACCGAAATATACGCACACTATACAAACACGAAGAAGTACGCCATGCTGCTGGCTGACGACTTCATGCGCGTAATCCACGTTTCAACTCACGTCCCGTTGCGCAAGGCCTGCGACCTTGTTAAGAAAGAGCGCATCATCGACGTAACGGAACTTATTATCGATGCGTGCCGCCAATTCGGCATAGCCGACCCGCACATCGGCATAGCCGGACTAAACCCGCACGCCAGCGACAACGGCCTGTTCGGCTTTGAGGAAAAGGAGGAAATCACTCCAGCCGTTGAAACACTTAAAGCCAAAGGTTACAACGTGGAAGGGCCTGTGCCGCCGGACACACTCTTTGCCAAGGCAAAATGCGGCAAGTTCGACGGTTGCGTGGCGATGTACCACGACCAAGGACACATTCCGTTCAAGGTGGTAGGCTTCAACTGGGACAAGGAAACAGGCAAGATGGAGACAGCAAAAGGCGTCAACATAACATTAGGATTGCCTATAATCCGTGTTTCAGTAGACCACGGCACAGCCTTCGACGTAGCAGGAAAAGGCGTGGCAAGCCCTGACGCCATGCTCCTCTCTATCGACTACGCCACACGGATGGCGAAAAACAGAGCCTGATAATCAAGCGACAATGAAGCGAGGGTGGTGACTTTCCCGTTTGCAATGGAGACGTCTGCGCCCTTGCTTCATATTATTTTAATATCTACATTCATAATGAGCACCCGCAATTTGCCAATACCTATATGAAATGATTGGTAAATTGCGCGTTCATTAAACTTATTTTCCATACCAAGATATGATAACAGTAATAGCCGACGACATCACAGGAGCTGCCGAAATAGCCGGCGCGGCATGGAGCCACGGACTGAAAGTTGTGTTGTCAACGGGCTTCAATCAGCAAAATGACGACACCGAAGTGCTCGTAATAGCAACAGACACACGCTCCGGCTGCGAAGCCGACGCTGTCAATGAGATGCTCTGTTTGACACGACAAATAGAACACAATGGCGGCATTTTGTTCAAAAAGACAGATTCGGCATTGCGCGGACATATCGTTGCCGAGCTGAATGCGCTTTTAAAAATAAAAGCGTACACACGGGCATTACTGCTGCCACAGAACCCGTCAAAAGACAGAGCTATCAGCAACGGAACATATTTTATAAGTGGGAAACCCCTTGCCGAAACGGCATTCAAAGACGACCCGGAGTTTCCGGCAAAATCTTCCGTAGTTACTGAAATTCTGGGACGCAGTGTCAACATACTCACACTTGACGGCAGCCTTCCACAAAACAGTAAAGGCATATACGTGGCTGAAGCATCGACGCTGGACGATGTGGCAACGCAACTTAACAAAACAGACAAGCAAACGCTACTTGCCGGCGGAGCCGACTTGTTCAATGCTTTATTAGAAAAATCACATCCCCAAAGCACCCCGCGAACGGGAGAAGGCAAAATTACTCCCAGAGGACACTCCATCATCGTATGTGGCAGTACGCAAAGTGAAGACATCACTCACCGCAATTTTGCCAAAGCATCGATGACTTACAACGCTGCAATACCCGACGACGTGTTCGCCGGGGCAGCCGCAGACAAATGGCAGGCATCGTTACCGGATATTTACATACGCAATAAATCCATCGCACTGACCATCGGGAACAAGGAAAATGGCGGCCCCCAATGCGCTTTACGACTAAGGAAAATAATGGCTGAAGCCGTAAAGCGGCTCGTTGACGCCTACCAACCGGAACTACTGATTATTGAGGGGGGCGCAACGGCCTATTCCATCATAAAAGAATTAGGCTGGAACAATCTTGAAATAAGAACCGAATACCGGCCGGGAATTGTTGGTATGACGCACGGAAAAACAGAGATTGTAATGAAGCCCGGAAGTTATCCGTGGGGAGACATCCTGTAAAATATGGCTTTTTGCAATACAATATACGGCTTTTTATATGGTAAAATGTGGCTTTTCATATTGTGAAAAGCCACATTTTATATTATGAAAGTAAACACATTGATAATCAATGACTTACGTACAACTTGTTTTGAAGCCATACGACCATGTTATCACACCTGGCTTTTATCACGTATTTTCACAATTACCTCATAATGGAAAAAGTTTTACCAAGCGACAATAATAAATTTTGAGCATCGGTTTTGCTATTGTAAAAATAACTGTTAACTTTGCCGTATGACGGCAAAGATTATCGGAATAGACAGGCACAGGATAGTCACAGACGGATGTGGCGTTACAACTCTCGTAGCTTTTCACGGTTGTCCGTTGCGTTGCAAATATTGTCTAAATCCGCAATGTCTCGATGAAGAGTTTATTTGCCGTGTTGTGACACCACAAGAACTCCTTGAAGAAGTGAGTATTGACAACCTCTATTTTCTGGCCACTGGCGGAGGAATTACATTTGGCGGAGGCGAGCCTCTACTCTGGAGCAAGTTCATACGTGAGTTTTGCAGTATTGCCCCGGCGGAATGGAACATTTCCATCGAGACCTCGCTCAATGTCAACCGCCACAACATTGAAGAAATAATGCCTTTCATCAATCATTATTTCATCGACGTAAAAGATATGAATTCTGCAATCTACAAGAGTTACACTTCAGCTGACAACTCCAGCGTAAAAGATAACTTGCGATGGCTTGCCGCCCAAGTGCCACAAGAACGGTTAACCATCCGTTTACCGCTAATCCCGGAATATAATGACGAGGAAAAACGGCAAGCAAGTATTGAAAGACTGAAAAATATGGGATATGTCAACTTTGACTTATTCAATTACATCATTCGCAAAAACAAAAATACGCAAAAAAAATGAATAGAGGCAAAAACATCTGCAAAAAGCTAAAGGCAATCAGACAGAAAATTGCCGATGAGAACGGCATCACTTACACCGCCAATGAGTGCAGCTTCACTGGCCAATGCAATGGCACCTGCCCTGCTTGTGATGCTGAAACCCAATGGCTTGAGCATCAATTATCAATGAATAAATCGTTCGGACTTCCACTTAAAATCGCAGGTGTAGCCCTTGCGTTATGTTCAACGCCTTCTACATTCGCCCAAACGGAACACAACGCAGCAAATATCTGCCAAAAAGAAGAACTAAAAACGATTGACTTATCATCTGGTGCAACCGAGAAAATCAAAATATCCGGAATTGTAACTGACGAAAACAACTACCCAATAATTGGTGCGGTGATAACCGTTATTTATCCTAAACAAGACAAGCTCAACGGAGCTTTAACAAATCTTGATGGCGAATACTCCATTATCATACCATACGAAGCTAAGATAAAGTTCCAATTCGTTGGATGTAAAGATAAAATACTGACTACGTGTGACTTAATTAAAAACAGCAAAGTAATTCTTGAACAAGATTCAGAAACACTTATGGGCGAAATAATCGTCACCGACAATGGTACTAAAAACAACGACAACAATAAATAATATTAATTAGCCCTATCAGGCTCATTCGGCTTATTCGACCAATTAGCCTTAATTCTTGTTAGCCGTCAGGGCTTGTCTGGCTTATTTGTCTTTGTCACATCTGGCTCATTGGGCTTATCAGCATTATTGGGCCTATCCTGCCCATTGGGCTTATCCTACTATCCGGCCCATCCGGCCCATTACAACAAAAAAGCCCCGCGGGGAACGTCGTCCTCGCGGGGCTTCACTCAAAAGAAGGCGG
>CALUGU010000049.1 GCA_944320255.1 uncultured Prevotella sp. | reverse complement strand
GTGCAGTACAAGCTCAATACAAGGCCAAGGGAAAAATTAAACTTTGACACACCCAAATGCAGGTTTTTCAATTTCTTTGATTAATTTTGCATTTGCTGTTGGACTCTGCCCAAACCGTAAGGGCCAAAATAAAGAGGCAAAAAATAATTCCGCCAACGGGTCTTTTTCCTGAAAAAATAGTAACTTTGCAGCCTGAAAGTCAGCATCTTGGATGAAGGCGCGCACGTCTGTCGGCGTCCTTCCGGATTGCTCCACCGAGGCTTGAGTATATTAAATTACACAAATAAATATGATTAACTCACAGGAAATTAAGAAAGGCACATGCATCCGCATGGACAACCAAGTATGGATTTGCATCGACTTCCAGCACGTAAAGCCGGGCAAGGGTAACACCGTTATGCGCACCAAGCTGAAGAACGTCACCGACGGCCGCGTGCTCGAACGCACGTTCCAGATCGGCTTCAAGCTCGAAGACGTGCGCATAGAGCACCGTCCTTACCAGTATCTGTATGAAGACCCGACGGGTCTCATCTTCATGAACCAGGAGACTTTCGAGCAAATTCCCATCGCCCGCGATTCGATCATCGGCGTTGACTACATGAAGGAAGGCGACGTGGTTGAGGTTGTGACCGACACCACTGACGGCACTATACTCTACGCCGAGATGCCCGTGAAGACCAACCTCCGCGTGACCCACAGCGAGCCGGGCGTCAAGGGCGACACCGCCACCAACGCCACGAAGCCCGCCACGCTTGAGACGGGCGTCGAAGTGCGCGTGCCGCTGTTCATCAACGAGGGCGACCTCATCCAGATAGACACGCGCGACGGCAGCTATCTCAGCCGCGTTAAGGAATAACTCCTTTCCCTTTAGGAGTTAAGAAGTCGGGGAGTAAGGGAGTTAAGGCAAATGCTTCATGGCATGAACGCTGCTGGCAAGCACCATTTGTCTTGACGCCTTTACTCCCTGGCTTTTTTGTTTGCCACCTTACTACCTTAACTATTGAAAAAATGAAATACTCTTTCATCGTTCCCGTCTACAACCGCCCCGACGAGGTGGACGAGCTGTTGGCAAGCCTGCTGACGCAGACCGTGACCGACTTTGAGGTCGTCATCGTAGAAGACGGAAGCTCGAAGCCCTGCAAGGAAGTCTGCGACAAGTACGCCGGCAAGCTCGACCTGCATTACCATACGAAGCCGAACAGCGGCCCAGGGCAAAGCCGCAACTACGGGGCGGAGCGCGCCAGGGGCGAATACCTCATAGTGCTCGACTCCGACGTAGTACTGCCCGCAGGCTACCTGAAGGCCGTTGACGACGAGCTGCGCCGCGAGCCGGCCGACGCTTTCGGCGGTCCCGACCGCGCACACGACTCCTTCACCGACACGCAGAAGGCCATCAGCTACTCCATGACGAGCTTCTTCACCACGGGCGGAATACGCGGCGGCAAGAAAAAGCTCGACAAGTTTTACCCCCGCTCTTACAACATGGGCGTGCGCCGCGACGTCTACCTGCGCCTCGGAGGCTTCTCTAAGATGCGCTTCGGCGAGGACATCGACTTCAGCATACGCATCTTCAAGGCCGGCTGCCGCTGCCGCCTGTTCCCCGAAGCGTGGGTGTGGCACAAGCGGCGCACCGACTTCCGCAAGTTCTTCCGCCAGGTGTTCAACAGCGGCATAGCGCGCATCAACCTGTACAAGAAATATCCCGAATCGCTCAAGCTCGTCCACCTGCTGCCCATGGTGTTCACCGTCGGCGTCACGGCGCTCGTGCTAACCTCCGCCGTTGGCCGCGCCCTGATGCACTACGACGACCTGCACCGCTGGTACTGGCTTTGCGCCGGGCCGTGGCTGCCCATCCTGCTCTACTGCCTGCTCATCTTCGCCGGCTCCGCCGCGGCCAACAGGAGCCTCAAGGTGGGGCTGCTCAGCGTCCCCGCCGCCTTCATCCAGCTCTACGGCTACGGCTGCGGCTTCCTCACGGCGTGGTGGCGGAGGTGCGTCATGGGGCGAGACGAGTTCCACGCTTTCGACAAGACGTTTTATAATTGATAATTGATAATTGAAAATTATGATTACCTTTGTGGGTGTGGGTGTAAGTACATTGTGTGATGTTGCAAAGGAAAGAAAATATAATCCAAGTTAAAACGGCAGCTTATGCGGCACGGATTGTCAAACTGTATCAATATTTGCTGGATGTAAAGCATGAGCAGACGCTTTCCAAGCAAATATTGCGCAGCGGCACAAGTATCGGGGCGAATACGGCGGAAAGCAGGAATGCCCAAAGCAAGGCGGACTTTATAAGCAAGTTGAGTATTGCCTTGAAAGAAGCTGATGAAACTGAGTTTTGGCTGAAAGCATTGCATAGTGGCAACTATATTACAGCCCGGCAACTTCAATCCATGCTTGACGACAACACTGAAATAATACGTATCCTCGTCAAAATAATAAAAACCACGAAGAAAAACATGTAAATTGAGACATCAGGAAAAAACGAATGTATAATCATAATCCGCCATTTCACCTATTAGCATAGGTAATCATAATTCTCAATTCTCCATTCTCAATTTTAAATTAAGTAGATGAACAAACTCTCAATCAACCAGTGGGCAGAGGAGGACCGGCCGCGCGAGAAGATGATGAAGCACGGCGCCGGGGCGTTGTCTAATGCCGAACTGCTGGCCATACTCATAGGGTCGGGGTCGCAAGACGAGAGCGCCGTTGACCTGATGAAACGTGTGCTTGCCGACTGCGGCAACAATCTTAACACCTTGGGCAAGAAGACTATCGCCGAGCTTACCAGCGGACGATACAAGGGTCTCGGCCCGGCTAAGGCCGTAACCGTGCTCGCCGCCTGCGAGCTGGGCAAGCGGCGGCAGCGCGAGACGGCTGAGGAACGCCGCAAGTTCGACTCCGCAACGGCCATCTACGAGTACATGCGGCCGCAGATGCAGGACCTTGCCGAGGAGGAGGCGTGGGTGATGCTGATGAACCAGAACTTCGGACTTATCAACTGCATGCGCCTTTCGCACGGCGGCATCACCGAGACCGCCGTTGACATACGCCTCGCCATAAAGAACGCGCTGCTCTGCAACGCCACCGTGGTGGCCCTCTGCCACAACCATCCCAGCGGCAACGCGCGACCCAGCGGGGACGACGACCGCCTGACGCAGCGCATGAAGAAGGCCTGCGAACTGATGCGGCTGCACTTCCTCGACCATCTCATCATCACCGACGGACGTTATTACAGCTACGCCGAGGAGGGAAGGCTGTGATTGAAAAAGGTAAAAAAGTAAAAGGGTAAAAGGGTGAAAAAGCGCTGACGCAAATGCAATTCACTTGTTTTACCACATTACTTTTCAACTGTTTTATATTTTTACATTTCCACTTCTCAACTTTAAAGCATTGCCATTCACGGCAAATTACAATGCAAAAGGCCGTCATTCACGCTGTGAATGACGGCCTTTTGGAATGCGAATGACGGTCTTTTGCAACACGCTGAACGCCAAGGCGTTACAAAGGTGGTTGCATAACGCTGTTAGATTGAGCCTTTGAGCGTCACTTTGCCGTTCTCGTCAATCGAATAATCAAGCTCGTAGTACACGATTGAAGTCTTCCCGGCGTTCGACACCGTTTCCTTTCCTTCCTCCACGACGTTGATAACCATCTCCATCGGAGCTTTGTCGTAAGTGTTCATCGAGAAGCTGTCAACCGACTTGAACGTGTAGCCCTTCGGTATCAACGCCTTGGCGTCTTCCACCATCTTGGTGTACTTCGCGGCGTCGAACTTGTCGAGGTCGAGCGCGGGATACTCCTTCGGGTCGTCGTACTTGTCGCCCTTGGCGAAGCTGGTGTCGTCAAGGTCGCCTGCCGTCCAGCCCGTGGAGGCGATGAAAGTCTGCTGCCACGCCTTGCCGTCCTTGTCGATCATATAGAAGCGTATCGACGTCACTTTGCCCGTAAGCTCGTCCTGGCCGATGCCTTCGCTCCAGTCCACCGACACTACTTTCCACTTCGCAGGGTCGAAGTTTGCCTTGACAAGCTCCTTGGCCTTGTCTACAACTTCGGGCGAATCAGTCTTCATGCCGCCCAATTTAGACGCCACTTCACTGCACGACGTCAACACCAAGGCCGCAAGGGCCAACACTAAAACTTTTGATTTCTTAAACATAACGTTTTGTTTTTATTAAGGTTAAACATAAAAATCACGTATCACAATGTCCTAAAAAGGAACGGCCGCTGCCTTAAAAGCATCGCAAATATACGTATTTTACATCTACCCCCCCCGAAAAATTAACGTTAAATAACGAAAAGCGGTGTATTTTTAACACAAAAGACGCTTGCATCTTCCCTTCAGAAGGTAGGACGCGGGCGGATGTTTGACAGTTTTTTGCTATCTTTGCCCTATGATTATGGAACAAAACGATTATCTCAACCATGCCGTCGGACTGCTCCGGCGGCTCATAGCCACGCCTTCGGTGAGCCGCGACGAGGCCCGCGCCGCTGACATCATGGAGCGTGAGATGGCCAGCTGCGGCCTTTCGCCGCGCCGCGAGGCCAACAACGTGTGGGCGGTAAGCCCGCACTTCGACGACAAGAAGCCGACGCTGCTGCTCAATGCGCACATCGACACGGTGAAGCCCGTAAGCTCGTGGACGCGCGACCCGTTCTCGCCAGACGTCGTTGACGGCGCGCTCTACGGCCTCGGAAGCAACGACTGCGGCGGCGGACTTACAGCGTTGCTCCAGGCGTTCCGCCATCTCTCGCAGCGCGAACAGCCTTACAACCTCGTTTATCTCGCCTCCGCCGAGGAGGAGGTTTCGGGGCAAAACGGCGTCAGCCTCGCCCTCACCCGCCTGCCCGAAGTCAGCATGGCGATAGTAGGCGAACCAACGGGCATGCAGCCCGCCGTGGCCGAAAAGGGTCTGATGGTAATCGACGGCACGGCCCGCGGACGGTCGGGGCACGCCGCGCGGGGCGAGGGCGTCAACGCCATTTACGAGGTTCTGGACGACCTCTGCTTCCTGCGCACTTACCGTTTCAGCCGCGTCAGCCCATTGCTCGGCCCCACGCTGGCCACCGTCACGATGGTGAACGCCGGCACGCAGCACAACGTAGTGCCCGACGAATGCCGCTTCGTCATCGACGTAAGGACTAACGAGCTTTACACGAACGAGGAGGTTTTCGAGTTCTTAAAAGGCAAGCTGACGAGCGAAATCAAGGCGCGCTCGTTCCGGCTGTCGTCGTCGTCCATCGCAGCGGACAACCCCGTGGTGCGCCGCTGCGTGGAGATGGGCAAGACGCCGTTCGGCTCTCCCACGCTGTCCGACC
Organism: uncultured Prevotella sp.; assembly: GCA_944320255.1. Classification (GTDB taxonomy): domain Bacteria; phylum Bacteroidota; class Bacteroidia; order Bacteroidales; family Bacteroidaceae; genus Prevotella. The sequence continues at coordinate 16,326 of CALUGU010000049.1, read as the reverse complement.
AGGCCCTGATGCCCTTCCCGTCGCTGAAGATGGGGCCGGGGGAGTCGGCGCGCTCGCATTCCGCCGACGAGTTCATATATATTAAGGAAATAGACGACGCCATAAAGACGTACATCCGTCTGCTGGACGGGAAAGATATATTGTAATAAAAAGGAGTAAGCGGGAGTTAGGCGCTTCGCGCCGGAGTTATCGGGAGTTAACGGACATTAGCTGCATGGTTGTTGCCAAGCATTTGTCCGCTAACTCCCGGCGGCTTTTAAAGCCGCCTAACTCCTATTAACTCCCGCTTACTCCTTTATAAAAAGGTTCTTTATTTCACCTCCCAAGTGTCGTTGGTTTCGAGCAGTTCCATGAAGTTGTGATACTTCTTCTTGCCCTTCACCTCCTCAATCTGCTCTGCAACGGCGACCTCGTAAGTAGGAGCCTCAACGTCGCGGATGACGCCAAGGGCCACGGGGAAGCCGTGCTCGTTGTCCATCATGGCGAGTTTCAGCTGCAAGGTGTTGTCCATGCAGTGGGCGTCGTGCACGAGGATGTCGTCCAATGTCACGCCGTTCTCGCCAATCTTCACCACCTTCAGGCCGAAGCCTTCCTGCATGAGGCCGTACTCGTTGTTCTCTCCGAACACCAAAGGCTGGCCGTGGCGCACGTAGATTGCGTTCTTGGCGCGGCCTTCCTTCTTGTAGATTGAGTCGTAACAGCCGTTGTTGAAGATGACGCAGTTCTGCAAAATCTCGCACACCGAGGCGCCTTTGTGGTAATAGGCGGCCTTGAGCACCTCGACGGTTCCTTCCGCGTCGGTGGCCACGGCGCGTGCGAAGAAGTGGCCTCTTGCGCCGAAGCACAGCTCTGCCGGCAGGAACGGGTCTTCCACTGTGCCGTAAGGCGACGACTTGCTGACGAAGCCGCGCGGCGACGTTGGCGAGTACTGGCCTTTCGTAAGGCCGTAGATGCGGTTGTTGAGCAGCACCATGTTCAGGTCGATGTTGCGCCTCATGGCGTGGATGAAGTGGTTTCCGCCGATGGCGAGGCCGTCTCCGTCGCCGCTGATTTGCCATATCGCGAGGTCGGGGTTGGCCACTTTCGCGCCCGTGGCGATGGCCGCGGCGCGTCCGTGTATGGTCTGCATGGCGTATGTGCTGACGTAATACGGCAGTCGGCTTGAGCACCCAATGCCTGAAATCACGGCTGTCTGGTAAGGCGGCACGCCAATTTCCGCCATTGCCTTGTGCAGCGAAGCCAGGAAGAAATGGTCGCCGCAACCGGGACACCAGCGCGGTTGTCCCTTCTTATAATCGGTAGGCTTATAAGCCCCCCCTGTGTTCCCCCCAAGGGGGGAGGTTGGATATGTGTTGTGCTCCATGTTATTTCAAGTTTTCTTTTATTTGTTGTAATATGCTTGTAGTATTTTGCATGACTTCCGCATTGGTGAACCTTATAACCCTGAAGCCTTGGCTTTCGAGCCACGCCGTCCGTTCCTTGTCGCTCGTCTGTTGGCCGGGCAGGCTGTGGTAGCCGCCGTCTATCTCGACAACTAACTTTGTTTCGATGCAGACGAAATCGACGATGAAGCAGCCGATGATGTGCTGACGCTTGAATTTACGCCCCAAGCGGTTTCCTTTTACCATAAGCCAAAGCAGGCTTTCCGCTTCCGTAGGGTTGCTTCTGTTGTGCCTTGCAAGCTCCTTCAGACGTCCGTACAGGCTTACGTCAGCCGTGCAGTAGGGATAGTTTTTCATTCAAAGGTTGCACCGACGGCAGTCACCTCCCCACGGGGAGGCGGGAGGGGGCGTTAATTATTTTTGTGAACGCCTTGACAAGTTCAGCCACAACGAAGGGCTGACCCTTGACTTGGTTGAACTGATAGGGCGAGAAGTTGTCAACCTTCATACGCAGGTAGCCGGCGAACTGGCCGAGGTTCTGCTCGGCTACGACCACCTTCTTATATTTAGTAAGCACGGCGGCGGTGTTCTTGGGCAGCGGGTTGATGTAGCTGAAGTGCGCCAGGGCCACCTTGTGACCGGCGTTCCTCATCTCCGTCATGGCTGAATAGAGGTGGCCGAAGGTGCCTCCGAAGCCTACTATGAGCAGGTCGGCGTCATCGGCGTCGCCGAGAACTTCCACGTCGGGAAGGGGCATCTTGAACACTTTGAGAGCGCGCAGGTGGCACATCTTGTCGTGGTTCTCCGGGTCGGTGGATATTGCTCCGGTGTCGCCGTCCTTCTCCAGGCCGCCGAGTATGTGCTCGTAGCCCTCCTGTCCGGGCACGGCCCAGTAGCGTGCGCCGGTCTCCGGGTCGCGCTGGTAGGGCGTGTAGTGGCCTTTCTGTTCGGGAGTAACGTAGTGCGGGTGTATCTCCGGCAGCTCGTCGATGTTCGGCAGCTTCCACGCCGCGGAGCCGTTGGCCACGAAGGCGTCGGTGAGCAGCACCACGGGCGTCAAGTGCTCAAGGGCTATCTTGGCCGCGGCGTACACTGCGTCGAAGCAGTCGGTGGGGCTTGTGGCGGCTATCACGGGCATGGGCGACTCGCCGTTGCGGCCGAAGAGGGCCTGCAGCAGGTCGGTCTGCTCGCTCTTTGTGGGCAGGCCCGTTGACGGGCCGCCGCGCTGCACGTCGATTACCACCAAGGGAAGCTCGTCTATCACGGCCAGGTTCATCGCCTCCGACTTGAGGCAGATGCCGGGGCCTGACGTTGACGTGGCGGCCAACGCGCCGGCGAACGACGCGCCGATGGCGCTGGCGCAGCCTGAAATCTCGTCTTCGCACTGCACCGTCACCACTCCGAGCGACTTGTGCTTGGCCAGCTCGTGCAGGATGTCCGTGGCGGGCGTTATGGGGTAAGAGCCGAGGTAGAGCTTCAGCCCGGCCTTCTCGGCGGCTGCTATCAGGCCGTAGGCCGTGGCCTTGTTGCCGGTGATGTCCATGTAGCGGCCCTTCACCTTGTTCTTGGACTCTATGCGGTAAGTGGCCGGCACGCTGGCGTGAACGTTGTGGCCGTAGTCGTAACCGGCGTTCACCACCTTTATGTTGTTCTCGGCGATGGCCGGCTTCTTGTCGAACTTCTCGCGCAAGAAGGCCTCAACGTATTTTATCTCACGGTTGAACAGCCAGCAGACGATGCCCAGGGCGAACATGTTGCGGCACTTCAGCACCGCCTTGTTGTCCATCCCGCTGTCGGCCAGGCAGTCCTTAACCATCTGCGTTATCGGGCAGGCCACCACGCGGTCGGGGTCGATGCCCATCTCGCCGAGGTAGTCCTGCGTCTTGAACTGGGCCTTCTCAAGGTCTTTCGGACCGAAGCTGTCCGTGTCGATGATGATCGTAGCCTGAGGCTTGGCGAACCTGTACTGCGTCTTCAGGGCCGCGGCGTTCATGGCCACGAGCACGTCGCACTTGTCGCCCGGCGTGTAGGCGCGGCCGCTGGCGATGTGTACCTGGAACCCTGACACGCCCGTGAGCGACCCTTGCGGGGCGCGGATGTCCGCCGGGTAGTCGGGGAACGTCGAGATACCGTTACCTATCGTAGCCGAGACTGTCGAGAAGATGTTACCCGCCAGCTGCATTCCGTCGCCTGAGTCGCCGGAAAAGCGCACTACGACATCGTCTAATTGCTTTACTTCCAATTCTTCTGCCATAAATATAAAGGTATTTAGCTTTAGATTGATATGTTACTGTTTTTCATCGCCCACGACAGCCGCCAGCCACGCCCCTGCCGCCAAGGACGCCGCCGGGGCGTTCCGCCGCCAGCATTTTGCAAAGTTCGTAAAGATTATTGAAATGACAAAATGTTTTTTAATAAATCTTCGCTTTACGATACAAAACTTATTATTCAGCTTTTAACGCCCTGACAGATGTAAAGCGCAAGAGCCGTTTCGGTAGCATAACGACACGCCAAGCCGTTTTTAAACGATGTTTTTATGTTAAATCGTAACTTTGCTTTACGCACGCAGTCCGCCACGCCCTGTGTGCGGTAACAACGCCAGTCGCGAATACGCAACCAGCCCAACGCCGCATCATAAACAACAAGACGGACCACGACTTGCCGTAAAACGCCGCGCGATTTGCCGTGAATTGGCGTGTGATTTGCCGTCTTTTGCAAGCTAAAAGACGGCAAACGGGAAACGCGCTGACAGCCAGGCGGTTGCAAGCCGGTGGCCAAGCCGCCGGCAAACAGCCCGCGCGCGCCGCCAAGGAATACGCCGCCCACAGGCCGGGAACGGCGGAAACCCCGCGGGCGCGGAGGCAAGAAAACGCCGCGGAGCAAGCCCCGGCAGGCCGCGCATGAAGTGTGCCTTTTTGGTTTACACGCCGCCCATGCAAACTATTTGGACAAAAAGAAAGCGAAAAGGCACTGCTTTCTCGAAAAAAAGATATACATTTGCAGCGTCCGAACGGCGGCGGCGGCCTCCGTTCCCGGCATACATCATGGAATGAATACAAGGCGTTACCAACGCATTATCTTCCGTCTTTGAACTTCGCACATTCAAATTCACGAGAAAGATAAAGCACACGGCGACGCCCATCAGCGCGTATATATCGGCGCGCAGCAGGTACTTGCCGCCCCCGCGGGGCGGCAAGGCCTCAGCTGCCATGCGCCGGTGGATATGGCATGGGCGTGGGCTGTCTGACTTGCTTATCTACTTGTGAGGGCAGTGCGAAGGCCTAAAGACGGGGTATGCAGGTCAGAATCCCACGTCTTCATGTCGTGCCGGGCATTTGTTCGATTACGGGAGCTTGGGCGGTTCGGCTCTCTTTATTATATATAAGGTGTACCGCCATGCTTCACATCGGCAGCAAAATCGAGACAGAACTCCGGCGGCAAGAGCGCACCGTGGCGTGGTTCGCCCGCAAGCTCTACTGCAACCGCCAGAACGTTTACGACATCTTCAAGCGCGAGAGCATCGACACCACGCTGCTCCGACGCATATCCGGCATCCTCGGCCACGACTTCTTCCGTGACTTGTCGGACGACCTCGCCGCCACGGAAGCGACAAACAAAATGTGACACAACCGTCAGATTTTACCTTACGCCCCACCATGCGCCCATACGTTTTAAGTGATTACCTTTGCAATCGGAAACAGATTAAATTTTATTAATAACTTAAAACGTAAACAAAAATGAGACACTTAAACAACTTGAAGTACATGGCCATGGCCTTGTTCGTGGCAATGCTCAGCCTTTCTTTCACCGCTTGCAGCGACGACGACGATGATGACGGAAAGACAATCAACATTGTTGGCACATGGGAAGTGGATGGCTCGACAGATGCTTATTTTACGAGAATGACATTTAAAGCGGACGGTACGGGTATAAGAGTTACCCAGCAAGGCTCTCTTAATTTTAAATATACAATGTCTTATGACAGCTCTACCGGAACCGGAAAGCTGAAATATTGGTATCTCGACGATGATACGGTTTATAATGAGACGATAACAATAACAGGCAATACGATGATGATGACTTCCGGCGGCTCAACTTCCGTCTGGAAGAAGATATGATAATCTTTTCAGACATTGCATTGTAATACAAAGTTCAGACAATTAATTAAGCAGGGAAAGGCGGTCTTTTACGTGTCGGAGAGACTGCCTTTCACTTTTCAAACACGCCTTGCAATACCTGGAAAACGATGCAAAGAAAGGACAGGCAAGGCATTTCCACACCTATCATTCTATCACACTATGAAGACAATGAAAGCATTTAAGGCGGCGGCAGCCATAGTGTTGGCGGCTGTGCTGACGTCGTGCAACAGCAGTTTCCTGCAAGGCATGGCGGCGGGACTTGGCAGCATAGGCGGCTACTCGCCATATTCGGCCGGCTCGATGGGCACGTCCGTGCCCGCATACACTGGCGGGACGGCGGGCACGATGCCGTTCCCTGCCACGTCGTTCACGTTCGACGCCTTGTCAGAGGGCTATACCGTCCCGGTCGCCGGGGGCGGCACGGTGGACGTAAGCACGTCAGGCTCTACGTTCAGCGGCTCAAGCGGCTCGTCGTCAAGCGGCGGCGCGTGCCCCCTTTGCCACGGTTCGGGGCGCATAGTGAAGGACTTCAACGTTGCGACTTACGGCACGGACTCGCGCGAGAAGTGCAGCGAGTGCGGCCAATGGTTCATGCGTTCGACTGGCCACCGCCACATCACGTGCACCCAATGCCACGGCACGGGGCGCATGTAGGCGGCACACCGTGCGGGCCAAGGATGTGAAATGACAAACCATTAACCATAAAAACGAATGAGAATGAAGACATTCAGGTATTTTTCAATGCTCCTGATGGCCGTCACGCTGGCCTTCGGGATGAGCAGTTGCAGCAGCGACGACGATGACGACGAGCCCCTGCCCGACGACGGCTGGGGGCAAGTGGACGACGAAGACGAGCCAAGCGGAGGCGACGGGCCTGTGCAGACGGGCGTCGCAGGCTACTGGAACATCACGTCTGAAGCCGCCGACAGCACGGCGAGGATAGGCCTGCGCTTGGCGGAGGACGGCAAGGCGACGTATGAGCATTTCACCAGTGACGGTCACGACAACGTAAAGATTGTGGCCAAAGGCGAATACACTGTTGCCGGCAGCAAGCTGATACTTGATTACACGGACATGACTGTAATATCCGACAACACCGACAACGACTATTGGGGATATGAAGACGGCGTTCAGAAATACGTTGTCTACGACATCTTAGCCATGCCGACGGCAACCAACCAAAAGCTGATACTGACGACGTTCGACGACCGCGTGATGATGTTTGACAAGTTTTCCGACGTAAATTCACTTCGCGACAAATTGCCGGGACATTGGAGCTCCACCAACTCCGGTTACAATTTCACGGAAGACTTCACTTTTACGGAAGACGGCGGGATTGTGTATGAAATAGCGTCAAAGCCCGGAAAGTCGCGCTCAGGGGTGACTGCCAAGGGTACGTACACACTGACTGACGACTTGAAAATCATCGCCCGATACGATGACATAAGCGTAGACAACAGCAACGGGAGCGACAGTTTCAATGAATTCACCGACGGCGGACAGGTTACAGTTACGTATGACCTTATTCCAAAGCTAAGTCTTGACATTGACGAGGGCTTCGTCTTGCGTTACGAGCACAACCTGCTTGAGCTTGAAAAGCAGGCAGATGTTGACGAACCGGGCGTGGACGGCAATCCTCTTGTCGGCACATAGCGTTATGGCAACGTGATGGTGAATGGCAAAACCGGTATTGTGCAAATAGTGTTCTCTGCCAACGGAACGGGACGTATAGAAGCATGGTATGACGAAGGGGGCTTTGACATCTATCCGTTCGAGTATGCTTATTTCGAGGACAAGGACGAAAACCGCTGGTATGTAGAGTTTATCTGGACGGGACAATACAGCATAATGTTCCAAGACGGCGTTGATTACGAAGTTACAATTACGACCAGCCGTCTGCTCATCGGCGACTATCTGTTTGAGCGGCAGTGATTGCCTGCTGTTAAGGCGATATGGTTTCATAATTCAAGAGGGCACCTTCCGTGATGCGGAAGGTGCCCTCTTTGCGTGCGATTTGCCGTAAAACGCCGTGCGATTTGCCGTGAATTGGCGTGCGATTTGCCGTCTTTTGCAAGCTAAAAGACGGCAAATGGGAAACGCACTGACAGTCAGGCGGTTACAGAACGACAAGAAAGCGGCGAGGGAAACGCGCTGGAACGAGGCGGGAACGGCTCCCGACGAAACGGCGGGGCGTGGCCCGACGCGGCGGCGGAGGCAACCGCGGCAAGGCCAGACGGGCGTAAGGGCGGAATTGAAAATAAATGTCCGTTTGTGACGTTTTTATTTTGCGTTTTTCCCGATTTGCATTACCTTTGTAATATAAGAAACGCAATAAGGACATGACCCAGGAAGAAAAAACGCAGATTGAGGAAAAAATCGTTGACGTGCTGAAGACCGTCTACGACCCTGAAATACCCGTGAACATTTACGACCTCGGACTGATTTACAAGATTGACGTGAAGGACGACGCCACGGTTGACATCGACATGACGTTCACCGCGCCTACGTGCCCGGCGGCGGACTTCATACTTGAGGACGTAAGGCAGAAGGTGGACGCGCTCGACGGGGTGAAGGCCGCCACGGTGAACCTCGTGTTCGAGCCGGCGTGGGACCAGAGCATGCTCAGCGAGGAGGCACGGCTCGAATTAGGGTTGGATTGAACACCCACCCCCGTCCTCCCGAAGGGAGGGAGCTTAATATGCTTTGTTGATGGGAAGAAGCAGATTTACAAAAAGCATTCGAACCATAAAATACATATAAATACATCCAAATCCCGATAAGAACAGGTATCCAAACTCCATCCCTTCGGGAGGACGGGATTGGGTGTCAGGCACTGTCGGTTTGGGTATTTAATATTTAACTATCGCCTATGCACAAGAACATCTACATACTTTCAGACGCCCACCTGGGCTCGCTGGCAATCGACCACGCACGCACGCAGGAGCGAAGGCTCGTGCGTTTCCTCGACGACATAAAGACGAAAGCCGCCGCCGTGTACCTGCTCGGCGACATGTTCGACTTCTGGTACGAGTACAAATACGTCGTGCCCAAGGGTTACACGCGCTTCCTCGGCAAGCTGTCTGAACTGACGGACATGGGCGTCGAGGTGCATTTCTTCACCGGCAACCATGACATCTGGGCGTATGACTACCTGGAAAAGGAGTGCGGCGTGACGCTGCACACCAAACCGATGACTACCGAGATATACGGCAAGACGTTCTACCTGGCCCACGGCGACGGGTTGGGCGACCACGACCCGAAGTTCAACTTCATACGCCGCATGTTCCACAACCGCACGTGCCAGAGGCTGTTCAGCGCGCTGCACCCCCGCTGGGGAGTGGCTTTCGGCCTGACGTGGGCCAAGCACAGCCGCCTGAAACGCGCCGACGGCAAGGAACCGCCGTACCAGGGCGAGGACAAGGAGGCCCTCGTGCGCTACACGAAAGAGTACATGAAGACCCATCCGGACATAGACTACTTCATCTACGGACACCGCCACATAGAGCTTGACTTGATGCTCTCGCGCAAGACGCGGATGATGATCATAGGCGACTGGATATGGCAGTTCACTTACGTTGTGTATGATGGCGAGCACCTGTTCCTCGAAGAATACGTCGAGGGAGAAAGCAGACTGTGATTTAAGGGTAAAAAAGTAAAAAGATAAAAAAGTAAAACAAGCATTTGAAAGTAAAGAAGTAAAAAGGTAAAAAAGTAAAACAAGGTAGCCTATTCGCGTCTGCGCAGTTTTACTTTTTTACCTTTTTACCGTTTTACCTTTAATCTGTTGTTTTTACTTTTTTACCTTTTTACTTTTTTACCTTTAATATCTTATCTTCTCATCTCCGCGCTGCCGCCCCCTACGAGACCCTCAACCTCGGCCACGGTCACCATGTTGTAGTCGCCCACGATGGTGTTCTTGAGCACCGAGCCGCCCGTAGCGAAGTCGAGCTTGGCCTGGTCGTCGGCGTAGTTTTGGTAAGCGTAGAGCATCGCCCCGACAAAAGCGTCGCCCACGCCCATGCTGTCTATCACGTTGTTCACCTCGTAGACGCGCGTCGTCAGCAGGCGTCCGCCCGTGTAGAGAACGCCCGCCATGACGTGGTGTTCAGACGTTATGACGCGGCGCAGGGCGATGAACATATACTTGCAGCGCGGCAGTTTCTGCTCCACTTGCTTGCAGTAATCCTCAAAGGCGGCGGCGTCAACCTCGCCGGCGGCGCTCCTCGCGTCGAATGCAGGCGCCTTCAGGTTGAGCGCCTTCTCGTATTCGCCCGCGCTGCCGAACACGATGTCGCTCTTCCTCATCAGCGGGACGAGCACCTCCTCGGCGCTCTTGCCGTACTGCCAGAGGTTCTTGCGATAGTTGATGTCGCACGAGATTGTCAGCCCCAGGCGGTCGGCCGCGTCTATCGCCTCGTGACATACGTCGGTCAAGCCCTGCGTCAGGGCGGCGTCTATGCCCGACCAGTGGAATATCTCGGCGTCGCGGAAAGCCCGTTTCCAGTCAATCATGCCCGGACGGAGCCGCGCGAAGGCCGAGTCCTTGCGGTCGTAAATCACCGAGGCGGCGCGCATGTCGGCCGCCTTCTCTACGATGTAAGTGCCCAGGCGTTCGCCTTTCATCATCATAATCTCGTCCGTCCCCACGCTGTGTTCACGCAATTTCATCAGGCAGACATGGCCGAGCGGATTGTCGGGAAGCGCCGTCACCAGCGACACATCGCCCCCGTAAGAGGCTATCGAGACGGCCACGTTACCCTCGCTGCCGCCGAAATTGACGTCGAAGTGGCGCGACTGTTGCAGGCGGAGGTTGCCGGGCGTGGTGAGCCTCATCATCATCTCACCGAAAGTAACTATCTTCTTTCCCATAGTTGATTAGTTTTTAGTCAAACAAGAAACGAAAAGGCGTCCTTCCCGAAAGCACGGGGAAGAACGCCTTAAACCCAAATCGGTCATTAGACCGCCAACCGTACATTTACGTTTATACGTCAGCTCTTCATCCGTCTTCCACACTGTTGCCGTCATCTTGTTTCCCGTTTTCTCTCGATGTAGCCCGCTACATCTTCGACAAAAGCGGAAAACAATCGGCCTGACAACAGCGCGAAATACGGGTGAAGCCTAACGACCGATTTGGGTTTAAAGGTCAGTCTGCTTATTTTTCGAGCAGGTTCATGGTGTCGGTGGCAATCATCAGCTCCTCGTCAGTCGGTATGACGCACACCGTAACCTTGGAGTCGGGTGTCGAGATGACGGCTTCCTCGCCGCGGACGGTCTTGTTTTTCTCCACGTCGAGCTTCAATCCCATGTACTCCATGTCCTTGCAGACGGCCTCGCGCATCTGGTATTGGTTCTCGCCAACGCCCGCGGTAAACACTATGATGTCGCATCCGCCCATGGCGGCGGTGTACGCTCCCACGTATTTCTTTATGCGGTAGTTGTACATGTCGAGAGCCAGCTTGGCGCGTTCGTCGCCCTTTTCGATGGCGTCATCAATCTCGCGCATGTCCGACGAGATGCCGGTGATGCCGAGCACGCCGCTCTTCTTGTTGAGCAGGTTAGACATTCCGTCGGCGTCGAGACCGAGTTTCTTCTCAAGGAAGGTTATCGCCCCGCCGTCGATGTCGCCGCTGCGGGTGCCCATCATGAGGCCTTCGAGCGGCGTGAGACCCATGGACGTGTCAACGCACTTGCCGTTCTCGACGGCGGCCACGCTGCCTCCGTTGCCTATGTGGCAGGTGATTATCTTCTTGTCTTCCATCTTAACGCCGAGGAAGTCGCACACGCGGTGTGACACGTAGCGGTGGCTCGTGCCGTGGAAGCCGTAGCGGCGCACTCCGTATTTCTCGTAGAGGTCGTAAGGTATGGCGTAGAGGTAAGAGTGCGCGGGCATCGTCTGGTGGAAGGCAGTGTCGAAGACGGCCACCTGGGGCAGTCCGGGCATCAGTTCGCTGACGGCATTCACGCCCTTGAGATTGGCCGGGTTGTGCAGCGGGGCGAGGTCGATGCACTCCTTGAAGGTGGCGAGCACCTCGTCGTTAATCACCACGCTCTTGTTGAACTTCTCTCCTCCGTGCACCATGCGGTGGCCTACGGCGTCGATTTCGTCCAAGCTCTTGATAACCCCGATTTCAGGATCGGTGAGCAGTGAGAATATGAATTTCACGCCTTCGGTGTGTTCGGGGATGTCGTGCATCACCTTTTTCTTGGTGCCGTCGGGCATCTTCACCTTGACAAACGCTTCGTCGAGGCCTACGCGCTCTGCGCCGCCCGACGTCATGACAGACTTGTCGTCCATATTGTAAAGCGCGTACTTGATGGACGAGCTGCCGCAGTTCAGGACAAGTATTTTCATTGTTTTCTTCTTTATTTAATATTATTATAGGCCTAATGGGGCTAATGGGCCGGATAGGGCGGATACGCCATTGCCGGCCAAAGCCGTAAAAGGCGGCAATGCTTAACAAGCTCCCTCCCGGCGGGAGGGCCGGGGAGGGGCTTGCGTTACGGCTGTTACTTCTTAGCGTCCATCGCCTGGCAGGCGGTGATTGCTACCAATTTATATATGTCTTCGACAGAGCAGCCGCGGCTGAGGTCGTTCACCGGGCGAGCGATGCCTTGCAGGATGGGGCCGAGGGCCACGGCGTCGCCGAGACGCTGCACGAGCTTATAGGCGATGTTGCCCACTTCGAGGCAGGGGAACACGAGCACGTTGGCCTTGCCGGCGATGTCGCTTCCGGGGGCCTTCTTTGCGCCAACGGAGGGCACGAGGGCTGCGTCGGCCTGCAGCTCGCCGTCTATCTTGAGGTCGGGGGCGAGTTCCTTGGCCATCTTGGTGGCCTCCACCACCTTGTCAACCACTTCGTGCGATGCGCTGCCTTTCGTCGAGAAGCTGAGCATTGCGACGCGCGGGTCGGCGAAACCGGCCACCGACTTGGCCGTCTGCGCCGTGCAAACGGCTATCTGGGCCAGCTGTCCTGCGTCGGGCATGGGCGTCACTGCGACGTCGCCTACCACGAGAACGCCGTCCTCGCCGTACTGCGGCTGCTTGGTGATGAGCAGCATTGCGCCGCTGACGCAGGTTATTCCGGGAGAGCACTTGATGATTTGCAGTGCCGGGCGCAGGGTCTCGGCGGTGGTGCTGAGCGCGCCTGAAATCTGTCCGTCGGCACCTCCCGTCTTGATAATCATGCATCCGAGGTAGAGCGGATCCTTGACAAGCTCGCGCGCCTGTTCGATGGTCATGCCCTTCTTCTTGCGCAGTTCGGCCAGCAGGGCGGCATATTCTTCGCTTTTGGGGTTGTTCTCCGGGTCAACGATGGTGGCCTTGCCGATGTTCTTCAGGCCCCATTTCTCGGCGAGAGAGTTAATCTCGGCGGGGTTGCCTATCAGGATTACATCGGCCACTTCGTCGGCGAGCACCATGTCGGCCGCCCTCAACGTGCGCTCCTCCGTGGCTTCGGGGAGCACGATGCGCTGCTTGTTGCTCTTAGCGCGTTCGATGATTTGTTGTACTAAATCCATAGTTTTTTAGTTTATTAGGTAATATGTGTTTTGTCATTTGTATATTGCAAAAACAGTGCCTAAGCACTTGCAAAAATACTGAAAATTATCCGAACAGATGCCGTCCGTGGCGTTTTTTTCGCTAATAAAAACGGAATAAGGCGAAAAACGACCGCCAGCCCGGCCGGAGGCGGCGGCGGGGGCGTTTGCAATTCACGGCAAACGGGCGTGCGTTTTGCCGTAAAACGGCGTGCGAAAAGCCGTGTTTTGCAAGGCGATTTGCCGTGAATTGCAACGCCCGGCGTAACCCCCTGGCAGCCAAGAGGTTGCGCCGGGGCTTCAAAATAATGCAAAATTATCATAACAAAACGCCGGAATACGGGATAAATTTAGTAACTTCGCAAGTAAAAGCACAGGCCTGCGCCGGTTGCGCTGGCCGCCGTAAAACACTAAAACACACATCTATGGCAAAAGGAACCAAGAAGGGCAAACGCCTCTCGAAGAACAAGATAACGGACATGTTGCTGAGCCTCTTCGGGCGGAACCCCGAAAAGACGCTTAGCTTCAAGCAGATATTCAAGGACCTGCGGCTGACCACCCACCCGGCGAAGATGCTCGCCGTGGAGGCGATGGAGGACATGGCGTGGGACGACACGCTGAGCAAGGTGAGCGAAAACTCATACAAGCTGAACACGAAAGGACAGGTGCAGGAGGGCCGCTTCGTGCGCAAGGCCAACGGCAAGAACAGCTTCATTCCCGACGACGGCGGCCAGCCGGTGTTCGTGGCGGAGCGCAACTCGAAGTCGGCGCTCACGGGCGACTGCGTGCGAGTGACGTTCATGGCGCGCCGCAAGAAGCACATCAAGGAGGCCATGGTGACGGAAATACTTGAGCGCGCCCGCGACTCCTTCGTAGGCAAGCTGCGCGTGGAGCGCGACTTCGCCTTCGTAGTGCCCGACGGCAACGTGTTCCCAAGCAACATCATCGTGCCCAAGAACAAGCTGAAGGGCGGCAAGGCCGGCCAGAAAGCCGTGGTGAAGGTGACGCGCTGGCCCGACGACGAGAACAAGAACATCATCGGCGAAGTGGTTGACGTGCTGGGGCAGCAGGGCGACAACGACGTGGAGATGAACTCGATACTGGCGCAATATGGACTGCCCTACAAGTACCCGAAGCGCGTGGAGGACGCAGCCAACAAGATAACGGGCGAGATTACCGAGCAGGACTACAAGGAGCGCGAGGACTTCCGCAACGTGACAACCTTCACGATAGACCCGCGCGACGCCAAGGACTTCGACGACGCGCTCTCAATCCGGCGGCTGGGCAAGAACCTCTGGGAGGTGGGCGTGCACATCGCCGACGTGTCGCACTACGTCACCGAAGGCTCCATCATCGACAAGGAGGCGCAGAAGCGCGCCACGAGCGTCTATCTCGTTGACCGCACCATACCGATGCTGCCCGAACGGCTGTGCAACTTCGTCTGCTCGCTCCGCCCCGACGAGGAGAAACTGACGTACAGCGCCGTGTTCAACATGGACGCCGACGGCGAGGTGAAATCGTGGCGGCTGGTGCACGCCGTGATAAAAAGCAACCGCCGGTTCGCCTACGAGGAGGTGCAGCAGATACTCGAAGACAACGGCGTCAAGGACGGCACGGGCGAACCGGCGCCGCCGGCCGGCCCTGAAGGGTACAAGGGTGAATACGCCGATGAGCTTGTAACGCTCGACAGCCTGGCCAAGAAGCTGCGCGCTGCGAGGTTCAAGCACGGCTCGGTGAAGTTCGACCGGGAGGAGATGCGCTTTGAAATCGACGAGAAGGGGAAGCCCGTGCGCTGCTACTTCAAGAAGTCGAAAGACGCCAACAAGCTCGTGGAGGAGTTCATGCTCCTGGCCAACCGCTACGTGGCCGAGAGCGTGGGCAAGGTGAAGAAGGGGCAGAAGGCCAAGACGCTGCCCTACAGGATACACGACGTTCCCGACCCCACGAAGCTCGAAGTGCTGCGCGAGTTCGTGGTGAAGTTCGGCTACCGCATGAAGAGCGGCGGCACGAAGGGCGAAGTGTCGCGCAGCCTCAACAAGCTGCTCGACGACTGCAACGGCAAGAAAGAGCAGAAGCTGATAGAGAGCGTGGCGTTGCGCGCCATGATGAAAGCCAAGTACAGCACCCACAACATAGGGCATTATGGCCTGGCGTTCGAGTACTACACCCACTTCACAAGCCCCATCCGCCGCTATCCAGACACGATGGTGCACCGACTGCTGACACGCTACCAGAACGGCGGACGCAGCGCGAACAAGGAGTATTACGAAGCACAGTGCGAGCATTCGAGCGACATGGAGATAATAGCACAGAACGCCGAGCGCGACTCGATAAAGTATAAAATGGTGGAATTCATGGCCGACAAGATCGGCAACGAGTACGACGCGCACATCAGCGGCATAACTTCTTACGGCATATATTGCGAAATCGACGAGAACCACTGCGAGGGAATGGTGCCCATGCACGACCTCGACGACGACTATTACGACTTCGACGAGCGCAACTACTGCCTCGTAGGGCGACGCCGCCACCACCGTTACCAGCTGGGAGACCCGATAAGGATTGTGGTGGCGAAGGCCAACGTGGAGAAGAAGCAGCTCGACTTCTCGCTGGCTGACGACTGAACCCGCCCGGCGACCCACAACCATGCAAAAAACAAGTGACGGTCTTTTACCGTGTAAAAAGCCGTCACTTGCACGATGAAAAGCCGTCTCTTGCAACGCAAAAGACGGCTTTTCGCATTCAGTCTGATAACATCCTGTCAGTCAATTACTTACGCCACGAGGCGCAACGCAGGGCCAATCGCCGGTGCTGCGGCCGCCCCAGGGCGTGAAAAATCTTCTTACCTTACTAACTTTAACACCTATATAATACATTCAAAAACATAGTCATAATCAAAGGTTGCCTGCCAGGCTGTCCGGCAACACGGGCATCGCGCCGCTCTGCGTGCAGACGTAAGCCGACACGTTGACGGCCAGGCGGTGGGCGTCGGGCACGGACATACCGCGCAGGATGCCGGCGCAGAAAGCCCCGGTGAACGAGTCGCCCGCGCCAACGGTGTCTTCCACCTCGACCTTCGGCGTCTCCTGGAACGACACGCGGCCCGGAGTGAACACGTAACTGCCGTTAGTCCCGCACGTCAGCACGAGCATGTCGAGGTCGTACTTGCCAAGTATCAGCCAGCACTTGTTGCGCATGTCAAGGCCCGGATAGCCGAACATGCGGCCTATGATGACCAGCTCCTCGTCGTTGATTTTCAGCACGTTGCA
>CALUGU010000048.1 GCA_944320255.1 uncultured Prevotella sp. | reverse complement strand
TGTCCGTTAACTCCGGCGAGTGGAACGAGCCTAACTCCTGTTAAATACTGATAACTTCAGAATTATGATACATCCTCACATTGTTTGTAGGCAAATTGCGTGCATTCATATTACTTTTTCAGCGTGAACTCGAAGCGCAGACCGCCCGTGATGTTGTTGTTTACGGATATTGTTCCGCCGTGCAGCAGCACGGAGTTTTTCACTATGGCGAGGCCGAGACCCGTGCCTCCCATTTTTCGGCTGCGGCCCTTGTCCACTCGGTAGAACCGCTCGAAGAGGCGCGGCAGGTGCTCGTAAGGCACGCCGACGCCGTTGTCGCTGAAGACGAAGCGCCATGTGTCGCCGTCGGCTTCGGCCGAGAGCGTCACCGTAGTACCCTCGCCGGCGTAGGCTATGGCGTTGTCCGTAAGGTTGCGGAACACGCTGTAGAGCAGCGACTGGTTGCCGCGCACCACGACACCCTGCGGCAGACGGTTGTCGAAAGTCATCTTGCGCCCGGACATTTGCAGTGTGGTGTCTTTTACGATGCCCGCCACCATGGCGTTGATGTCAACCTTCTCGAAGGCTACCATGTCAGGGGCGTCGTCGAGGCGGTTGAGCGTTGATATGTCGTGCAGCAGCGAGGCGAGGCGTTGCGACTGGGCGTAGCAACGCTCAAGGAACTGCTGCTTTGTTGCGTCATTTATGTTCGGGTTCTCAAGCACGGTCTCAAGATAACCCTGGATGCTGGCCACGGGCGTCTTCAGTTCGTGTGCGATGTTCTGCGTCAGCTGGCGTTTCAGCACGTTTTGCTCTTCCTTCGTGCGTTTCAGCCGTTTGTACATCTTTATTATTCGCTCGGCAATCTCGCCCAGTTCGTCGCCCGAAAAGCCCACGAGGTCTTCCGTGTCCAAGCTCTCGTTGTGGTCGGCGCGGCTGGCGAAAAGGCGCAGCTTGGCGATGTTGTCGCCCAGGCGGCTGACGAAGCGGTAAAGGATGAACACGAGCACGAGCATCGCCACGAGAGTGAACCACAAGTAATGCTGGTCTGCCTTGAGCATTTCGGCGAGGTCGTTGTCGTAAGGCAGCGCGCTGCGCACCACGAGGTCAAGCTCCGGCACGTAGGTGGCCGAGTAGAAATAAGTCTGCTTCATGGTGGAGCTTAACCGGCTGAAGTCGTAGCCGTTGCCGTCTATGAACGCCTCGCGCACCTCCTGCCTGTTCCTGTGGCTGTCCATCTTGGCGTAATCTTTGTACATGTTGTCATAGATTACGCGCCCCCGGCGGTCGATGAGCGTCACGCGCAGGCCGTGCAGATGGTGGTTTTTCACGTATCGGTCGAGCGCGGCCTCGGAGTGGTCTCCTGTGTATTCAAGGGTCTCAACCATACGCGAGTTGTAGTCTTGGAGGCGCGCGTTGAGCGAGTTTATCTTGTATTCGCGCTCACGGGCGTGCTGGAACACGATGAACGCGGCGGCGAACACGATGAACACCAGCAACACGCTGACGTAAAGGCGGGTGCCTACTGAGGTTCGTGACATATCGTTTGGTTGTTTGATACCCATCCCCGCCTTCCCAAGGGGAGGGAGTTTGATTACCTATTCAAATATATCATTATTATAGAAAAGCATTCTAAGCTCCCTCCCTTTGGAAGGGTTGGGGTGGTTTTGTATTGTTAATAGCTTATTATGCGTCAAAGTAATACCCGAAGCCGAGGCGCGTTACGATGCACTTCGAGAACTTTCCTATCTTCTTGCGCAGGCGGGTTATGTTGACGTCAACGGTGCGGTCGAGCACAAGGACGTCCTTCGGCCAGATGCGGTCGATAAGCTCCTGGCGTGAGAACACGCGCCCCTTCTCGTCGAGGAGCAGGTGGAGTATCTCGAACTCCGTCTTCGTGAAGGGCACGTCTTCGCCGTCTATGCTTACCGTCTTCTTGTCAAGGTTAAGCTCAAGACCCTGGTAACGCAGCACGTTAGCCTGCTGCTCGCCGCCCTTCTCGGCCGTGCGGCGCAGCACGGCGCGTATCCTCACGAGCACTTCTCGTATCGAGAAAGGCTTTGATATGTAGTCGTCGGCGCCGAGGTTGAAGCCCGTCACCGTGTCGTTCTCCGTGTCGCGGGCTGTCAGGAACACCACGGGGATGTCCCGCGTGGCGGGGTCTTCCTTCAGTTTCTTTGCCATGGCAAAGCCAGACATGCCGCCCATCATCACGTCGAGGAGCAGAAGGTCGAAGCCGTTGACGCCCATCTTCAGGGCTTCCTCGGCCGAGTTGGCCGTCTCAACGGTGTAACCGTCGGTCTCAAGGTTGAACTTCAAGATTTCGCACAAGTCCTGTTCGTCGTCAACTACGAGTATTCGATAATTGTTGTCCATAAGTCTTTATTTTTATCCTGATGCAAAATTACCCACTTGGGTATTCATATCTGTTACATCGGTGTTACAATTAAGTTAAGAATTAAAAATTAAGAATTAAGAAAATATGCCTTGTTGTTTATGCACAAGTGTTTTTCTTAACTCTTAATTCTTAATTTTTAATTCTCATTTTCCTCCTCCGGCAGGCGGCGTTTGGGGTTCTCCTTCGCCCCCATCTCCACGAGGCGGCGCGCCGTACTGACAAAACCGCGGTTGCCGGTCATAGCCCGGCGGGCGTCGTCAAACGCCGTCTGGACGGCCTCGACGCCCTTGCCGATCTTCTCGAAACGCTCTGCGAACAGCCCAACGCGCTCGACCAGCGTGTCGGCCAGGCCGAACACGCGCTCCTGGTTGTCGGCTTGCCGCTGCTGCGTCCACGCCATTTGCAGCAGGCGCAGCAGCGCAAAGAGGTTCTGCTCGCCCGTGATGACTACGTTGCGGTCGAAAGCGTAGCTCCAGAGCGTGGCGTCCGCCGAGACGGCCAGCTGCACGGCGGCCTCTTGCGGCACGAACATTATCACGAAGTCGAGCGTCGTGCCGCCCTCCATCGAATACTTGCCGTAGTCCTTGGCGGCCAGTTCGTCAACGTGGCGGCGCACGCTCTTGACGTGCTCCTCGGCGTAGCGGCGGCGTTCCTCGTCGCTCTCGGCGTTGACATAGCCTATGAACGCCGTGAGCGAAGCCTTCGAGTCGATCACCACGTCCTTGTGGTCAGGGTAGTGAAGCACAACGTCCGGGCGCATCATGTCGTCGGTGTCGTCGTTGCGTATCACCGCGCCCTTGGCGTCGCGCATGGTGTATTGCACGTCGTACTCCACGCCCTTGGTGAAGCCGAACTTGTCAAGCAGGTCGTTAAGTTTCATCTCCCCGAAGTCGCCTTGCACCTTGGGGCCGGCCTGCAAGGCCCGCGACAGTTTCTCGGCCTCCTCGCCGAGGCTCGCCGTAGTGGCGTGCATCAGTCGCAGCTGTTCGCTGAGCGAGGCCGTGGAGCGTGTGAACGAGTCGCGGCTCTCGTCCATCGACTTCTTCATCTCCGCCATCACGGCCTTCAGCGGGGCCACTATCGCCCCCATCTGCGCCTGGTTGGCCCGGTCAAGCTCGTCGGAGCGTTGCTTCAAGAGGCGTTCGGTGGTGGTTGATAGCTGCTCTTGCACGAGCTTGAGGCGTTCGCCGAAGCGTTCGCCAAGCACGCTTTGCAGCTCCGCCTTGTCGCGTTCGTTGCGGCGGTTTATCTCGTCCACCTGCCGCTGATGCTCCCGCCGGCTCTCCGCCAGCTGCCTTTCCAGCATCTCGGCCTCGCGTCGTTTGGCCGACGCCTCGGCCGAAAGCTCCGCCAAGTGGTCGGCGTATTGCTTTTCTTTCTTTTGGTTCAGGAACATGAACACGCCGGCGGCGACCATCGCGCCGACAAAAAATAGGAGTATCGACATCGCTTTGTTATATATGGTTGATTATTTCTTGCGCACTGGTTAAACGTCTTTTTCCCGTAACTTTTTTATTTATCGTTTTGTGCGTCATCTGTCTTTTCTTTTTCAAATGTCCTTGCGGACGCCCTTAATAATTCACATATTCGTTTGCCCCTGCTCATATATATAACCTTTCGTTGTTGCTTCCCGTGCGTTCGGATTTATCCAACTACAAAATTACGAAAAACAAACGACACGGACAAACGTAACCTGTAAAAAATCCGTAGCACATTTTCCTGCTGAAAGGCGAAGGCCGTCGGCGTCGTAGCTGTCGGCCTTCGGGCATTGGTGTAGGCGGCGTTGAGGCTCCGCCTGGCACGCTTTTGCAACACCGTCTGGAACCTATTTGTAACCCATTGATAATTAGAGACTTTCCAATTTGCCGTCTTTTAGCTTGCAAAAGACGGCAAATCGCACGCCAATTCACGGCAAATCGCACGGCGTTTTACGGCAAGTCGCCTCGCCGTTGGTTCCGCGCGGCAATGCGGCGGGGCGTTTACCGTAGTCCAAGCACAAATCCGGCGTCACGTAAATGCAAGATTAAAAATCGTTTATATTATTTTATTTTGTATTTCATTTGATTTAAATAAATTTCTCACGCTCATAAAAGTAAAAAGTATTTTCCTTTTATTTCGCTTACTCGAAATTTTACATTATCTTTGCAGCGGAAACAATATGTGCAACCATTAATGGACGAAATTTTTATAATCCTGCTATTGATAGCGTTCAACGGCATATTTGCCATGTCAGAGATAGCAGTAATTCAAGCGAGAAAAACAACTTTATCCAACGACGAGAAAAAGGGAAGCAAGGGCGCGCGCACGGCGTTGCGCCTGGCCAACGACCCCGACCGCTTCCTTTCTACGGTGCAGATAGGCATCACGCTCATCGGCATCCTTACGGGTATTTACTCCGGGGCGTCGCTTTCGGGCAGGTTTTCCGACGTGTTCGAGAGCCTCGGTATGGCCGAGAAATGGGCTTACCCGCTGGCCCAGGGGCTGATAGTCATCGTCGTGACTTACCTTACTATAATCTTCGGAGAGCTTGTACCGAAGCGTATCGGGATGAGCGTTGCCGAGCGTGTGTCGAAAATCATCGCCCGCCCGATGTACGTCTTGTCGGTAATCGCAGGGCCGTTCGTCTGGATACTCTCAAAGAGCACGGAGACCATCGTCAACCTCCTTGGCGTTAAGAACGCCGAGACGAAGGTCACGGAGGAGGACATCAAGTCGATTGTGCAGGAAGGCAAGGAGGACGGCGAGGTGCAGGAGGTTGAGCAGGACATCGTGGAGCGCGTGTTCATGCTTGGCGACCTTACCGTTGATTCGATAATGACCCACCGCTCCGACGTGGTTACGCTCGACGTCAACATGACCAACGAGGAGCTGCGCCAGGTGCTCAACGAGAACATGTATGAGGCTTACCCGCTGATTGATCGCGGCGCGGACAACATCCTCGGCATAGTGCAGCTCAACGACTTGATATTCCGCTTGGACGACAAGTCGCTCAACCTGAAGTCAATCATGCACCCCGCAGTGTACTTCTACGAGAACATGAGCGTCTACAAAGCCCTTGAGCAGATGAAGGAAAAGCGACTGAAGCAGGCTTTCATCTGCGACGAGTTCGGCAGCTTCCAGGGCATAGTCACCCTGCGCGACATCCTCGAAGGCCTCGTGGGCAACATCGACGAAGTGGCCGAAGAACCTGAAATCGTGAAGCGCGAAGGCTCGGAGAGCTGGCTCGTTGACGGCCAATGCTCGTTCTACGACTTCCTTGCCTACTTCGACAAGGAAGACCTTTACGACGGCGAACAGCAGAACTACAACACCCTGGCGGGGCTGCTCATCGAGCAGATGAAGCACATCCCGCAGGCCGGCGAGCGCACCGAGTGGAACTGTTTTAAGTTCGAGGTGGTGGATATGGACGGCGCACGCATCGACAAGGTGCTCGTCATGATGAAAGAAGAAGGAGAGAATGCTGACAGTTAGCTATTAGGTGTTAAGGAGCTGTGCGGTTAAGGAGTTAAGGCAAACGCCCTTGTCGCATATCCTTACGCACGTGGCGCAGCTGTCGTCTTAGCTCTTTAACCGCATGGCTCCTTAACTCCGCGATATTAAATTATAAAATAATGTAAGACTATGGAAATACAGACAGCCCAGAAACACCAAGCCCTCTCTATAGCAAGGCTGATTATGCAGGCGATGAATTACGACTGTTGCCGCTACTTCGCCGGCCCCGACCACACGCTTGACGACTTCGAGCGCGTGATGACGGAGCTGGTGTTGTCGGACAACTCACAATACAGCTACAAGAACACGCTTGTCGCACTCGACGCCGACGGCGGCCTTTGCGGCGCCTGCGTGTCGTATGACGGCGGACGTCTGCACGAGCTGCGGCGCGCCTTCATAGAAGCTGCCAAGGCTAATTTCGGCCGCGATTTCAGCGACATCGGCGACGAGACGCAAGCCGGCGAACTGTATCTTGACAGCATCGCCGTCAACGAAAGCTGCCGCGGAAAGGGCGTGGCTACAGCCCTCCTGCAAGCTACAATCGACAAGGGACGCGCCCTCGGCCTGCCCGCCGTAGGCCTCTTGGTGGACAAGGGCAACCCGAAAGCCGAGAAACTTTACCTCCGCGTAGGCTTCAATTACGTAGGCGACAACTCTTGGGGAGGGCACGAGATGAAGCATTTGCAGTACGCCCTGTGAGAAATTTGGGGCTGATTGTCGTTCGGGAGTTAAGGAGTTATGTAGTTAAGGAGTTAAGACAATAGTCTTGTCGAGAACCTGGCATTATGCTGTATGGCATTTGTCTTAACTCCTTAACTGCATAACTCCTTAACTCCAAACACGTATTTTAACATTTAAATGAACTGAATTAATCTTATAACCATAAAGATATGCAAGACAGTAAATACATGGTTGCCACCGAACGGGACGCCCAATGGGGGCTCGTAGTCAGCACCGTGGGTTACGACGAGGTGTCTGCCGACGAGCCGTATCCTACCAAGGGGCACGGCGACGGCTATTATTTCGACGTCGAGCGAGGACGGACGCTCGACGAGTATCAGATGCTTTACCTGCTTGAAGGCGAGGGCGTGTTCTCCTCGCGCCACGCATCCGACGTGCCGATAAAGGCCGGCGACATCTTCTTGCTGTTCCCCGGAGAGTGGCATACTTACCATCCGCTGCCCGGAAGCACGTGGAAAAGCTATTGGATTGGCTATAAGGGACGCAATATGGACGACCGGCTGAAGTACAACTTCCTGTCGCTTGACAAGCCTGTGTACCACGTTGGCTTCAGCGACGACATCGTTTACCTGTACAACTTCGCGCTGCGCACGGCGAAGGAGGAGGCCGCCCACTCGCAGCAAATTCTCGCGGGGATTGTCAACAACCTGCTGGGCTTGATGTATTCGCTTGAGCGCAACATGGAGCTTAGCCGCAAGGGAGGCTATGTTGACATGATAAACAGGGCGCGGCTGCGCATCCGCGAGGGTGTGGAAGACAAGCTGACGGTGCAGGAGATAGCTGCGGAGCTTGGGTCGAGTTATTCCAATTTCCGCAAGTTGTTCAAGGAATACACGGGTCTTTCGCCAGCTTTTTACCAGCAAGACCTGAAGTTGCAGCGCGCTAAAGAGCTGCTTTCAACCACCGATATGAGCATAAAGGAGATTGCTTACCGCCTGAATTTCGATTCGCCCGATTATTTTTCAAGCAAGTTCAAGAACAAGATAGGCTGCAAGCCGAGCGAATACAGGGCGAAGACGAGATAAAAATCAATTAAGAGTTAAGAATTAAAAATTAAGAGTTAAGAATTAAGAGTTAAGAAAATATGCTTTCTTACATCAACCAAATGTGCATATTTTCTTAACTCTTAATTCTTAACTCTTAATTTTTTTTACAGTCCTATCACGGCCTTTTCAACCCAGTAGGCCACAATACCGAGGATGTATCCCACGAAGGCTATCCACGAGATGTGCTTCATGTACCATCCGAACGTAATCTTTTCGAGGCCCATGACAACGACGCCGGCGGCTGAACCGATGATGAGCATCGAGCCTCCAACGCCGGCGCAGTAGGCGAGGAGCTGCCAGAAGATGCCGTCCTGTGCCATGTCGCCGACCTCCGCCATCGGGTACATACCCATGCAGCCGGCCACGAGGGGCACGTTGTCAACGATGCTTGAGAGCACGCCGATGAGGCCCGTCACGATGTAGTGGTTGCCGTCGAACGTGGTGTTGAGGCCTTCGCCGAGGGCTGAGAGCACTCCGATTTCCTGCAAGCAAGACACTGCCATGAGGATGCCGAGGAAGAACAGGATGGTGCCCATGTCGATGCGTGAGATGATGTTGGCTATGCGCTTGTGCGTGCCGCCCTTGTCTTCGGTTTCGGGCAGGTGGCGGTAGAATATCTCGGTGGCCGTCCAGAGCACGCCGAGCACGAGCAGGATGCCCACGAACGGGGGCAGGTGGGTTATCGACTTGAAGATGGGCACGAAGATGAGTCCGCCCACGCCAATCCAGAACACGGCCTTGCGCTGTCTCTCGCTGAAGTCGTCTGCAGCCACGGCTGCCGTGCCGAGGTCGGCCTTGGTGGATACGTCGCCCTTAAGTTTCAGCGACAGGATGAAGGCCGGCAGGGCGATGGATATGAGCGAGGGGATGAACAGCTCCTTGATGACGCCGGCGGCGGTTATCAGTCCCTTGTTCCAGAGCATTATCGTGGTGACGTCGCCGATGGGTGAGAAGGCGCCTCCGGAGTTGGCCGCTATGATGATGAGCGAGGCGTAGATGAGGCGGTCCTTGCGGTCGGCTATGAGCTTGCGCAGTATCATCACCATCACGATGGCCGTCGTCATGTTGTCCAAGATGGCCGAGAGGAAGAAGGTGAGGATGGTAATTCGCCAGAGCAGGGCGCGCTTGCTCTTTGTCTTCATCATGTCGCGCACGAAGTTGAAGCCGCCGTTCTGGTCAACGGTTTCTACGATGGTCATTGCGCCCATGAGGAAGAACAGCGTGGTGGCCGTGCTTCCGAGGTGCCCCTCGATGGCGGCGCTCGCCTCGGCGGCGATTTGGTCAGGTGACAGCCCGGCGGTGAAGTTGCCTGGGTCGAACATGTAAATGGTCCAGCAGGCCACGAGCATCAGCAGGGCCACGGCGGCCTTGTTAACCTTCGTGAGGGTCTCCAAGGCGATGCATAAGTATCCGATTATGAATACTATGACAATGGTGATTGTTAATGATGACATTTAGTTTAATTGTTTAAAGATTAGTTGTTTTCTGCGTGCAAATTTAGTATTATTAATTGATAATTATCATTTTTTTTATAAGAAAATGACGTCTTCAAATGTTATAAATTGTAAAGTGGACTTTGCAAACAGGCGTGTTGCATCTCGTAAACGTTTGCGTTGGCGTCAGCCGGAGCGTTGTTTGCCGCAGGTTCCATGGCCGTTTGCAAGGCTTTCCAAGACCAGTTTCTAACTGCCTGGCTGTCAGCGGCTTTCCCGTTTGCCGTAAAACGGCGTGCGATTTGCCGTAAAACGGCGTGTAAAAGACGGCAAATTGCGGGGCGGTTTACGGCAAATCGGAATACGCCCCGCCGCTTCCGCCCGCCCCGGCGGCTGCAAAATGTGTTACGATGCGCCGCGTTCTCAAATCTTATTGTCTAAAAATCAAAATATAGTACGGCTTTTTAACGATTATTTCTTATCTTTGCAGAAACACAATTTAATACGTAAAAACATAACAAATGGAAAATACACGTTGCTTTTTTGCTGTAGACTTGGGGGCTACAAGCGGAAGGACCATAGCCGGGACGCTTGCCGACGGCAAGGTGCGCCTTGAGGAACTGACACGTTTCCCTAACAACCTCATTGAGACGGGAGGCCACTTCTATTGGGACATCTACGCCCTGTATTTCGAGATTATCAAGGGCTTGAAGCAGGCAGTCCGCCGCGGGCTGCAGGTGGAGAGCATAGGCATCGACACCTGGGGAGTGGATTTCGTATGCGTGGGCGACGACGGCGCGCTGCTGCGCAACCCGCTGTCTTACCGCGACCCGCACACGTTCGGCGCGATGGAGGAGTACTTCAAGGCCGCCGTGCCGAAGGAAGACGTCTACCAGGCCACCGGCATACAGTTCATGAACTTCAACTCGCTGTTCCAGCTTTACGTGATGAAACGCGACGGCAACACGGCCCTGCGCCACGCCAAGAAGATACTTTTCGTGCCCGACGCGTTGAGCTGGATGCTCACGGGCGAGGCCGTCTGCGAGTACACCATAGCGTCAACCAGCCAGCTGCTCAACCCCGTAACCAAGGAACTTGACGCCCGCCTGTTGGGCAGCCTCGGCCTCGACCGCGGACTGTTCGGGCGCATGGTGGTGCCGGGAACGCAGATAGGCACGCTCACCGAAGAAGTGCAGAAGATGACAGGGCTCGGCCCCGTGCCTGTGATTGCCGTAGCCGGACACGACACGGCGAGCGCGGTGGCTGCCGTGCCGGCCAAGGACGAGCACTTCGCCTACCTCAGCAGCGGCACGTGGAGCCTGATGGGCATAGAGACGAAAGAGCCTATTATAAATAAGGTAAGCTATGACCGCAACTTCACCAACGAAGGAGGCGTTGAGGGAACCACGCGCTTCCTGAAGAACATCTGCGGCATGTGGCTGCTTGAGCGGTGCCGCAAGGAGTGGGGCGACGACGCCCCGGCTGACTACGGCGTGCTGCTCGCGGAGGCCATGAAGGTGCCTGCCTTCCAGAGCCTGATCAACCCCGACGACCCCGTCTTCGCCAACCCCGCCGACATGCAGGGCGCAATCAAGGAATACTGCCGCGCCACCGGCCAGCACGTTCCCGAAGGCTACGCCGAGATTTGCCGCTGCATCTTCGAGAGCCTGGCCCTGCGTTACCGCCAGGTGGCCGGCTACCTGAAGGAGATGGCGTCGTTCCCCATCGACACGCTGCACATCATCGGAGGCGGCTCTCTGAACGAACACCTCAACCAGTTCACCGCCAACGCCACCGGACTTACCGTCCTCGCCGGCCCGCAGGAGTGCACCGCCCTCGGCAACATCATGCTCCAGGCCAAGGCCGCGGGCGCGGTCGGCGGCATCTTCGACATGCGCCGCATCATCGCCGACAGCGTAAGCATGAAGCGTTACGAGCCGCAAGACAAGACCGTTTGGGACGAGGCCTACGCCAAATTCCTGGAAGTCACGGCGCGGTGAGGCCCGGCAAGTGAGGAAAAATCAAATAACATACATCTTAATACCAAACAAATGAAAGAAGAATTGATAACCAAGGCATACGAGACTGCCAAGGCGCGCTACGCCGAAATAGGCGTTGACACGGAGAAAGTAATGGCCCAGATGCAGGACTTCCACCTCAGCCTGCACTGCTGGCAGACTGATGACGTCATCGGCTTCGAGAGCCTTGAAGGCGAACTTAGCGGCGGCATAGCCACCACGGGCAACTATCCCGGACGCGCGCGCAACATCGACGAGGTGCGCATGGACATCGAGAAGGCCAAGAGCTTGATACCGGGCACGCACCGCCTGAACCTGCACGAGATTTACGGAGACTTCAAGGGCAAGGCCGTTGACCGCGACGAGTGCCTCCCGGAACACTTCCAGAGCTGGATTGACTGGGCGAAGGAGAACAACATGAAGCTCGACTTCAACTCCACGTCGTTCTCTCACCCCAAGAGCGGAAACCTCTCCCTCGCCAATCCCGACGACGGCATACGCCGCTTCTGGATTGAGCACACCAAGCGATGCCGCGCCATAGCCGAGGCCATCGGCAAGGCCCAGGGCGACCCTTGCATAATGAACATCTGGGTGCACGACGGCAGCAAGGACATGACTGTCTGCAAACTGAAGTACCGCGAACTGCTCAAGGCCTCGCTCGACGAAATCTTCGAGACCAAGTATGACAATATGAAAGACTGCCTCGAAAGCAAAGTCTTCGGCATTGGGCTTGAGAGTTACACCGTAGGTTCAAACGACTTCTACACCGCTTACGCCGCAAAGAACAACAAAATCATCACCCTCGACACCGGACATTTCCATCCGACGGAGAGCGTCGCTGACAAGGTGTCGGCCATGTTGCTGTTCGTGCCGGAACTGATGCTGCACGTCAGCCGCCCAATACGTTGGGACTCAGACCACGTTACCATAATGGACGACCCCACGCTCGACCTTTTCCACGAGATTGTACGTGCCGGAGCGCTCAACCGAGTGCATTACGGACTCGACTATTTCGACGCTTCCATCAACCGCATCGGCGCTTACGTGGTAGGCAGCCGCGCCGCCCAGAAGTGCATGTTGCGCGCTTTGCTTGAGCCGCTGGCCACGCTCCGCAGGTACGAAGCCGAGGGCAAGGGCTTCGAGAGGCTTGCTTTGCTTGAAGAGGAGAAGGCTCTTCCGTGGCAGGCTGTTTACGATGAGTTCTGCCTCCGCAATGATGTTCCCGTAGGACAGGACTTCATCGCCGACGTGGAACAGTACGAGAAAGACGTTACGTCGAAACGATAAAACAGCATGCAAGCAAACAAGCGACAAGCAGACAAGGCCTTGGCTTTGCTTGCTTGCGGCCTGTTTGCAGGTAAACTGATATGATATGGAGATACTTATAGGACTTATCATCATCGCCATCGGCGCGTTCTGCCAGTCGAGCTGTTACGTTCCCATCAACAAGATAAAGGCTTGGAGTTGGGAGTCTTACTGGCTTGTGCAGGGCGTTTTCGCGTGGCTTGTGTTCCCGTTGTTGGGCGCAATGCTCGCCGTTCCTGAAGGGCGGGGGCTCATGGAGCTGTACGCCGCCGACCCGGAGGCGTCGCTTTGGACTGTGTTTTTCGGCGTGCTGTGGGGCGTAGGCGGACTTACGTTCGGCCTTTCGATGCGCTATCTCGGCGTGGCTCTCGGCCAGAGCATAGCCCTCGGCACGTGTGCGGGCCTTGGGACTATACTCACGCCGGTGTTCACCGGTAACACGCAGGACCTCACGACGCCTGTAGTCGTGGGCGTGGTAGTCACGCTTGCGGGCATCGCCGTCATCGGAGTGGCGGGCAACATGAAGTCGAAGTCGCTGAGCGAGGAGGAGAAGAAGAAGGCCGTAAAGGACTTCAACTTCACCAAGGGCATAATAGTGGCCTTGCTGGCGGGCTTTATGAGCGCGTGCTTCAACATCGGACTGGGCTTCGGGGCGGACTTGAACTTCGGGGCGGACACCGACCCTATGTTCATGACTCTGCCCGCGACACTGCTCGTTACGACAGGAGGCTTCGTCACGAACGCCGTTTACTGTTTCTACCAGAACAGCAAGAACCACACTTGGGGCGACTATTCGCAGACGCGCCTTTACGCCAACAACGTAGTGTTCTGCGCCTTGGCGGGCTTGCTGTGGTACAGCCAGTTCTTCGGATTGAGCCTCGGCAAGGGCTTCTTGACCGACTCCGCCGTGCTCATGACGTTCTCTTGGTGCATACTGATGGCCTTGAACGTGACGTTCAGCAACGTCTGGGGCATCATCCTGAAGGAGTGGAAGGGCTGCTCGAAGAACACCATCGCCGTGCTCGTCCTCGGCTTGGTGATACTCATCGTGTCGTCGTTCCTGCCGCAACTGCTTAAATGATAAAGGTAAAAAAGTAAAAAAGTAAAAAAGTAAAACACATTAATGCTATGGTATTGGTGCGCTTTACTTTTTTACCTTTTTATTTTTATTCCATTTAGCTTTTCCTTTTCGCCGTTTTATCTATATTCTTTTTTACCTTTAGCCTTTCCTTTTCGCCGTTTTACCTATATTCTTTTTTACCTTTAGCTTTTCCTTTTCGCCGTTTTACCTATATTCTTTTTTACCTTTAGCCTTTTCTTTTTACTGTTTTACCTTTTTACTTTTTTACCTTTATTTATTCTCTTTCCCCTCTTATAACGCAAAAATCCGATGTTTCACAACATCGGATTTTCGTGTCTATAGACTCTTAAACTAATATTATCTGAGAATGATAAGATTTTATGCGTATGTTTACTTTGCTTTGTTCTTGTCTGCTTTATTTGGGCAGGTTGAAGGCCTTTGTCATTTCGGCCATCTGCTCGTCGCTCATGCCTTCAGGCTCCTCGCCCATATTCTTGGCCGCAATGTAGATGAGCGCGCTCTTGTTGAGGACGTCAACCTGGTCGAAAGCCTGCATTATGTCCGTGTCGATGGCGAACACGCCGTGCTTCTCCCACATTGCTACATCGTAGTCGTCAAGCTGCCTTACGGTTTCTTCGGCCAGCTTTACGCTGCTCGGCAACTCGTAGGGGATTATCCCCAAGCCGCGCGGGCAGAACGCCTTTGTCTCCGGTATCATGCTCCAGAGCAGCTTCGTAAGCACGTCCTTGCCGAGGAACTTGCGTATGTGCGTCATTGCGACAAGCTCAATCGGGTGGGTGTGCAGCGACGCACGGTAGGGCGAGCCTTTCTCGATAAGGTGGTCGTGCACCATAAGGTGCGACGGCAGTTCACTCGTCGGGTTAACCGGGTTGTCGGCTATGATGACATAACTTGCGCAGTCGTCAAGTATCCTTATTATGCTTCCGTTCTCCATCGGCCAGCGGGCCAGGTCGCGCATGCGGCGGTTCGTACCCTTGCAGAAGAAGTAAGCGCCTTTCAGGTGAGGCAGTGTCACGCCGATTTGCTTCACTTCGCTGATGGCGGGCATTTGCCTGATTTCGTCGTCTACCAGTTCGGTGACGTTCACTGTGATGTTTCCACCGTTGCGTTCTGCCCATCCTTTTTGCCATAAGTAGCCAGCTACTTCGGCAACTTTGTCTACTTCTTTCTTTAATGCCGGGCGTCCGTCGAGAATACTTTTCATAATTATCAGATTTTTGACTTTGCAAATTTACGAAAAATATCGCATTTTAGAACATAATGATTTGATATGAAAACTTTGTTTTTTGATAATCATTCCCCCTCAAAGTGATTTTTTCCGATGAGGCTTCAGGCCTTCGCCGGGCCGCGGTTTTGCAATTACAGGCACGCCTGTTTGCCACGGCTTTGTAACCCACTGATAATCAGATGCTTTCCGATTTGCCGTAAAACGCCTTGCGATTTGCCGTCTTTTACACGCCAAAAGACGGCAAATCGCACGCTAAAAAGCCGTGACTTGTAAAATCGGCAGAAACATATAAGCACCCGAAAGGTATGAAAGTGTGCCAATATTCAGGCTTATACGGACTAACGACCGATTTGAGTTTAAATAAAAGTTCGTTTCTTACTATTTTATTTTGAAATTCTCCCGATTTGCATTATCTTTGTATGATAAAAAAGAGAGAAAGCCGGCTGGTCTCCTGCGAATGATGATTTGCGGGCGGAAGATAAGCGTGGCTTATTGTATTCAAGTGACTTTGCATATATGGACAACGTGTTTTCAGGCGGCGGCAGCTGGTGTGAGAATGTGATAGTGGCCGACGCCGACTATATAGATAAGGTGGCGTTCGACCTTACGGTAAACTTCGAACGTATGCTCGAACGCCGCATCCCGCGCGCCGACCTTGCACGGTGGATTGACTGCGTTGCGCTCGACGGCGGCGTGCGTGAGGGTGAGGGCCGGACGCAGGTGGTGCTCATCCATGACAAGGCTAACGGCAAGTTGGACAACTTCGCGCCGTCAGACCATGCCGCGGAGCTTGACGGCAAGGCCTTCAGGGACAACCTCGGCGAGTTCTCGATAAGCTCGTTGCCCGTGGAAAACCTCGTGAGCAAGGAAGATTTCCTCGACGACATACTGACCGCAGTGTGCCGGCGCAAGGAGGTGAAGCGCGTCATGGTGGTGCCCGACGCTGAACGGATGTACGACCGCGTGCGCCAGGCGTTGCGCTTCGTCGATGACGACAAGCGCGTCACCGTGTTCGCCATGCAGCCTATGCCGGGCGGTAACTTCCGCCAGGAAATCCTCGGCTACTCGCTGATGAGCGCCCTCGGCATACGCGCGGAAGAACTGAAGTAGAAGCCCCCACCCATCCTCCCCGTGGGGAGGGGCGCGATTAAACATAAACAATGACCGACAGGTAGCCTGCTTATTCACACTGGGGAGGTGAGGAGAGGCTTCAAAAAATATCACGACAATGGGAAAAGTATTGATGATTGGCGCAGGTGGCGTGGCCACTGTGGCAGCGTTCAAGATAGCCAAGAACGCCGACGTGTTTACTGAATTTATGATAGCAAGCCGCCGTAAGGAGAAGTGCGACCAGATAGTTGACGCCATACACAAGGCCGGGATAGACATGCCCATACGCACGGCGCAGGTTGACGCCGACGACGTGGAGCAGCTAAATGCCCTGTTCAACGACTACAAGCCGGAGCTGGTTGTCAACCTCGCGCTGCCTTACCAAGACCTTACCATCATGGACGCGTGCCTCGCTTGCGGGTGCAACTACCTCGACACGGCCAACTACGAGCCTAAGGACGAGGCCCACTTCGAGTACTCGTGGCAGTGGGCTTACAAGGAACGCTTCGAGCAGGCCGGGCTTACCGCCATACTGGGATGCGGCTTCGACCCCGGCGTGAGCGGCATTTACACGGCTTACGCGGCCAAACACCACTTCGACGAGATACAGTATCTCGACATAGTTGACTGCAACGCCGGCAACCACCACAAGGCGTTCGCCACCAACTTCAACCCCGAAATCAACATCCGCGAAATCACCCAGAAGGGCCTTTACTACAAGGACGGGCAGTGGATAGAGACCGAGCCGCTCGCCGTACACAAGGCTTTGACTTACCCGAACATAGGCCCGCGCGAGAGTTACCTCATGCACCACGAGGAGCTTGAAAGCCTCGTGAAGAACTATCCGACGATAAAGCAGGCTCGTTTCTGGATGACCTTCGGCCAGCAATATCTCACTTACCTTGACGTAATACAGAACATCGGCATGTCGCGCATCGACGAAATTGAGTATGAGGCGCCGCTCGCCGACGGTTCGGGAAAGGCAGTCAAGGTGAAAATCGTCCCCTTGCAGTTCCTCAAGGCGGTGCTTCCCAACCCGCAAGACCTCGGCGAGAACTACGACGGCGAGACCAGCATAGGCTGCCGCATACGCGGACTGAAGGACGGCAAGGAGCATACCTATTATATATATAACAACTGCAAGCACCAGGAAGCGTACCGCGAGACAGGGATGCAGGGCGTAAGCTACACCACGGGCGTGCCCGCGATGATCGGCGCTATGATGTTCTTCAAGGGCCTGTGGCGCAAGCCCGGCGTGTGGAACGTCGAGGAATTCGACCCGGACCCGTTCATGGAGCAGCTCAACAAGCAAGGACTGCCCTGGCACGAAGTGTTCGACGGCGACCTGGAACTTTAATTAATTCATAATTCATAATGCACAATTCATAATTGGAAGGATGTGGAGCTACGACGGTATTGTCTTTAACTCCTTTAACTTCTATAACTTCTTTAACTTCTTAATATGGCAAAAGACAAAGACAACGCAGCGGAAACGAGCAGCCAGGAAGGCAAGCTGAAAGCCCTCCAGGCTGCGATGGCGAAGATAGAGAAAGACTTTGGCAAAGGCTCGATTATGAAACTCGGAGACGAGGAGGTCGAAGCCGTTGACGTGATACCCACCGGCAGCATAGGCCTTAACGCCGCCCTCGGCGTTGGCGGATACCCGCGCGGCCGCATAATCGAAATCTACGGCCCGGAGAGTAGCGGCAAGACGACGCTCGCCATACACGCCATAGCCGAGGCGCAGAAGGCCGGCGGCATAGCTGCTTTCATCGACGCGGAGCACGCCTTCGACCGTTTCTATGCCGCAAAACTGGGCGTTGACGTCGAGAACCTGCTTATCTCACAGCCCGACAACGGCGAGCAGGCCCTTGAGATAGCCGACCAGCTCATCCGTTCGTCGGCCATCGACATCCTCGTGGTTGACTCCGTGGCGGCTCTTACGCCTAAAGCCGAGATTGAAGGCGACATGGGCGACAACAAGGTTGGCTTGCAGGCGCGCCTCATGAGCCAGGCTTTGCGCAAGCTGACGTCAACCATCAGCAAGACCAACACAACGTGCATATTCATCAACCAGCTGCGTGAGAAGATCGGCGTGATGTTCGGCAACCCTGAGACAACTACCGGCGGCAACGCCCTGAAGTTCTATTCCAGCGTGCGTCTCGACATCCGCCGCGTGACAAGCATCAAGGACGGCGACCAGGTTATCGGCAACCAGGTGCGCGTCAAGGTTGTTAAGAACAAGGTTGCGCCGCCTTTCCGCAAGGCTGAATTTGAGATAACGTTCGGCGAGGGAATATCAAAGGTGGGCGAACTGGTAGACCTCGGCGTCGAGTATGGCATCATACAAAAGAGCGGTTCGTGGTTCTCTTACCAGGGAAGCAAGCTCGCCCAGGGTCGAGACGCCACAAAGACGCTGCTGAAAGACAACCCGGAACTTTGCGAGGAGATAGAAGCGCAGATAATGCGGGCCATCTCTGACAAGGCGGAACGGTAAACGGATAAGCGAAACGGGGCGCATCGCGCCCCGTTTCCCATAGTTGTGCATCAGTCGTAAAGATGTAAATTGACGTAAAGTAGGATGCAAGTTGACATAAGACAGCTGGAGGAATGGTTCGCGTCTTTCAACGAAGCGTACTTCGGCGGCGGGCTGCCTGTGCCGAAGTTTGCCGTCGGCAGGTCGCGCACACGCCTCGGAACGCTCTCGTGGAAGTGGCAAGGCAGACTGTTCACAAGGCGTCCGTGTGGTTACGTCTTGCGTGTAAGCAACTATTATGACGCCGACGAACGCCACTTCAAGAACGTGCTCTTGCACGAGATGATACACCTTTACGTCGTGTCGGAAGAACTTATCGACACCTCGCCGCACGGCGTGGAGTTCCGTAAGAAGATGTCAGAGATTAACGCCGAAGGCTGGAACGTGACGGTTTCAGCTAAGATGTCGGGCGCGGAAAAGGCCGTCCGGGAGCGTAAACGGCGGCAAAGGGTGGTGCTTGCCGTAGTCATGAGCAGCGGCAAATGCCTCCTTTCAGTCGTCGGCAGGCGGTATGTCGGAGCCGTGAACCGCGCCGTAGGCCGTTCATCGGGCGTAAAGTCATATTCTTGGTATTTGTCTGACGACGATTATTTTGCCGACTTTCCGGTCGTCAGGACGCCTCGCGGGCGTGTCGTCAAGCGTGAAACATACGACAGGCTCACCGCTTCAATGTCCCTTTTGGGTGAGCGTTGAGCCTGTCGTTGGCGTTTTGCCTTTATGCAGATAGTTTAAGAGTCGCGTCTTGTCTGCTTGTTCAGATATTCACTGTAAAGCCTGAAGAAGTCGAAATTCAATGCTTTTGAAATCTTCAATAGTTCGTTTGTGTTGATTGCGTGCTTGTTGAACATCTTGTAGATGTTGGTCCGGCTGCATTCCAGCTGTTCCGCAAGCCACACCACCGAGCGGTTGTTTTCCCTCAGTTTCGCCTTTATTATCGCGCCTATTTCCAAGGTTCCGTCATGCTTCTTGGTTGCTCTCCGTCCTCTCATAAGGCTTGGGCTTATAGTGTTTCTTGCGTTTGCTGATGCAAAGATAACTTTATTTGCCGACAGCGGCAAACGGCTTTGTCCGTTAAATGGCGTATTCTGTAGGCTTGTGTGCTTGTTTGGTGTATTTTCGTGCTTGTCTGGTTGCTTTTTTAGCAGACAGGTAACGGACGGAGACGAGTGACGAGTTGCAAGCAGACGAGTTTAAAGTTACAAAAAAACGAGCAGACAAGCGGCAAGGGTAATCCCCTTGTTTGCTTGTCTGCTCGTCCCTTGTTTGCTTATGAATTGTCTCTTGTCTGCTTGTAACTCGTTACTCGTTTGCTGATATTATATGTTCGCAAGTTCGACAACCTTGTCCACTGCGGCCGACAGTCCGTCGGCGTTCTTGCCGCCTGCGGTGGCGAAGTGGGGCTGTCCGCCGCCTCCTCCCTGTATCAGTTTGGCCGCCTCGCGCACCATTTTGCCGGCGTTGAGGGCGTGGTCGGCCACGAGGTCGTCGCTGATCATTACGCTGAGGGTGGGGCGGTCTTCGTAAACGCTGCCCACGACGCAGAGCAGATGCTCCGGCACGGCTGCGCGAACCTTGAACACGAGGTCTTTTGCCGCCTCCTGTTTCATCGGTATCACGGCAGTCACGACGGTTACGCCGTTAATTTGGCGCGCCTGCGAAATGAGTTTGTCTTTTGTGCGCTCTACAGCCTCGGCCTGGTATTGCTCGATGCGCTTCTTCATCGTGTCGTGCTCCTCGATGTATTTCTCGATGACGCCCTTCAGGTCTTTAGCGTTGTTGAACAGTGCCTTTATGCCTTTCATCATGTCTTCGAGGTTATAGAGCAGCTGTTCGCACTCGCGTCCGGTCTTGGCCTCGATGCGGCGTATGCCGGCTGCCACGCTGCTCTCTGATATAATCTTGAACATCCCGATGCGGCCGGTTGAGCGGGCGTGGATGCCGCCGCAGAACTCGACGCTCGGCCCGAAGCGCACCACGCGCACCTTGTCGCCGTACTTCTCACCGAAAAGCGCTACGGCGCCCATCTTCTTCGCCTCCTCGATGGGCGTGTCGCGGTGCTCGTCGAGGGGTATGTCCTGGCGTATCATGTCGTTGACGAGCTGCTCTACGCGGCGTATCTCCTCGTCGCTCATCTTCTGGAAGTGTGAGAAGTCGAAGCGCAACGTGTCAGCAGAAACGAACGAACCCTTCTGCTCCACGTGTTCGCCGAGCACCTGTTTCAGGGCGTAGTCCAGCAGGTGGGTGGCCGTGTGGTTGGCCGCGCTGGCCTCGCGCTTGTCAGTGTCCACGCAAGCCATGAAGTCGGCGTCGGGCTGTTTGGGCAGCTCTTTTACTATATGTATCGACTGGTTGTTCTCTCTCTTTGTGTCGATGATGTTCACCGTCTCGTTTTCGCTCACCAGCACGCCGCAGTCGCCCACCTGGCCGCCCATCTCGCCGTAGAAAGGCGTATGGTCGAGCACAAGCTCGTAGAAGGTTGATTTCTTCTGCGTAACCTTGCGGTAGCGCAGTATGTGGCATTCATATTCGGTGAAGTCGTAGCCGACGAACTCCTGTTCGCCCTGGCGCAGCTCCGTCCAGTCGCTGTTTTCCACGGCTGCGGCGTTGCGTGCGCGCGCCTTCTGTTTCTGCATCTCCTCGTCAAACTGTTTCTCGTCAACGGTCAGTTCGTTCTCGCGGCATATCAGCTCGGTGAGGTCGAGGGGGAAACCGTAAGTGTCAAACAGGCGGAACGCCCGTGCGCCGTCAAGCTCCGTCTTGCCGTTGCGCTTAACTTCGTCCATGGCCTCGGTAAGCATCGTGATGCCGTTGGCCAGCGTGCGGAGGAACGAGTCTTCCTCTTCCTTCATCACGTGGGTTATCAGTTCGCGCTGCGCGGCCAGTTCGGGATAAGCACCGCCCATCTCGTTGACGAGCACGGGCACGAGCTTGAACATAAAGGCCTCTTTCTGTCCGAGGAACGTGTAGGCGTAACGCACGGCGCGGCGCAGTATGCGGCGGATTACGTAGCCCGCCTTGGCGTTGCCCGGCAGCTGGCCGTCGGCTATGGAGAACGCCACGGCGCGCAGGTGGTCGGCCACCACGCGCATGGCCACGTCGGTCTTCTCGTCCTTGCCGTAGTCCATGCCTGAAAGCCTTGAAATCTCCTTGATGACGGGCTGGAAGATGTCAGTGTCATAGTTGGAGTGCTTGCCTTGCAGGGCGCGCACCAACCGCTCGAAGCCCATGCCCGTGTCTATGACGTTCATAGAGAGCTTCTCAAGCGAGCCGTCGGCCTTGCGGTTATACTGCATGAACACCAAGTTCCATATCTCGATCACCTGCGGGTCGTCCTTGTTCACCAGTTCGCGGCCCGGCACCTTGGCCTTCTCCTCAGGCGTGCGCGAGTCCAAGTGTATCTCCGAGCAAGGGCCGCACGGACCCGTGTCGCCCATCTCCCAGAAGTTGTCGTGCTTGCTGCCGTTGATTATGTGGTCGGCCGGAACGTGCTTCGCCCA
>CALUGU010000047.1 GCA_944320255.1 uncultured Prevotella sp. | reverse complement strand
CCTAACAACCAGCGCGCCACCGCCACCAGCACCTACCTCACGGCGTGGGACGTCGGCATAGGCATAGGCATCGCCACGAGCGGCATCATAGCCCAGCACTTCACGTTCTATATGGTTTACCTCATCGGCTCCGTGCTTTGCCTTGTCTCGATGATTTATTTCAATATGCGTGTAACGCCGCACTACAACAGAAATAAACTAAGGTGAAAAAAGCGTCACTGCCTTATTTATGGGCAGCGGCGCTTTTCTTTTATTATTTATGATTTTAATCAAATAATTGTTCCAACCATTTTGCAAAAACCTTAGCAGTTTTGCTTTCTGGTTTTAAGACTTTTGCAGTGATCGATTGACCTATGGGTTTTCCAGGTTCATCCTGCCAAGCCAAGTATGTGTGAATTTTTGCTTTCGAGCGATGAACATCTTTGTATCTTTGCAATCCGTCTTTTTCCAATTCGCATAATGAAAATTCAGCCTTTTCAAGCAGTTTGTCGTTTTCTTCTATCATGCTTAATGCAAAATCCTCAATCATGCCTTTATTTACATTATCTGGCATTATCCAAATACCGACGGTAGAGTCAAAATCCTCTTTAGGTTTTAATATCAGGCCCGATACTGGTAATTCCAAACTCTCACATTCATATTTGCCTGTGTTTTTCAAGATTGACAATAATTGTTGCCATCTGCTATCAGCATTATTGTCAGCGTCAACTACAATACCTATCTTGCGGTATGCGGAAGGGTTTTTTAGTGCGACTTCAAATTTTCTTACCGCAGTGTCAATACCATTGTTTGGTATCACATCGAAGTTTTCTTTTATATTATAATGCTGGCATAAAGCACATACGACGTGAAAATCGTTGTTCCCTTCTACAAGCAAAACAAATGGCAGGTTTTTCTTCTTGCTCATAATCATCTGATTTCAACTCCGTGTTCTGTTATGAACTGCATTTCATCTTCATTGTCATAGTTGACGGCAACGACATTATCGCCACGCTTATCCAAACGGATAATCTGACCTTTACCGTCATTGTTGGCTGAAACAAAACTGTCAATGCAGTCGCGGCTGTGTGAAGTTGCGAAAACCTGTATGTTAAGCATATCCGCAAGCTTGAATATCATTTGCCATAATTGTTGTTGCACGGTGTAATGAAGTCCTGTTTCAAATTCGTCAAGCAGGAAAACTCCATCCTTGCAATTCACCAACGCCAATATTACTGTTAATATGCGGTTGATGCCGTCGCCCATTGACGTTAATCTTAAGCGTTCGCCGGCACCTTTCAGTGTGACGAATGGGATGCGGTGGTTAGAGTAGTCTGACTCGTTCAGGAAGTTCAGCCCGTCTACGTTTGGTTCAATGATCCGCAACGCCTCCAATACATACTTTTCCTTGTCTGACATTGCGATTTTGTCAAACAGCGTTACGTTATAACGTAACATAAAGTCACGTGTTAAAACATATTCAAAGTGTTGCTTTTCATTAGTCGGACGGTTTGTGCCGTGTGCCGTGAAGCGTATGACGTTTCTAATGCCCGACGGCCCGTACACACCAAGTCCGTCTCCGATGTATTGGACGGAAAAAGGCACGTCTGTTTCGTCGTCGGTATAAGCTATAATGTTTCTGTTCAGTTTGCTTTTGTTGTTTGTTGAATCAGAAATCTCACCTATGCGTATCAATCTAAACTCCAAGGTGTCATCCTTTTCACCAATGGAAAAGACATTGTTTTTAGTAAATGTCGTATTCCTCCCATAAAACAAAGACGAATACTGCGCCGTCATAATTCTTTTTATGTCTGCGTTTTCGTCAAGTGCGTTTGTGTTAACCAATTCCCCCCTGCAAGCCAATACGTTTTTCAATCCATCTTCACTGCCATTTGACAGGTAGATAGAGATGGCTTCCAATAGTGAAGACTTGCCAGCATTGTTGCGGCCTACAATAAGATTGACCTTCTTTAGCCCTTCCAATGACAAGTCCGTCAGGTTTCTGAAGTTTTTTATATATAATGATTTCATACCGTCAGCTTATATTCGTTTACAAAATAACGAATTTATTTTCAACTATGCAATTTATTTGTATGAATTGATTTTTACCGAACACCAATAATTAGAAATAATTGAAGATACGTTTAATTAGTAATAAAGTCATACTGCTTGGAATTTAAGTTCTTCTAATAGAGAATTGTATGTTTTACGGAAATTGCTGGTATCGTTGAGAATTACGCCTACGTTCTTAATGTGCATAAGCTCATTGAAATACGCCAAGTCCGCAATTGCCGACCTCATCGCATCTACAGATGATTTGTAGCCAGTTACTAATTTGGCTCCGGTTTGCTGTTTAAATTTTAATGCCACTTTGTCGTTAGCTAATGTCTGACATGAACTGAAATGAACAATCTTGTTGGCAAAAAAATCCTTATTTATATTAGCAAGTTCTATCAAATCTATATCATCATCTTTCCCTTCCAAAGATATTGTATGACTTCTTCCATGACACGCAAAATAAACGATGTCGTATTTGCTGAATTTACGTTTGTCTTTAGTGAAATAATCCAAATAATATTGCAAATTTTCTTTCAACAAAATATGTCTATGTATGATGTTACAATTATAGAAATTACTCAAACAATCCAAAAGTGACTTTGTTTCAAGTTTAAACTGATTACCTTTGTGGCTGTTATATAGCCATTCTGTTTCAAAACAAATTATATTATGCATAGTTAAATTAACGAGTTTATATGTTTATATGAATTTGCAAAATTAATTAAGATTATTCTATCATCTTCAAGAATGTGTCCTCGTCAACGATGGGTACTCCGAGTTTTTCCGCCTTCTGGAGTTTCGACGGCCCCATGTTGTCGCCGGCGAGTATGAAGGACGTCTTGCCGCTGATGCTGCCGACGTTCTTGCCGCCGTTTTCCTCGATTATCCGCTTGTATTCGTCGCGGCTGTGGCGGGCGAACACGCCGCTGATGACGATGCTCTTGCCAGCGAGCTTCGTACCCTGCGCTTGCATCTGCTCGTCGCTCAGCTGCATTTGCAGTCCGTAAGCGCGTAGACGGTTTACTATCTCAATGTTGGCGGGATTGTGGAAATACGTGATTACGCTCTTTGCTATCACCTCGCCGATGCCGTCAACGTCCATAAGTTCTTGTAACGAGGCGTTGGCCAAGGCGTCGATGTTCTTGAACTTGCGGGCCAGCAGGCGCGCCGACGTTTCGCCGACAAAACGTATGCCGAGGGCGAACACCACTCGCTCGAACGGCACTTGGCGCGAGGCCGCTATGCCATCGACAACCTTTTGCGCCGACTTCTGACGGCTGCCGTCGCCGTTGATTTGCTCGACGCGGATGTCGTACAGGTCGGCCACGTTGTGGATGAGTCCGCGACGATAGTATTCGTCCACCGTCTCCGGACCGAGGCTGTCGATGTTCATCGCCTTTCTCGATATGAAATGCTCTATGCGCCCCTTTATCTGCGGTGGGCATCCGGCATCGTTGGGACAATAATGTGCCGCCTCGCCCTCGTAGCGCACAAGCTCCGCCCCGCATTCCGGGCAATGCGTGATGAACTCCACCGGGCGTGCGTCCGCTTGTCGGCGCGACGTGTCAACGCCGACAATCTTCGGGATTATCTCGCCGCCTTTCTCCACATATACGTAATCGCCCTCGTGCAGGTCAAGGCTGCGGATGAAATCCTCGTTGTTCAGCGTGGCGCGGCGTACTGTCGTGCCCGCCAGCTGCACCGGCTCCATATTGGCCACAGGTGTTATCTGTCCCGTACGTCCTACCTGGTAAGTAACCTCGTTGAGCCTTGTGCACTCGCGTTCGGCCTTGAACTTGTAGGC
Source organism: uncultured Prevotella sp. (assembly GCA_944320255.1). Lineage (GTDB taxonomy): Bacteria > Bacteroidota > Bacteroidia > Bacteroidales > Bacteroidaceae > Prevotella. The sequence goes on along the minus strand of CALUGU010000047.1, from coordinate 18,309 downwards.
TATGGCCCAGCGCGGACTCTTTGCCGTGTAGCCCAAGGCGCGCTGCTGGCGCAGCGAATTGACTTTCAGCACGATGCCGTCCGTAGCCACTGGCAGGTTTTTGCGTTCCGTATCCCAGTAGTTTATGAAGTCGTAAATTTCCTGTAGCGTCTTTACTTTACGCATACCGTCGCTGATTTTGAAGCCCCACGCCTTTGCCCTCATCAGGTTCTCGTAGTGGCCGTCGCCCTCTATGCTGTCGCCGAGCAGGTAATATAGGTAAGCGTCAAGGTGGCGTTCGGCAGCCACGGCAGGGTTCAGGCTTTTCAGCGTGCCGCTGGCTGCGTTGCGCGGGTTGGCGAACAGCGGTTCCTCGGCTGCCTCGCGCTGCGCGTTGAGCCGTTCAAACTCTTTCCATGGCAACAGTATTTCGCCGCGTATTTCAAACTCGCGGGGCCAGTCGCCGTCCTTGAGCACGAGCGGTATTGAGCGTATTGTGCGCACGTTTGCCGTAACGTCGTCGCCGTGCACGCCGTCGCCTCGCGTCACGCCCTGTACGAGCCGTCCGTCAACGTAGGTCAGTGAAATAGACAGTCCGTCATATTTCATCTCGCAGCAAATCTCGAAATCCTCACCGCCGAGGCCTTTCTTAACGCTGTTGTAGAAGTCGGCCACGTCCTGTTCGCTGTACGTATTGGCAAGCGAAAGCATCGGGTATTTGTGTGCCACTTGCTTGAATTCCGTGCTGACATCGCTGCCCACGCGCTGCGTAGGCGACGTCGGGTCGGCCATTTCGGGATGCCGTGCTTCAAGATCCTGAAGCTCGTGCATCATGAAGTCAAAGTCTTGGTCGCTGATTGTGGGCTGGTTCAGCACGTAATACTTATAGTTGTGTTCGTTCAGCTTCTTCCTGAGCTGCAATATCCGTTGTTTCTCGTCTATGGTCATAACGTTCGTTTAAAATGCCTTTTGCATGAATTTGTTTCTGCAAAGATAATGCAAACGAGCGGAAAGAAAACTTGTTTTCAATTTCTCGAATGCAGCTTATCTTCTGCAAAGATATATGAAAGCTGCTTAAATACAATGCCTAATTTGTGCCAAATTGAAAAAAGAAGTGTAAATTTGCCATCGATAAGACAATATAACGCCATGTTTGGCAAGTAAAAGTTAAATGAATGTTCGCAAAGAACCAGCCCCATCCCGACCTCCCCGAAGCCCCTCCCAACCTCCCCAAGGGGAGGGAAGTTGATGAAAAAGGCAGCCCTTCCCAACCTCCCCAAGGGGAGGGGAATTGATGAAAAAGGCAGCCCCTCCCAACCTCCCCAAGGGGAGGGGAGGTGATGAAAAAGGCAGCCCCCTCCCAACCTCCCCAAGGGGAGGGGAGGTGATGAAAAAGGCTATTGTCTTAACTCCTTTACTTCATAACTCCTTAACTCCTAAAGAAAAAGACATTTGTCTTTAGCTACTGATGAATGGGAGCTTTGCGGACATTCAAAAAAGTTATAAGAAAATGAACGTTATAGTATCACAGGAAATCGAGCAAGTGTGCCCCGGCTTCGTTGGCGCGGCGGTTGAGGCCGAGGTTGTCAACAGCGAATACAGTACCGAGCTATGGGCTGAAATAGAGGCTTTGGGCGAGAAGTACCGTGCAGGATACACCACGGAGACCATCAAGCAGATACCCGGCATAGAGGCCACGCGCCGCGTCTACCGTGCGTGCGGCAAAGACCCCAGCCGCTACCGCCCTGCGGCGGAGGCCCTAATGAGGCGTATGCTGCAAGGCAAACGGCTCTATCAAATCGACACGTTGGTAGATTTGGTCAACCTTGCGAGCATTGCCTACGGTTACAGCATTGGCGGGTTCGACGCCGACAAGTTCGTCGGCGACACGCTGACTCTCGGCATCGGCCGCGAGGATGAGCCTTACGAGGGCATTGGTCGTGGCGCAATCAACATCGCCGGACTGCCCGTTTACCGCGATGCTCTTGGCGGAGTGGGCACTCCTACGAGCGACAACGAGCGCACGAAAATCAGCATCGACACCCGCCGCGTCCTTGTTTTAATAAATGGCTACGACGGCAACGAGTCGCAGGTGAAGGCTAATGCCGAGTATCTTATCAGCCTTTTCGAGAAGTATGCGCAGGGAAGGAACTGCCGGTACTTTATTTATAGATAATTGTTGGGTGGTTGCCGTTAAGATAAAATGTGGATACGCTAAAACTTAATCACATGCCACTGAAAGGTACAGAATGCAAAATCAAAGAATAAAAGGCCCTGTCAAACTTTACATATTGGGGTATGACAGGGCCTTTCTATTGTAGATTTAGGTGATAAAGTTGCAAATGACAAGCCATTCTTTACGCTTTTGGGGTGTTTGATACATTGCTCATCATTGGCTGTAAAGTCGAGGTTTGACCGGCTTAGGCTATTATACCTTTCGCCCAATCGACAATTTCAGGTATGGCATCCATGACAAACTCTTGTCCACGTCCTGCCGATTGGAAGTATCCGTCTTTCCAAGGTGAAGGGTGGTATGTTATCTCTACCTTCTTGAAAAACGGTGGTAGATGCCAGCGTCCGCGTGGTTGACCGTCCATTGTCAGCACTCTGTCTGTCCGGTAGCCGAGTGGGTCGCATCCGGCTTTGCCAGGCAATATAGACAACTCGTTTGTCGGCAGGAATATGGCATTACGGCCTTTGTCCCAGCTGTCTTCATAAGCTGTATGTGGATGTTCAGTCAACCAATGCGGAACGTCTTCCCTATGTTCGATTATCCGGCCTATTTGCATATAGCCGTATATTACGTGCAGATCTCTTCCTGCGTGCTTATACCGCAGCGTCCCGTCGATAAATTCGGTTTCCCTGAACCATCCGAAAAACAGGAATAAGTCACCAACCGATACGCCGTTGTTCCTTAATACTGAAAGGGATGAACCTAACTGCCCGAACGCAGGTAGCCATCCTGTCTGCCTGTCCCTTGCTTCCTTGCGTATGTCAGGATCGAGGTGACAGTGACATTCGGGAGTTATTGATGTTTTGGGGTTAAGTGATTTTATTATTTCATAATAGCTTAGTCCATTCCAATGTAAGTTAGAGAACGTGTTATATCGGTCATCGGGATCTGGTATAGGCAATGACAGCAATGTCCCGTCGGGCATTATCGGACTCGGTTGGCCGCCTGCAGCCGAGTCGAATCCTTTCCTACTTAATATTATTTTCATTTTTCCGGTTTTATTATGCCTGGTTTATATTTTGAAGTTACCAACTTGATAAGTTGGGTTTCGTCAAGTCCTACCTTTTTCCAGCGTGGTATCCTGAAGGGCATGTCCACTTCTAAAGGATTGTTTATGCCGAAATAATAGAATTCATCACAAACCAAAACATATATGCCGCTAAGGTCATGTTGCATGTCACCTGGTTTGTGCGAGCTGTTTTCATGCTGTATGTAAACCCCGTTGCCCTTAGGTTCGTAAATGTTGTCGCCACTGTCGTATTTTGTGTTCACTGAACAGTGGACGGGCATATTGCCGTCTTGCTGACTTATGGGTTGTGGGCGTTTCTGCGGGTATTCCATCCAATACTCGTCGTAGGTGATTTTCTTTGTTATCCTGGCAAGGTAAACCAGCTTTTCTTCTCCATTGACAAATCTGTGTATTTTACCGTTCTTGTCATGCATTACGGTAGCCGTCCATCCGGAAATCCAGTCGCCCACTTTGGCGCATTTGCGGATTACAGGTTTGCAGTTTGCCAAGGTTAATACTCCGTGATGTGGATTTGGGGCGAATTCCGAGTCCCAAGTCATTTTGTAACAATAAAGGTTGTTCATGATTTTATATGTTCCAATTAAACTCTGCACCGATTAGTTCAAGTGCCTTATATTTCCATTCTTCTTGGTCAAAGTTGGGTGTGTATCTTGACATGAGCACGATGTCTTCATCCGTGCGGCTCATGTTGAATGAGTAAGCACGCCTTGCTACGGTAATTGGTGGGACATTGTTGTCAAGTTGAAAGAACACCGTGCCGACCCTTGTCAGCTTTATTCCCTTACGGAAACAGTCCTTAAGTAGCAACGAATGGTTGTCAAGCATGAAAGCATATTCGCCGCCGTGTTCACCATTGCCAAGTGTGCCAAGGGCTATATTGTAGGGGATGCCACCGTTATCACTGTCTAAACAGATTACGTCGCCGGTGTAAATGTCGCTGCCTTCACTGTCCCTGTAGCCGGTTCTCACGCCTGCAAAGATAGCCTTGTGTGCGTAACCACGGTCGACGCATTCGTCGCCAAAAGTGTCGAGCACTACTTCTTGTTCGTGTTTTTCTACCCACTTATCGTCAGTGTCCCATACGTAAAAACGTCCGTTATTGAAAAATATGTCTCCAAGCGAAGCGTAGCCAAATTTGTTCCTTCCCAAAACGTACCTCACTTTTACGTGTGGCAGCTTGCCTGTGATTCCTGAGCCGGTTTGGTATAGATACTTCCGGCAGAGGTGTTCCAGCGTTTGGTCTGTTATTACTCTTGGCGCATCTTCCCTGCCTTTGGGCGTTTTCAATCCTAGAGTGACGTCAATCAGCATGCCGGCCTGCCATTCATGAGGTATTGATATGTTGTCTACATCTATGCAGTCCTGGAATATTTGTGCCATGTCTATGTCCTTGAATCCTGCTGTTCCACACCCCACGCGTGTAAGCAAGAATCTGTTCAGCGGATGCGCCTTGGCATATTCTATGAACTTCTCCGCGTATGGCCTGATGCATTCGATGTCCTTGAATGTTGTCGGTATCGCATAACATTGTCCTGTCGGGCCGTCGGATACACCCCATTCAGCCCCGAATTTATCATGCGCCGTGCGGGCTGCGCCGCCGTGGTGGTGGCCTTCAAGGTCGGTACCGAACACGAAAATCTCACATCGTGACAGTTCCGTTATATGTTCGGGAGTAAAGCGCTTGTTTGTCTTTTTCATATAATAAGGATTTTATGGATACGAAAAAAGGCGTTAACCATTCTTCTGCTTACTTTATCATGTCGGTTACCGCCAAGTTACCTTTAATCCTGCAAGCATAGAATAGTTCACGCCTATCAGGGCGTGAACCTTCAGTCTGCTTGTCCTCGGATTAAATGGTGAATGTTTGGCGGTATTCACATGATGTAAGGACAAGAGCCAAAAGCCCAATATTATGTTAATTCTTTATGTCTGTATGCCTTGTCTGTACATTGGCGATATGCCACCTATGGCAGTGTGGCCGGCAGCCAGTTATGCATCCCAGGCATCGTTGTTTATTGCGTCTGTCTTTGTCTTGTTCAAAATTTAAAGATTATACATTCAGTTTTATTTATTAGTGTATGCAAATATACATAACTTTTTATAGAAAACCATCTTTAAAACGGATAAAAATCAAAAGGGCATGTTTTGCAATGTAAGAGATGGCCTTTTATGCTGTAAGAGGAGGCCTTTTGCAAGGTAAAATGCCACCTTTTACAAAAAGGGTGGTTATGGACCGTAAACTGTAATGTGGTTGCAGTGTGTGTTTGTTAGGGATTTATGGCTGTTTGCCGGAGTGCGGGCGGCCGTTTGGACGCTGAAATACATTAATCTTCCTTAATCGTTCGTCTATGTCGGTGATTATTTGTATTTTTGCAAGAAATAAGCTGCGCCCTTGTGGAATGCGGCGGCTATGGGTTGTGCCGTGCGTGTTATGCAGAGGCGGAAAGTTACGTTTTTTTAGCATATAGGAAAAAGGTATAATCTACAATATGAACGTTTTAGAACTGAGTGAACAGGAAATTGGCAGACGCCAAAGTCTCGACGAACTGCGCGCGATGGGCATCGACCCGTACCCTGCGGCAGAGTATCCAACAAACGCATTCTCAACTGACATCAAGGACGGTTTTAAAGACGACGAGCCGCGCCGTGAGGTGTGCATCGCCGGGCGTATGATGAGCCGCCGCGTGATGGGCAAGGCGGCTTTCGCCGAGCTTCAGGACTCGAAGGGCAGGATACAGGTTTACATAACGCGTGACGACATTTGCCCGGGCGAGGACAAGGAATTATATAACAAGGTTTTCAAGAAATTGCTTGACATAGGCGACTTTGTCGGCGTGAAGGGTTTTGTGTTCCGCACGCAGACGGGCGAAATCAGCGTACACGCACAGAGCCTGACGCTGCTCTCGAAGAGTCTCAGGCCGCTGCCGATAGTGAAATACAAGGACGGTGTGGCTTACGACAAGTTTGACGACCCGGAGCTGCGCTATCGCCAGAGATACGTTGACCTCGTGGTGAACGAGGGCGTTAAAGATACTTTCCTTCAGCGTGCCACGGTTATCAGGACAATACGCCGAGTGCTTGACGATGCCGGATACACCGAGGTGGAGACACCGACGTTGCAAAACATAGCCGGAGGCGCAAGCGCAAGGCCATTCATAACGCACTTCAACGCGCTTGACACAGACATGTACATGCGCATTGCCACGGAGCTTTACCTGAAGAGGCTGATTGTAGGCGGATTTGAGGGTGTGTACGAAATCGGCAAGAACTTCCGCAACGAAGGTATGGACCGCAACCACAACCCTGAGTTCACCTGCATGGAACTGTACGTGCAGTACAAGGACTACAACTGGATGATGTCGTTCACCGAGAAATTGCTCGAAACAGTCTGCATCGCCGTTAATGGCAAGCCTGAACGTGAAATAGACGGCAACATCGTAAGTTTCAAGGCTCCTTACCGCCGCTTGCCCATCCTCGAAGCCATTAAGGAAAAGACGGGCTACGACCTGACGGGCATGGACGAGGCACAAATCCGCGAGGTGTGCAAGAAACTCAATATGGAGATTGATGACACGATGGGCAAGGGAAAGCTCATAGACGAAATATTCGGGGAGTTCTGCGAGGGCACGTTCATCCAGCCCACGTTCATCACGGACTATCCCGTGGAGATGTCTCCGCTGACGAAGATGCACCGCTCAAAGCCGGGGTTGACCGAGCGTTTCGAGCTGATGGTGAACGGTAAGGAGCTTGCCAACGCTTATTCGGAGCTTAATGACCCCATCGACCAGGAGGAACGCTTCAAGGAACAGATGCGCCTTGCCGACAAGGGCGACGACGAGGCAATGATAATCGACCAGGACTTCCTGCGTGCCTTGCAGTACGGTATGCCGCCGACGAGCGGCATCGGTATCGGTATCGACCGCCTCGTGATGCTCATGACGGGCAAGACATATATCCAGGAGGTGCTCTTCTTCCCACAGATGCGACCCGAAAAGAAAGCCCCCAAGAGCAGCGTGGAGGAGTGGAAAGCCCTCGGAGTGCCCGAAGAGTGGGTGCCCGTGCTTAACAAGTGCGGGTATTACCTTGTGTCGGACATAAAGGAAGTGAATCCGCAGAAACTCCAGATGGATGCTTGCGGAGTGAACAAAAAGTACAAACTGGGCTATGACAATCCCAAGGTAGACGAGTTCGCAAAGTGGATAGAAGCTGCAAACAAAATTGAAAATTCATGATTGATAATTGAAAATTATGATTACCTTTGTGCTTGAAAAACGAAACAGGCTGATCGGCGAAGGTAATCATAATTTTCAATTATCAATTCTTAATTGTCAATTACGACTAAAATGTACGACTGCGGACGAATAGCGATTATCGGTGGAGGTAGCTGGGCTACCGCCATTGCCAAGATTGTGGTGGAGCATACGCACCACATAGGCTGGTATATGCGCCGCGATGACCGCATCGAAGATTTCCAGAGGCTTGGCCATAATCCCGCTTACTTGACAAGCGTGCGCTTCAACATCGGCGAGATTGAGTTTTTCAGTGACATCAACAAGATAGTGCAGGCTTACGACACGCTTATCTTCGTCACTCCTTCGGCTTACATAAAGAACCACCTGAAACGGCTTAAGACCCGCATAAAAGACAAGTTCGTGGTGACTGCCATCAAAGGTATTGTGCCCGATGAGAACCTTGTTTGCTCGGAGTATTTCCATCAGGTGTACGACGTTCCGTATGAAAACCTTGCGTGTCTTGGCGGTCCGTCGCATGCCGAGGAAGTTGCTCTTGAACGCCTGTCTTACCTCACCGTGGGGTGCAGCGACCGTGACAAGGCGCAGGCTTTCGCCGAGTTGCTGGCCTGTGACTATATAAAGACGAAGATAAGCGGCGACGTAATAGGCATCGAGTACGCCTCGGTGTTGAAGAATGTCTACGCCATAGCCGCCGGAATATGCAACGGACTGAAGTATGGCGACAACTTCATGGCGGTGCTGATGGCCAACGCCGTGCAGGAGATGTCGCGTTTCCTGAAGTCTGTTTACCCGCTTGACAGGAATATAACAGACTCCGTTTACCTCGGCGACTTGCTCGTTACGGGCTACTCGAATTTCTCCCGCAACCGCACGTTCGGCACCATGATAGGCAAGGGGTACAGCGTAAAGAGCGCGCAGATAGAGATGGAAATGATCGCCGAAGGCTATTTCGGGACGAAGTGCATGAAGGAAATCAACCGCCACAGCCACGTGAACATGCCCATACTCGACGCTGTTTACAACATCCTGTACGAACGTATTTCCCCACAGATAGAAATCAAGTTATTAACCGATTCTTTCAGATAAGGATCATAATACCTATAAACAATGAAAAATATCACATTAGACGTAACCAAGGCCGTGCAGTTCCTCGCAGAAGGAACGGTAAAGGCTTACGAACCGAAAGTAAAAGAAGCCCAGGACGCTCTTGAAAAGGGTACTTGCCCTGGCAATGATTTCTTGGGATGGCTGCACCTTCCTTCATCAATCACTCCTGACTTCTTGCAGGAGATACAGGCGTGCGCCGACGTGCTTCGAGCCAACTGCGAGGCCATCGTTGTTGCCGGAATAGGCGGCAGTTATTTGGGAGCGCGCGCCGTCATCGAGGCTTTGAGCAACTCGTTCGCTTGGCTCGTGGGCGACAAGAAGAACCCTGCCATACTGTTCGCCGGTAACAACATAGGCGAAGATTACTTGTCGGAACTCACCGCATACCTCAAGGACAAGAAGTTCGGAGTCATCAACATATCAAAGTCGGGCACGACAACGGAGACGGCGTTGACGTTCCGTCTGCTGAAGAAACAGTGTGAGGAGCAGCGCGGGAAGGAAGAAGCCAAGAAGGTGATCGTGGCCGTAACCGACGCAAAGAAGGGAGCGGCGCGTGCCGCAGCCGACAAGGAAGGCTACAAGACTTTCGTCATTCCAGACAACGTTGGCGGACGTTTCTCGGTGCTCACGCCGGTAGGTTTGCTGCCGATAGCTTGCGCCGGGTTTGACATCAGGCAGCTTGTTGCCGGGGCGGCCGACATGGAGAAGGCGTGCGGAAGCGACGTCGCATACGAGGAGAACCCTGCCGCCGTTTACGCAGCGGTGCGCAACGGGCTTTACGCACAGGCCGGGAAGAAGATTGAAATAATGGTGAACTACCAGCCTAAGCTGCACTTTATGAGCGAATGGTGGAAGCAGTTGTACGGCGAGAGCGAGGGAAAGGACAACAAGGGCATATTCCCCGCATCGTGCGACTTCACTACCGACCTGCACTCCATGGGTCAGTGGATACAGCAGGGCGAGCGTACAATCTACGAAACGGTCATCAGCGTTGAGAAGCCTAACAGCGAATTGCTGTTCCCGAACGACGAGGAGAACCTCGACGGACTGAACTTCCTCGCCGGCAAGCGTGTCGATGAAGTGAACAAGATGGCAGAGCTGGGCACACGCCTGGCCCACGTTGACGGCGGCGTGCCTAACATCCGCATCAGCGTTCCAGAGCTTAACGAGTATTACATAGGCCAGCTTATCTATTTCTTTGAGAAGGCTTGCGGCATCAGCGGCAACATCTTGGGCGTCAATCCGTTCAACCAGCCGGGCGTTGAGGCTTACAAGAAGAATATGTTCGCGCTGCTCGACAAGCCCGGATACGAGGCAGAGAGCAAGGCCATCAAGGAACGACTGGCAAGCGAGAAATAAAGTTTTAATTTAGGTTATAGGGCTTTACGGTCGTGAGGTCTTACGGTTGTAGTGGAGCAGGCTTTATCACAGTCGTACAATTTTACTACCGTACAACCTCAAAACCGCACAGCCGTGAAACACTAAAACCGCATAACCGTAAAATTAATGTTTGAGAACGAAATCAACCAATACATTGAAAAGCACGGCCTTGAGGCGTTTAAGCCCAAGGCCGTGCTTTTTGACATGGACGGCGTACTTTACGACAGTATGCCCAACCACGCCCGCAGCTGGCATTCGTCGATGGCTGAATGCGGCATCGACATGGCGCCGGAGGAAGCCTATAAGTATGAAGGCATGCGCGGGGTGGAGACCATTAAGCTGCTGGCCAGGCGGCAGTGGGGCAGGGAGCTGACTGACGACGAGGCGGCGGCGATGTACGAGAAGAAGGCCGAAGCCTTCCGCGCCTGTCCCAAGGCGGAGAAGATGGACGGCGTGGAGGAGCTTATGCGTAAGATTAAGGCTGACGGACTGAAAATCGTAGTGGTGACGGGCAGCGGGCAAAAGAGCCTGCTCAAGAGGCTCGAAGAAGAATTTTCAGGTCTTGTAAACGCTAATCTCATCGTTACGAGTTTCGACGTAGAGCATGGCAAACCCGACCCTGAACCGTATCTCCGCGGACTTGAGAAGGCCGGCATAAAGCCGGGCGAGGGAATAGTTGTTGAGAATGCGCCGCTCGGAGTGCGCGCCGCCGTGGCCGCGGGGATATTCACAATCGCCGTGAACACAGGCCCATTGCCCGACAAGGAGCTTGCCGACGAAGGGGCGAACCTTGTGTTCCCGAAGATGACAGCGTTGCGTGACGCTTGGGAAACATTGTTGTCGGCGGCTCGAAGCCGTGCGTAACTCGACGTTTTAGGTAACTGCCGTTATTGCAAAAGGTCGTCTTTCATGTGATGAAAGACGACCTTTTGCGTTGTAATTCACGGCAAATCGTAGGCTAAAAGACCGTGAATTGGTAATGTGTTGATAATCAGGAGGTTAATAAGGCTTTGTCAAAGCCTGAAATGAATGTCGATACCAGCCTGTACGGGGTTGCCTTTTTGGGCGAACCAAAGCTCCTTGCCCGACGCCGAACTGCTGAAGGCGAAGGTGGCGAAATCGGTGTTTGTCACGTTCTTGCACCACAGGCGCAACGCCGTTTTGCCCCATTGCAGTCCGGCGTGGAGGCCCAGTTGTGCGTAGAACGGTTGCGAGGCCGTGTTGGCTTCGTCCCAGTACGTGCGTCCTTGGCCCGTTACGTCCGCGCCGAAAAGCAGGGCGCGGTCGCCGTTTGAGCCGATAGGCAGCCTCACGTCGGCGCGCAGGCTTAGGGTGTGTTGCGGCACGTAAGGGATGTAGTTGCCGGCGTAGTCGATGCTTTCGCCGCCGTCAGTTTCGCTGTATTCGGTGAACTTGGCTGAAGTCAGGGCGTAAGTTGCCCCCCATGAGAGCCTGTTGTCAAACGCGCTTCCGCGCAACGCCGCCTCCAACCCAAGGCTGCGGCTGCGACCTGCGTTCACCATCATGCGTCCGAAACCGTATCCTTCAGCCATTACCGACAGCTGCTGGTTGCGTATTGTCATGCAATATGCGGCAAAGTCGGCGTGCACGCGGCCGTCGAATATGTTGAGGTGCGCCCCTATTTCATAGTTCCAGCTCTCCTCCGGCTTGTAGGTTATCGTCTTGTTCACGTTGGCGTAGTCCTCCGCCGTGTGCACTATGTCGTGGCTTCCGCCCATCGCCATGCCGGAGTTGGCGTTCAGTTCGGCTTGCAGTATGTCCGAGAACATCTGTATGTTGTACCCGCCTGCGCGGTATCCCTTGCTTGCCACGGCGTAGATGTTGCTGCCGTCGTCGTCGATTGTGCAGCTTAGGCCTACCTTTGGCAGCAGTTGGTGATATGCGTTGTGCGTCTCGTTGTTGAGCGACGACGTTAACGTGTTGGCCGCTTGGGCGCCCATTACGCTGGCCGCCACCGTCATTGCCGCGCTTGTAGCATAGCTTATGTCCACCCGGTTGTAGTCGTAGCGCAGTCCGAGCGTTGCCGTCAACCGGCTTGTTATTGCGATGTTTGACTCGTGGTAGACGCCTATGTTGGCCTGTGGGGTATGGAACAACGCCGGCACTTGCATGTCAACGCCTACCGACACGCCCCCGGCTTGCTCTATCATAGCCTCGGCCATGCCGGCGGGCATTCCTGCCGAAGTCATGGATTGCAGTATCCCGTTGTAGATTGAGCTTTGTATGCCGCCGGCAATGCGCCCTGTGAAATCGTCGTCGAAGAACACCGGCGCCGACGTTTTCAGCCATTGGTAAGACCCGTAGACGCCCGACGTGTGCTGCCATGCGCCTTCATGCGTGCTTTTTACCGTCAGTTCTTGCGTCAAGGCGTTCATCAGCTGTCGTTGTCCGAGGTGCATATAGTCTTGCGGCAGATAGTCTTGGTCCATCTCCATGCAGTCTCTCAGGAACTGGTACGACGTTTGCGAACTGAACGCCAACGCCTCAGTGCGGTATGTCAGGCCGAGGCCCGTGTTCAGAATGTTGCGCTTGTAGCTGTTGTCTCGGTTCGTCGCGGGGGAGGCTATGTGCCTTGTCTCCGTGTCGTAAACGCCGTATGGGAACGCCCCTTGGCGCGAGTATTGGTAATCTACGACAAGGTCTGCAGTCAGCTTTGTGTTCGGCTGGTAAATCAAGCGCGCCTTTCCGCCCGCCTCGTTGGATGTGTCGGCGCGGCGTCCAGTGGTCGAATTGCGGAAAAATCCGTTGCTGCCGTTGTAAAAACCGGCGAATGACAAGGCGAGTTTGTCGCTTGGTTTCATGTAATGCGCAGCCTCGATGTTTCGGTAAAAGTGCGTTCCGACGCCGAGGCTTATGTCAGTGCCTTGGTACTTCATCGGGCTTTTCGAGTACAGGCGTACAAGTCCGCCCTCGGTGTTCATTCCGTACAGCGTGCCTTGCGGCCCTCGCAGCACGTCGATGCGGTCGATTTGGTAAGTGTGGAAGTTGTAGGAATTCTTGCTCACGAGCGGTATTCCGTCAACGTAAATGCCGACGGCCGGGTTGTTAACGCGCGACCCTATGCCCCTGACATATACCGACGAAGTGAGCCGCGAGCCGTAAGCTGGCATGGCGAACGACGGCACGTAGGCGGCGATGTCGCTCAGGCTGTGCGTTCCGAGAGTGCTTATGTCGCGTCCGCTCAACACGGTGGAGCTGAGCGGTTGCCGCCGCAGGGTTGTCACTTCCTTGGGTTGTGACACTACGACAATCTCGTCAAGGTCGTACACCCGTGACGTGTCGAGCAGTCCGGCCTTGTCGGTGTAAGTCTCGGTTTCGCCAATCGGAAGCGTGGCCGTAGCGTTTGCGTTTGCCGCCAGCAGAATGCCGGCCAGGATAAAGAGCGTTTTATATGTCATTGGTTGTTGTTACCTTTGTTTGTCCGGGGTGCAAAGGTAACAATAAAGCGTAGGTTGTACAATCATCATTTATGTGGATTTTTTAAAGGTGAAAAGGTGAAAAAGTGAGAAGGTGAGAATACTTTAACCATAAATCGTTGCTTAACGTCTCACCTTCTCACTTTTTCACCTTTTCACCTTTAATTCATTCGTTCATCGCCCCGCACGCCGGACACCGCCCTTTCTTGCTCATGCGCGCCCCGCATTTGCCGCAGATGTATGCGCAGCGGAACCGCGTGAAGTACATCCGCAGGGCGAAATAAAGGTAGGCGGCGAACATCGGATAGCCGATGAAATACAGTGTGGAGATGCTGAAGACGATGTAATTCACGGCGCAAACGCCGGCGAGTCCGCAAAGGTAAAGCAGCGTTTCGCCAGCCGGCAGGACGTTGCGCACGACGTCGATGACGGCAAGTCCCACGATAAAAATCGCCCAGACCGACACAAGGAACATCCCGATTATGGGCTGTACGTTGAACGGGTTGAGCGTGGGATGGTAGTAAAAGTGCTGCCAGGCGTCGGGAGCGAAGGTCTGTATGCTGGCGTAAAGCGTTGCGCTCGACGCCACGATGATGGCCAACAGGGTGGGGTAGAACGAGTTGATGTCGTTAAAGTGCACTATCTTGGCGTTCCGTCGGAAGATGGTGCGCATCAGGTAAGCCACCGATATGAGGCTTATCACGATGAGGAATATCAGCAAGTGGGTGTCTGAGAACGTCGAGATGAACTGCGATATGGGGTCGGCGGGCACGGCGGACAGCAGCAGACTTGACTCGTGCAGCCATCCGAAGGTGTCCTGGTCGCGTGCCACCTGCACCCAAACGGAGTCAATCGAATCGGTCGGCAATATCCTTATCTCGGCCACGGCGAGGTGGTCGTGGCGGTAAACGGTCACTGTGTCCGTCATCATCCGCCCCATCACTTCCTCCGGCTGTTGCCTTACGAGGTTGATTGAGTCGGCTTTCACGATGAAGTTATAGTTCACCGAATAATGGTGTTTGTCGGCGAACTCCAGCGAATCGAGCTGCTTACGGCTGTATTCCGCCGTCGCCGCGTAGCTTGCCTTCTTGTCATAATGGCAGCCGGCGGCAATGAGCGACGCCGCAATCAAGCATAAGACGGTGCGCAGCGTGCGCTGTATGTGCCTTTCATTTATCAGCATAGACGTCCATTTTACAGTTGTTGCAGTCGAAGCGCAGCCTGAACCGCCGTCCGTCAGGCAGCCTTAGGAATAGCGGTTCGTGCCATTTCGCCGTGCTTCCGCCGTGCTTCGGGCAGTGTCCGAGTGGGTAGCGCAGGCAGTGGCGGCACTGCATCAGCAGGGCGCCGGCCGGCTGTCTTATCTCAAAAGCGTCGCCTACGCTGGCCATGCCTTCGTCTTCGTAAAAGCTGCGTGCCAGCTTGTTCGACACGTTCAGCAGGTAAGAGCCGGCCGGTTGTTTGCCGTTTACGGGCTTTCCGTCCGTCTCCGGGGTGTGCGTTTGCCGTCCGCCGCCGTCTTCGCAGTTGTCTTTCAGGGCTTTTTCCAACATCGAAACAACTTCGCGTCGCATATCAGCCAAGGTGCTTGATGGGATGAAATAGTTGAAGTCTTGCGGTCGTAAATCAACGTTCACGCATTCAAACGGCGTGTTGCCGAGCTTCGACAGCTGCCTGTTTATGTTCTCCCGTTGAGGCTTCACGGCCTCGGTCTTGTCGGCTTTTACCGTCACCGCAGGCCACTCACGGCACGTTCCGCCGCGCAGGAGGCAGTCTTCCGCCGTGCGGGCCGTAAGCTCGAAACCGTCTGCCGTTTCGCTTAAAGCCATCGAAATGCCGATTTTCCTCGTCGCGCTTTTCCTTGACAGCAAGTCCTCGAACGCCTTGTCGTTGTTGCGGTAAAGGCCGGTGCCGCGGCGCAAGGCCTTCGGCATCTTCAGCGGAAATATCCTGTTGCCCTCCGCGCGGTTGACGCGGAAGCCCTCAAGCTCGTGCTTGTCGTTGATGAAACACAGTCCGTCGCCGTTGGCGAACGCCGCCGTGCCGGCCACGGTGAACGCCGCACCCTTTATCTCTTTCACTTTTCCGACGTATTCGCCCATAGCTTTCGGGGTGTCGAACGACGTTATGTCCGCCTGTCGTCCCGTCATGAAGTAGTCTGTAAAGCCGCGGTTGAACGTCTTGTTAAGGTTCGGCGTGAAGGTGTAGCTGCACTTGCCGAGCGACGCGCGGTGGTATTTCCCAGGATTGAGCTTTACTATTTCGTCCAGCTTTTGGCTGTAAGCGGCGGTCACGTTCTTGACGTAAGCTGCGTCTTTCAGGCGTCCTTCTATCTTGAACGACGTCACGCCGGCTTCAGCCATCTGCCCGATGTGGTCGATGCGGCACATGTCTTTCAGCGAGAGCAGGTGCTTGTCGCTTACGAGGGTGTGGCCGTCGGCGTCTTCGAGGTTGAACTTCAACCGGCAGAACTGTGCGCACTCGCCGCGGTTGGCACTGCGGTTGAAGCAGTATTGCGAGGCGTAGCACTGGCCCGAATAGCTCACGCAGAGCGCGCCGTGGACAAAGGCTTCAAGCTCTACGGCGGGCGCGGCGCGGTGGATTTCGGCTATTTCGCCGAGCGAAAGCTCCCTCGCCAGCACTACGCGGCTGAACCCGTGGGCGGCGAGCCACGCCACCTTTTCCGCCGTGCGGTTGTCAGTCTGCGTGCTGGCGTGCAACGCTATCGGCGGCAGTTGCATTTTCAGGATGCCCATGTCCTGTACGAGTATCGCGTCTACGCCGGCCCTGTAAAGATCCCATATCAGCTTTTCGGTGTCTTGCAGTTCGTCGTCGTAGATGATGGTGTTCACCGTTACGTACACCTTGGCTCGGAAAACGTGGGCGTAGTCGCACAAAGTCTTGATGTCGCCTACGGAGTTTCCCGCATCGGCTCTTGCGCCGAAGCGTTCAGCCCCGATGTAAACGGCGTCGGCTCCGTGGTCGATTGCCGCCATGCCACACTCCAAGTTCTTTGCTGGAGCGAGAAGCTCTAAGTAATTCATAATTCGCAATTAATAATTAGCTTACGCTGACTTTCAGTTCATAATTGGACGGTGGTGATAAGACTAATTGGCCGGATGGGCCTGATGTGCCGTGGGGTAGGACGGCGTGCTTGTTGGCTTGTCTGCTTGTCCCTGCCCGCTTGTCTGCTGTGAACTCGTCCGCTTGTCTGCTCGTCACTGCCCGCTTGTCTGCTGTGAACTCGTCTGCTTGCGTTCAGCCAATCTTGTTTATGTCGTAAGGCGTCTCTTGGTAGACGTAATAGTTAATCCAGTTGTTGAACAGCAGGTTTGCGTGCGCGCGCCATCTTACCAGCGGCTTGTTCTCCGGGTTGTCGTCTTTGTAATAATTCTTGGGCATGTCCACGTCGTCGCGTTTGCCCAGGTCGCGCTTGTATTCCTTGTCGAGCGTGTCGGGCGCGTACTCCAAGTGTCCCGTGATGAAGAACTCCCGCCCCTCGCGCGCCATCACCATGCTCACGCCGCTTTCGGGCGATTCGGCAATGATGTCGAGAGCTTTGTTGCCCTCGATGTCGCTTCGCCTGATTTCGGTGTGGCGGCTGTGCGGCATATAGAAATAGTCGTCGAAGCCGCGGAAGATGGGCAGCAGCGGCTCGTTGATGTATTGCTTGAACACGCCGAACATCTTGCGCGGCAGGCGGTGCTTGGGTATTCCGTAGTGGTAATACAGTCCGGCCTGCGCCGCCCAGCAGATGTAGAGCGTGCTGGTGACGTGGTTTTTCGCCCATGCGAATATGTCCGTCACCTCGTCCCAGTAGTTCACGTCCTCGTAGTCGAGGTGTTCCACGGGCGCGCCTGTTATTATCATTCCGTCGAACTTGCGGTCGCGCAGCTCGTCGAAGTCCTTGTAGAACATCATCATGTGCTCTATCGGGGTGTTCTTCGGCGTGTGGCTTTTCAGCTTCATGAACGTCACGTCCATTTGCAGCGGCGTGTTCGAGAGCAGCCTTATCAGGTCGGTCTCGGTGGTTATCTTCAGTGGCATGAGGTTGAGTATCACTATGCTGAGCGGCCTTATGTCTTGGGCGTGGGCCCTCGACGTGTCCATCACGAAGATGTTTTCACGTTTCAGCGCGTCTATCGCGGGCAGTTTGTCTGGTATTCTTAACGGCATTTTTAAGCTGTTCCTTTCTTTTTGTATCGGCGCAAAGTTACATAAAAATAATTGAAAAGTTACATCTTGGGGCGAAAAACCTTGCAGAATGTCAAAACGGAAAATGCCGCCGGAAGTCGCGAAATAGACAAGCGTGACGCCTTTTGGAGGTCTTTTCAGCCACGGTTTGCCGTCATTTGGCATCTCGAAAGCCGTCATTTGGCACATCAAAAGCCGTCATTTGGCATCTTAATAGCCGTCATTGAGCACTTTAATAGCCGTCATTACATACCTTAATAGCCGTTATTAAGCACCTTAACAGCCGTTATTACGCATTTTATCAACCGTTTTCGTTGCACATTGTTATGGTGCGTAAGCGTAAAACATTGAGTATGTGGCTGTTATGTTTGCACACTCATACATGGCTTATTTCCGTCCAACGGGCGAAAATTTCACAGCGAGGGCGCTGTGGAGCGTCAACGAAAATCAGGATGTAAGCAAAAAGACGGATTTGAAAGCAAAATGAAATGCGTGCGAAAAAGAAAACGGGCCTTGCGGATGTTGTTCCGTAAGGCCCGTTGGCATGCCGTTGCCGGCTATTTATTTTATGAATGTCCGCAAAACTCCCATTCATAAAGAAATTAAGGAGTTATAGAAGTTATAGTCAAAAAGAAATGGTTTGCGAATTACACAAACGGAACTTGAGAGTTAGAAGTGACTCCAACTCTTCCTTAT
>CALUGU010000046.1 GCA_944320255.1 uncultured Prevotella sp. | reverse complement strand
GAAACGACGATGAGCAGCACCATCTGGTAGACGTTGGTGTAGGCCACGGCCTTGAGTCCGCCGAGCATGGTGAAGAAGGCCGAGATGGCCAAAAGCAGGAAGGCGGACATCCACATGGGCATACCGAACACCTGGCGGATGATGATGCCGCCGGCGAAAAGCGTCAGCGCGAGCCACGAGATGAGTATGGTGACGATGGTGTACCAGGCCAGCATATTCCTCGTTGACTGCCCGAAGCGCAGCCCCATGAACTCGGGCAGCGTCGCGACCTTGCTTCCCAGATAGCGCGGGGCAAAGACAAAGGCCAGCAGGGCTATGAAGACGAAGGCGTACCAGGCGTAGTTGCCCGACACGATGCCCGTGGTGAAACCTGCGCTGGCCGACGCTATGAGCATCGACGGGCCTACGTTGGTGCCCCACATGGAGAAGCCTATGTGGTGCCAGCGCAGCGAGTGCTCGGCCAAGAATTTACTACTACCGTCCTTGCTCTTGCGGCTCGCCCAGACCCCTATTGCTAAGAGGATGACGAAATAGGCGGCAAGGATGCCCCAGTCAAGTGCTTGTAATGATTGTGTAGTCATGGTTGAAAAGCCCCACCAACTCCCCCGCGAGGGGGAGTGATGAGATTTGTTTTGTTGATTAATAATTATTTAAAAGACCCTTCTGACTCCCCTGTGACGGGGAAAGAGGGATTTGTTTGGCAAATAGCAGGAGTAGCTCAGCTCCTCCCCGCTGGGGAGGCCGGGTGGGGCTGCATAAGTTTTTTCGCAACCTTCACCGCCTCGTTGGCGTTGTCGCTGTAGCCGTCGGCCCCTATCTCGTCGGCGAAGGCCTGGCTGACGGGCGCGCCGCCCACCATTATCTTCACCTTGCCGCGCAGTCCGGCGGCGTCGATGGCGCTGATTACGTCTTTCATGTAGGTCATCGTCGTGGTTAACAGGGCCGACATGCAGAGGATGTCGGCGTGGCAGGCCTTCACGGCCTCGACGAACTTGTCCGCCGGGACGTCTATGCCGATGTTCTCCACCTCGAAACCGCTGCCTTCGAGCATCGACGCCACGAGGTTCTTGCCGATGTCGTGCAGGTCGCCCTTCACCGTGCCGATGACCACGCGGCCTATCGTTGCGTCCGCGCTGCCTGAAAGCATGGGCTTCAGCAGTTCGAGGGCGGCCTTCATGGCGCGGCCCGCCATGAGCAACTGGGGCACGAAGGCCTTGCCTTGCTCGAAGCGGCTGCCCACCTCGCCCATCGCGCGTATCATCTGGCCGTTGATAATCTCCTGCGGGGCAGCGCCGTCGGCGAGGGCGGCGCGGGTGGCTTCGACGGCCTTGTCGGCCTTGCCGTGGAGTATTGCGTCGAACACGCCGTCGGCCGCTTGCAGCGGCGTATTAGGCTCATCTGCCTTATTAGGCTCATTAGCCGGATGGGCCAAATTAGCCGGATGGGCCGTATTGGCAGGCTTGTTTGCTTGTCCGCTCGTCTGCTTGTCCGCTTGTCCGCTTGCCTGCTTGTCTGCTTGTCTGCTCGTCTGCTGACAAACGTGCGGCGTAAGGGGCAGCCCCTTGATGGGTTCCACTATCTCGGAGAGCTTGCGGATGTGTGCGTCCGTAGTGCCGCAGCAGCCTCCGATGATGTCAACAACGTGCTGTTCGGCCACGGCCCACATCGCTCGTTGGAACATTCCGGGTGTCATGGCGTAACGTCCTTCGGCGTCGGGAGTGCCGGCGTTGGGGTAAAGAGATATTAGGCAATGCGTCGCAGAGCCGAGTTTCGCCAGCAAAGGCACGGCCACGGCGGGGTCGGCGCAACAGTTGACGCCCACCGACAGCACGTCGCCGCCCACGATTTCCGCCAC
Organism: uncultured Prevotella sp.; assembly: GCA_944320255.1. Taxonomy (GTDB): domain Bacteria; phylum Bacteroidota; class Bacteroidia; order Bacteroidales; family Bacteroidaceae; genus Prevotella. The sequence continues at coordinate 21,014 of CALUGU010000046.1, read as the reverse complement.
GAACGCCTCGATGTCTTGCCCCAGCATATTGCGGCCTTCACCGCCTGAGACCGTGAAACTCAGCATCACCGGCACCTCGCGTCCGGCCTTCTTGGCTGCGGCGCGTACGGCCTCGACGGCGGCGCGGGCGTTAACGGTGTCGAATATGGTCTCTACCAGCACCGCGTCAACGCCTCCCTCGACGAGGGCTTCGGCCTGTTCGGCGTAGGCGTCGAGCAACTTCTGGTAGCTGAATGCGTGCCATCCGGGCTGCGCCGTGTCCGTGGCTATGGAGCAAGTCTTGCCCGTAGGCCCCATCGAACCGGCCACGAAGCGCGGCTTCCGCTGGTCGTTCTTGGTAAATTCGTCGGCAACTTCACGCGCCAGGCGGCACGCCTCAAGGTTTATTTCACGGCAAAGCCCTTCCAAACGGTAGTCCGCCATCGAGATGCGTTGCGCGTTGAAGGTGTTCGTCGTGATGATGTCGGCGCCGGCTTCGAGGTAAAGGCGGTGTATGTCTTTCACCACGTCGGGGCGCGTAAGGCAAAGCAAGTCGTTGCAACCGCTGACGTCCACCGGGTGGTCTTGCAACCGGGAGCCGCGGAAGTCGGCCTCCGCCAGGCGGCGCGCCTGTATCATCGTGCCCATGGCACCGTCGAGAACGAGCATCCGTTGGTGCGCCTCGGCCTTTATATCAGGCTTGTTTGGCTCATCAGGCTTATTATTCTTATTAGCCGAATGGGCCGAATTAGCCAAATAAGCCTTGTCGGCCGCCAGGCGTTCAGCCTCATCTATTATCTTGTCCACGGCCTCGTCGTCGCCCAAGCCGTCAAGGCAAATGGCTTGTCTGCTTGTCTGCTTGTCCGCTTGTCCGCTCTCCGAAGACTGATACTCTTCCACAATGCGCATGGCCTGCTCCACCTCCGCCTCGTTGTGGAAGTCCATTTCGAGATGCACGCCGTCGCCTCCGATGTTGTCAAGGAGCGGCCGCAGCTCGTCCACCGTCACCCAGCAGGCCATTATGCTCTTGCCGGCGGCGAGGATTTTCTTGTAAAGGTCGTACCACTTCGGCGACCCGCCCTGCGGCTCTCCCACGCCCGGTGTCCATTGTATAGCGTTGAGTTCGTCGATTTCAAGCAGCGCGGGCAGGTGGTGGAGCGCGCCTACGCCGTCGAGATGGTAGAGCGTATAGTCAATCTTTTGGCACTGCTGGCGGATGAACGGCTGCACGAAGCGGCGGTAGTCGTCAACGCTTATCATCGTGGAGATGTCGCTTTGCAGCTTGGCCATCTTGCCCGGCGCCCACGACGAGAAGTAGCAGAAGGCCATCTCGTCGCCTTCGCGGATGATGTCGTAAAGCTCGTCGAACACGCGGAAGTAGATGTCGTTGATCTGTTGCATCTGGTGTTCGAGCACATCGGGCTGCGTCACGGTGTCCATGAGCACCTTGTCGGTGCCTTTGAGGGCGGCAAGCACGTCCATGCCTTCCATCAGGTCGGGCATCCCGACATAGTAGTTGCCCTGCGCCTTCTGCTTGCAGGCTTTCAGCAAAGCCTTGTGCAGCAGGTAGTTGGGATGTTCGGGACTGAACGTTATGTCGTCGGTGTAGTCGGGGTTGGGGTGTATCCAGATGGTGTCTTCGCCCCCCTCGAACACTCCTCCGAGTATAGCGGCCAGCGAACCGGGGCCGAGCTGGGTGTTGGCAACGGGCAGCATGTCCGCCTTGAGGCAGCTGTGCGCCACGTACCAGTCCAAGTACTCGGCGCGCCATTCAGGGTCGAACCACTTTTGGTTCAGGTCTTTCGGCGCGGGCGGGGCTGGCACGTCGGCGTGCGGCTTGACGCCAGTCTGGAAGTGTTCCCACATATTCAGCACTATGCCTTTATGCCGCCACCAGTCTATGTAATGCTGCTTTGTCAGTTCAAGATTTTCTTTCCACATCTTTTTCAATTAAGAATTAAAAGTTAAGAATTAAGAAAATATGCTTTGGCAAATTAAGAGTTAATAATTAAGAGTTAAGAAAATATGCCCCGTTGTTCCAACAAGAGTATTTTTCTTAATTCTTAATTTTTAATTCTTAATTATTTCACAGCTCCATTCCCTTAAACGTTTCGTCGATTTTCAGCTCGACGGTCTTGGCCAAGTCCATCTCGTCCGTGCACTCCACGTGCTCCGGATAGACGGGTATGACGGCGCCTTCGCGGACGTAGACGGGCATCAGTTCGAGGGGAACTTCAAGCCCGTAGAGCCAGCGTCCGCCGTCGATGCGCTCGCCGGTGAAGAAGTTCACCCAGCGGCCTTCGGGCAGGTAGACGTCGCGGCGGCCTTCGCTGTTCATCACGGGGGCTACGAGGAAGTCGTCGCCGAAGTAGTATTCGTCGTCTATGTGCCAGCAAACCTTGTCGTGCGGATGGTGGAACACGAGAGCCTGGAGCACCGTGGAGCCTCCGGCTACGGCCTTCTCGCTCTCGCGGAGGATGTAAGGTATGAGCTTGTAGCGCAGGTTCCACCACTTCTTCACTATCCCGGCGATGGCCGGATAGTGCCAAGGCTCGCGCTTGTTGGTGCCGTGGTAGCGTATGTGCGACGAGAAGACGCCGAACTGTGTCCAGCGGACGTAAACGTCGTCGTCCACCACCGAGTTCATGAAGTTTGGCAAGGTGTGGAAGCCGGGCACGTCATGGCTCCAGAAGGCGAAGCCCGACAGACCGAAGTGAAGCCCGCCCTTGAGCGAGCCGGCCATACCGTCCCACGAGCTGCACGAGTCTCCGCCCCAGTGCAGGGGGTAGCGTTGGCAGCCCGCCCAGGCGGCGCGGGCCCACACGATGCCGTCGCCCGTCACCTCCTTAGTCGCCTCGTAGGCCGCCTTCTGGTAAAGCAGGGCGTAGAGGTTGTTGAGCAGTTCGGGGCTCATATTCTTATAGGTGGCGTCCATGTGGATGTTCTCGCCGAAGTCGGTCTTTATCGCGGCGACGCCCATTTCGAGCAAGTTGCGCAGCAGACCCTTGTACCAGTCGGTGGCGGCGGGGTCGGTGAAGTCTATCGTGCCGGCGTAATCCAGGGCCGAGAAGTTCGAGCCTTCGCGCTTCTGCTGCTTTGTCAGGGTGCAGATGTAGTGGTTGCGGCGCGCCTCGTCTATCTGTTCGGCATCCTCGGCCACGTAAGGCAGCTGCCAGAGCGTCACGCGGAAGCCCTTGTCCTTGAGGTCGTGGAGGAACTTGCGGGGGTCGGGGAAGCGTTCGTCGTTGAACTTCCACTCGCACAGCCAGTCGGTCTTGAACCATCCCGTGTCCAAGTGTATCACGTCGCAGGGGTAATGTTCGCGGCGCAGGCGGTCGCAGATTTCGTCCACCTCGTCGGCCGAGAAGTATGTCATGCGGCTCATCCACACGCCGAAGCTCCACAGCGGGGGCATCGAGGGGTAGCCGGTAAGGTCGCGGTAGCCGCGGATTATCTCCTCCATAGAGTCGCCGCCGATGAGGAACACGTCAATCAACGCCTGCTGTGACATGAACTCCACCGAGCGCGTTGACTGCCCCGCGAGCGACAGCTTGCCGTGGGCGCAGGTGTGGAAGAATGCGCCGTACATCCGGCTCGACACGTAGAAGGGTATGTTCTTGTACGTGCGGCGGTTGTTGACGCCCTGGCCGTCCTGGTTTTTCAGGTAAAGCGTCTGGCCGCTCAAGTCCATCTTCATGAACCTCTCGCCCGTGCCGGCGAAGCATTCGTCGGCCTTGCACTCGAACGACACCGTGGCCCTGTCCTTCCGTCCGTCGAGCTTGCAGAAGCCGAGGGGCAGCGCGTCGTAGCGCGGCGGCGAGAAGTGGTCGTAGGCGGCGAGGCGTATCTCCTTGCCGCCGTCGGGATACAGGCGCAGGTCGAGCGTCTCCTGCGGGTCGGGCTGCAGGCTGCTCCAGCGGTCGAGCCTCGGCTCTTGCTCGTTGATTACGGCGCGGACGGTGCCCTGCGGGTCGGTGACAATCCACTGGTCGTTGGCGAAGCTGACGCTCAGGGGCGTCTTCTTCACCCTCGCGCTGTATTGCAGCATCTCCGATGAATCCGTCATTTCCGCGTCGCCGAAGCCGATGAAAAGGCGCAATATCTTAGGTTCATACTGGCGGATTACCAGCGTGTATTCTTCTTTCGGCACGCTGAGGTCGGGCGCCATGTCGTTGTCGAGCACCTGCTTCTGGAACGGCACGCTTACGAGTATGTCGCCGTCTTTCTCACGGACGGCGGTAGGCTTGTAGGCCTTCCACAGCGACTCGTCGCGCTTCAGGCCGGTGTCGAAGTCCATGAAGTCGAACAGGTAGTAGTTGGTTGGTATCATATCTTTTTTTATTGAATTTACAGAAGTTAGAGAAGTTAAACAGGCGTGTAGATTGGATACGTTCTTTCAGAACGTGCGGACATAATGAATTATGTCCCTACAATGGATGTTTGCCAATTAACGTCATAATCTTTCAACCCAGGCATCACCGCCAAGCGGTTTTCAACACGTGCCTTTTTGCCTTGCGAAACGTGGCCTTTCGCCCTGCAATTCACGACCTTTCGCAGCGCAAAAGGGCGCAAACGGCTAACTGTCTGGGCGTCAGGCGGTTTTTCACTCTTCATTCTTCGTCCTTCACTTTCAGCTCCGGTCCCGGCTTGTTGTATCCGTAGAGGGGCTTGGGCATATCATTGTCCTCGACGGTGAAGCCGTCGGTGGCCTCGTCGAAGTAGATGCAGAAGGCGCGGGAGTTGGTGGCGTAAGGCGCGTCTGACGGCAGGCTTATCTTGTTGCCGCTGATCACCGAGCCTGGCTGGTTTGACAAAGTGTAGACTCCCCCGGCGTCGTAGAGCATCTTGGCGTAGTCGTGCACGTAGTTGCCCGTTATGCTGTTGTCGCGCATCCCGCTCTCAAGCGGCGTCCAGCCCCAGCCTACGCATATCCCCGAATAATTGACGTTCGACACCTCGTTTTGTACTATGTCGATGCCGCTGACGTAACCCGCGCTGACGGCTGCGCAGCCCCAGTCCTCGTTGGCGGCGTCGTCAATCTTGCACTTGCTTATCACGAGGCCGTGGCAGAGGTCGGCGGGTATGGCGGGAGAATACGGGATGTGGGTCTCGAAGCCGCCCTCGCCGAACGAGCCGGCCATTATGGCCGTGCCGCCGACGTCGGTGAACGTGCAGCCGGTTATCTCTGACGAGCTGACTGCGTAGCGGAAGTCCAACGCCGAGGCGCCAACGTGGCTGAACGTGCAGCCGGTGAAGGCTATGCCCGTGGCGAACTGCGCCGCCACGGCGGCCTCCGGGCGGGCTATCCAGGCCTGGTTTTCAAGCTCGGCCTTGTGGAACAGGCCGGGCTTATCCAACTTGTAGGCGTCTATCAGGCGGAAGCCGCCCTGCAAAGTGACGTGTCCCTCGCGCGAGGGACGCGTCCATGCGGCGTACTTGAACGATATGTTGCTGAACCTGACGTTGCTCACCTGCCTCTCGCGCGTGCCGCCTATCTCTACGAGTTGTTCCAAGGCGGGCACGGTTATGTCCATTTCATCGGGCGTCTTGCCGTCTTCGGGGTAATAATATATGCGCCCCGACGGGTAGTCCTGGTACCATTCGCCCGGCTCGTCGAGCAGTTCGAGGGCGTTGGTGAGCGTGTAGGCCGAGTTGCCCCGCTCCCCGCCAATCACCGGCTGGGGCCATGGGTGGGCGAACTCAAGCCGGCTTTCGGGCTGGTGGAACCACACCTTGGTAAGCCCGCCGCCGAGGTTTTCCATCTTCCTGACGCGCAGTATGGCTATCGCCCACCGCTGGTGGACTGTCATTTCGAGCTGGTCAGCCTTACTTAAATCCATCTTTGGCGTGGGTATTGTGATGCTTTCGTCTTCGGGGGAGAAGGCCTCCATGCGCTCCATCGCATACGGCCCGGCGAACTGCGTGGCGCGCACGGCCTTGCGCCCGTCGGCGTAGAGCTGGCGCGTGTACACTATCTTGTTGCCCAGCACGGGGGCGTCGGCCACCCACACCTTGCCCCGCGCCGCGGCGGGCAGGCGCGTATCGCCGTCGGCCTTGCGCCATCCCGTCACGCTTACGCCGCCGCTGACGACGGCTTCTTGGCCCTCCTCGCCGCGCAGCACGGTGGGCGACTCCGGCGAGCCGCTGTCCTCCGGGCGTATGAATATGGGCTTGTCAAGGCTGTAAACGCCTCCGCCCACGATGATGTCGATGCCGCGGGATATGCCGGGCTGCCCCAGGCGGCGCGCCTCGCGGGCGTGGCGCAGGGCGGCGTCGATGGTCTTCAGGGGCGCGGCCTCCGTGCCCACGGCGCGGTCGTCGCCCGTAGGTGAAACGTAAATCTTCATCGGTTGGTCTGTCTCGGTTAGTGAATGGCCCGCCATCGGGCACGCAAATGCCAATAATAAGGTAAAGAGTTGTTTGTTCATGGCTTTATATTTTTTAGGAGTTAAGGAGTTGAAGTAGTCAAGGAGTTAAGACAATACCTTGCCAAGTAAAGGATCAAAGGCGAAGAGTGAAGACCTATGCAAGTTGCTGATACTCATTTATCATCATCAATCCTTCACTTACTAAGGTATTGTCTTAACTCCTTAACTTCTTTAACTACTTAACTCCAGATGAAGGTTTCCTACTTCTTCGGCCTGCGCCTTGCCCATCCTTCCTCGCTGAAGTCGGGCTCTTCGCCTATGAGCTTAACGTCTTTCGGGCCGCGGTTGAAGAACTGCCGCCAGTCGTCGTTGCGCCCCGTGTCGAAGCGTTCGGCCTCGGCCTTGCGGCGTTTGCGCTCGCTGCGCTCCCCCGCCCCTTCGTCGCGGCGGCGCGCCCTGCGCCCGTCAGCCGGGGCGTCGGCCCCGCGGCGTCCGCGCTGCGGCTTCTGGTCGCGCTCGGCGTCGTTGCAGCGCACTTGGCGTCCCTTGTACGTTGTGCCGTCAAGGGCGCGCATCACCTTGGCCGCGTCGCGTTCGGGCACCTCGAAGTACGACATTTTCGACATCAGGTCTATCGCCCCTATCTCCTGCCGCCCGCCGCGCATGTTGCGGTTGACGAACTGCATCAGCTCGCCGGGATAGAACCCGTCGGCCTTGCCGAGGTTGATGAACAGGCGGCGGTAGCCGGCCTCCGCCTTGTGCGTGCGCTTGCGCTCGTCGCTGGGGCGTTCCTTCTTGCGCCCTTCCTTGGCGGCGGGCTTGCTTATCTCCGGCGCGTTGGCGTAGTAGGCGAGGAACTTGCCGAACTCCAGGCTTACTATCTTCTTGATGATGTCTTCCTTGTCGATGTACTCGAAATAGCGGTTGATGTCGTCCATGAAGGGGGCTATCTCGTCGTCGTTGACGTCGGTCTTGACTATCTGGTCCATCACCTTGTAGAGCTGCTTCTTGCAGATCTCCTCGGCCGAGGGGATGTCTCCCTGCACGAAGTCCTTGCCGATGGTCTTCTCTATGGCGCGTATCTTCGACTTCTCGCGGCTGTGCACGATTGAGATCGACGTTCCCTTCTTGCCGGCGCGGCCCGTGCGTCCGCTGCGGTGGGTGTAGCTCTCGATGTCGTCGGGCAGTCCGTAGTTGATGACGTGGGTCAGGTCGTCAACGTCGAGTCCGCGGGCGGCCACGTCGGTGGCCACGAGCAGCTGCGTGAGGTGCTGGCGGAACTTCTGCATCGTCAAGTCGCGCTGGGCCTGCGAGAGGTCTCCGTGAAGCGACTCGGCGTTGTATCCGTCGTGTATCAGCTTGTCGGCTATCTCCTGCGTCTCGCGCTTCGTGCGGCAGAATATTATGGCGAAGATTTTCGGATAATAGTCTACTATGCGCTTGAGTGCCAGGTACTTGTCCTTGGCGTTCACCATGTAGTAGATGTGGTTGACGTGTTCGGCGCCCTCGTTGCGGCTGCCCACCACGATTTCTTTCGGGTCGGTAAGGTAGTTGCGGGCAATTTTCTCTATCTCGCGGCTCATCGTGGCCGAGAAGAGCAGCGTGTTGCGGTCTTTCGGCACGCCGGCGAGTATCTCGTCAATGCTCTCCGAGAAGCCCATGTTGAGCATCTCGTCGGCCTCGTCGAGCACCACGTTCTTGACGGCCTCCAGCTTGGCCACGCCGCGGTGCATCAGGTCGATGAGCCGGCCGGGCGTCGCCACGATTATCTGCGCGCCTTTCTTCAGGGCGCGTATCTGGTTCTCGATGGACGTGCCTCCGTAAACGGGCACGATGTGGACGCCCTCCATGTATTTTGAAAAGTCCTTCAAGTCGTCCGCGATCTGAAGGCACAACTCCCTCGTAGGGCTGAGCACTATGGCCTGCGTCTGGCGCACGCGCGAGTCGGTGCGCTGGAGTACGGGTATGCCGAAGGCCGCCGTCTTGCCCGTGCCGGTCTGCGCAAGGGCGATGACGTCGTTCCTGTTACCCAACAGGTAGGGGATTACTTCCTCTTGCACAGGCATGGGTTGCTCGAAGCCCAATTCCTCAATGGCGCGGCGAATCTCTTCGCTGACGCCCAATTCTTCAAATGTCTTCAATCTAAAATAATTTGTATAAAAAACTGCAGTCTTGCCAAACGTTCAAGCTCCGTTTGGCGTTCACGATGCAAAGTTAGGCATAAAATTCTGATTTTCACGCCTGTACGGCCATATTTTTTGTTTTTTCAATGGAAAATATGCTACCTTTGCAACAAGACAACAGGCAAGGGGCGCGGCTGGCAGGCTTGTAGCTTGTCTGCTGTGAACTCGTAACTTGAAGAAAATGAAGATAGCAGTGTTTTGTTCGGCTAACGCCGACATCGACAAAAAGTATTTCGAGGCGGCCGAAGAGTTGGGCCGGTGGATAGGCGAAAACGGGCACACGCTGGTGTTCGGAGGGTGCAACTTAGGGCTGATGGAGTGCGTGGCCGAGGCTACGAGAAAGGCCGGCGGAAGGACGATAGGCGTGGTGCCGTCCATCGTGGAGCGCGGGGGCAAGGCAAGCCCCAACATGGACGTGTGCATATCGTGCGACAACCTGAGCGACCGCAAGGACCTGATGCTGGCGCAGGCCGACGTCTGCGTGGCGATGCCGGGCGGCATAGGCACGCTCGACGAGGTGTTCACCGTGGCGGCGTCGGCCTCGATAGGCTACCACCACAAGCGCGTGGTGATATATAATGTGGACGGATTTTGGGACTCGCTCTTGGCTATGCTCCGCGACCTGAAGGGCAAGGGCGTAATCCGCGAGGGCTTCGACCGCGACGTCCGCACGGCCTCGACGCTCGAACAAGTAACGCATATGATTGAGCAACCGTAACACGTTGAGGGACAGGTGGTTGCATCATCCGCCGCAAAAGACGGCAAACCGCAACGCAAAAGACGGCAAACCGCGCTGCAAAACGTGGCTTATCGCAACGCAAAAGGGCATCCTCCGTGCTGTGGAAGATGCCCTTTTGTAAAACAAATAAGCCAAATTGGCCTGATAAGCCCAATAAACCGTGATGGTAACGCTCGTCTGCTCGTCACTGACAAGCTCGTTTGCTGAAAAACTTATCTATGACAATGGCCACGGCACCGTCGCCAGTAACGTTGCAGGCAGTGCCGAAGCTGTCCATCGCAATGTAAAGGGCTATCATCAGGGCCTGGTCTTGCTCGCCGAAACCGAGCACCGACGCCAGCGGCGCAAGCGCGGCCATAATTGACCCGCCGGGCACTCCGGGCGCGGCAACCATCATCACCGACAGCAGCAGGATGAAGCCCGTGAAGAGCACCGGGTCGTGGGGCATCCCCTTGAGCATGCATATCGTCAGGGCGCAGGCCGTTATCTTCATCACCGAACCAGACATGTGTATCGTGGCGCAGAGCGGAACGGTGAACCCGGCCACGTCCTTGCTCACGCCGTTTCGCTCGGTCTGCCGGAGCGTCACGGGTATCGTGGCCGCCGATGACGACGTGCCCAGGGCCGTGAAATACGCCGGCAGCATGCGCCAAAGCAGCCTCAACGGGTTGCGGCGGGCCACAAGACCGGCCACGCCGAACTGGTAAAGGAGGATTACGATGTGGAGGATGAAGATGACGACGATAATCTTGGCGAACACCGTCATTATGGAATACGCCTCGCCGCTGGCCGTCATGTTGAGGAAGATGCCGAAGATGTAAGGAGGCAGGAGCGGGATTATCGCCTTCTCGATGACCTTGCTTATTATCGCCATAAGCTCGTCGGCGCCCCGCCGCAGCACCTCGCTGTTGCCGTAGGCGATGCCGAGACCCATCATGAACGACAGCACAAGTGCGCTCATGACGTCGAGCATCGGCGGTATGGCGATGGTGAAATACGGCTCCACGCCCTGTCCGCCGCCGGCCGCCGAGGCGCCCGCCAGGCCTTCGGTCATGGCCGGGAAGAGCGCGCTGCCGGTGCCATAGGCCAGCAGTCCGCACAGCACGGTGTCGGCGTAAGCTATCGCCACCGTGGCCAGGAGCATCTTGCCGGCGGTCTTGCCGATGCCGGCTATGGCCGGAGTCACCAAGCCAACGATGATTATTGGAATGAGAAAGCCGAGGAATTGGCTGAAAATGGCGTTGAAAGTGATGAAAGGCCGTATCCACGGTTCAGTCATCACGTTGCCCAAGGCCACGCCTAACACGATGGCCACGATAATCCGGGGCAACAGTCCGAAACGTATCTTTTTCATGGTATTCTTATTTTTAGCAGACAAGTGACAAGCAGACGAGCAGACAAGCGGATTTGTTTAGCGGACAAGTTCACAGCATACAAGCAAACAAGGAATTTTGTCTTGTTTGTTTAAACTAATCTGCTTGTCTGCTCGTTACTAAAGGCTTGTCTGCTGAACAAATCCGCTTGTCTGCTCGTCTGCTTGTCACTTGTCTGCTTACAATTTAGTTCCTGTCCTGCTTCAGGCGGTCGGCCATGGCGCGTCCGAGGGCTTCGCACTGCGCGAAAGTGTCGTCTTTCAGGCTCTGCTTCATCTCCACCGGCGTGCCGACAGGCTCGAACTTGAGACGCGTCTCGTTCCAGTTCTTTATGCACTCGACGGCCTTCCCGGCCCAGGCGTAGCTGCCGAACCAGCCGATGTAATGGCGGTTCTTGATGTCCTTGCCTGCTATTTCGCTCAAGAGTACTTCCATCTCGTGGTACAGCCCGGCGTTGTACGTCGGCGCGCCGACGATGAGCCCGCGGTAGCGGAAGATGTCACGCAGGATGTAAGAGTGGTGGGTCTTCGACACGTTGTACATAACGATGTTCTTAATCCCGGCCTGGCTCGCGGCGCGGGCTATCACCTCGGCCATGCGCTCGGTGTTGCCGTACATCGTTCCGTAGCAGATTACGATGCCTTCCTCGGTCTCGTAGCGGCTCAGACGGTCGTAGATGCCTATCACTTTGTCGATATACTCGTGCCAGACGGGGCCGTGCGTGGAGCAGATGTAGTCGAGTTGCACTCCCTCCAGCTTCTTCAGGGCGTTCTGCACGGGCGTTCCGTACTTGCCTACGATGTTAGAATAATAGCGAACCATCTCCAACCAGAACGTGTCGCAGTTGATTTCAGAGTCTATTATGCCGCCGTTGAGCGCGCCGAAGCAGCCGAAGGCGTCGCCCGAAAACAGCGTGTGGGTGGTTGTTTCGAGCGTCACCATCGTTTCGGGCCAGTGCACCATCGGCGTCAACACGAACGTAAGCTCGTGCTTGCCGAGGCTTAGCGTGGAGCCGTTCTTCACCTCCAGCTCGTCAGTAGATATGCCGTAGAAGCCGTCAATCATGCCGAACGTCTTTTTGTTGGCCACGATTTTCACTCCGGGATAGTATTTGCGGATAAGCTCTATGGCGCCGCTGTGGTCGGGTTCCATGTGGTTTATCACGAGATAGTCAATCTGGCGGTCGCCCAGCACTTCGCGGATGTTCTTGAGGTATGGCATGAAGAAGTCAACCTCAACGGTGTCGATGAGGCACACTTTCTCGTCGTCGATGAGGTAAGAGTTGTACGAAACGCCGTTGGGCAGCGGCCACAAGCCCTCGAAGAGCTCCTTGTTGCGGTCGTTGACGCCGACGTAATAGATTTTGTCTGTAATCTCAATCATTGATGTATTGTTTTTAGTAATTAATTCTTCTGATTGGCCGAATAAGCCTGACGGGCCTGATGCGCCGTGGCTTGGGCGCGCTTGGCTTATTAGATTTATCAGGCTCATTGGGCTTATTCCTTGCCGCCCAGCTCCTCCTTCATGGCTTTGCCGAAGGCCATGTCTATGGAATTGTCTATGCTCTTGCAGCAGTTGGCCGAGAAGGCGAGGGCGCAACGCATAATGCCGTCCCACGTCTCTTCGCTTATCGCGCCGTCCATCATGTCGCGCGTCACGCCGTATTTCACCAATCCGTACACCAGTCCGGCGTTGAAGTTGTCGCCCGCGCCGATGGTGCTCACGGTCTCCGTGCCCGTCACGGGGTAGCTCTTGCGCAGTCCGCCGTCGCCGCGCAGCTCCACGGCGGCGGCCCCGTCGGTGTAGACGAACTTCTTGCAGTAGAACGAAACCTGCGACGTGTACACCTTGTCGGGCGTGTCCATGCGGTACATCACGTTGAAGTCGTCGCGGCTGCCGCGCACTATGTCGGCGTACTCGAAGTTCTCCAGGATATTCGGCGTGAGCTTCATCACCTCGTCGGCGTGCGCCGCGCGGAAGTTGACGTCATAGTATATTATGGCTCCCTTGTCGCGGGCGGCGTTGAGCATGGCGGCCACCTGCGGGCGGATGACGGGGTTCACGGCGTAGTAGGAGCCAATCATGAGGATGTCGTCACGGTTGATTTCAGGCGTCAGGTAGTCGAGCCTGTCGTGCGGGTGGTCTTTATAAAAGATGTATTCGGCGTCGTTCCTGTCGTTGAGGAAGGCCAGCGATACGGGCGACTTCGTGCCGCGGTACCTGCTGACGTGCGTCGCATCGACGCCGTTCTCCCGAAGGAAGCTGACCGTGCGCTCGCCTATGCGGTCGTCGCCCACCTCGCCGATGAATGCCGCCGGCACGCCGGCGCGCCCCAATGAGACTATGCCGTTGAAGACGGAGCCGCCGGGCACGGCGCTGACGGGCTGCCCGCCCTTGAAGATTATGTCGAGAACGGTCTCGCCGATTCCTATTACCTTGCGCATTGATAAGTTGTTATGTCGTTGTGGTTTACGAGCGCAAAGATACTAAAAAATTGTTCTTTATGTAGCGCATAGCGTGTTAAACTCGTGAAAAACACTTAATTTTGCGCCTTGGAATATGAATTACGACACACATACTTTGAGCAACGGGCTGCGCGTGATACACCTCGCCTCGGCGTCGCCCGTGGTCTATTGCGGCTTCGCCCTGCGCGCCGGCACGCGCGACGAGGGCCACGGCGAGGAGGGTCTGGCCCACTTCTGCGAGCACGTGACGTTCAAGGGCACGGCGCGCCGGCGCCCGATGCAGATACTCAACTGCCTGGAACGGGTGGGCGGCGACCTCAACGCCTTCACCAACAAGGAGGACACCGTGTTCTACTCGGCCATACTGAAGGAGCACCTGCCGCGCGCCGTTGACCTGCTGGCCGACGTAGTGCTGCACAGCACGTACCCGCAGGCGGAGATTGACAAGGAGGTGGAGGTGATCTGCGACGAGATAGAGAGCTACAACGACTCGCCGGCGGAGCTGATTTACGACTTGTTCGAGAACATCGTCTTCGACGGCCACCCGCTCGGCCACAACATCCTGGGCACGCAGGAACGCCTGCGCACCTACACCACGGGCGACGCCGTGCGCTTCACGCAGAGGCTGTACAGGCCTGAGAACGCCGTGTTCTTCGCCTACGGCGACATCAGTTTCAGCCGACTTGTGCGCCTCTTGGAGAAGGCCACGGCGGGCTTCCCCGCCGCCGAGCCGCTGCGCGGGAGGCCGCTCACGGCGGCCTTGCCGCCCTACGCGCGCCGCGAGGAGACCGTGACGCGGGGCACTCACCAGGCTCACGTGATGACGGGCAACAGGGCTTACGACGTGAACGACGCGCGCCGCTACGCGCTCTACCTGATGAACAACATGCTCGGCGGACCGGGCATGAACGCCAGGCTGAACATCGCCCTGCGCGAGAGGCACGGGCTGGTGTACACGGTGGAGAGTTCGATGGTGAGCTATTCTGACACGGGGATGTGGTGCGCCTACTTCGGGTGCGACCCTCACGATGTCGTGAAATGCCGCCGCTTAGTGAGGCGCGAGCTCGATAAAATGGCCGAAAAGCCGCTCTCGCCCTCGGCCCTGGCCGCCGCCAAGCGGCAGATAAAGGGACAGATAGGCGTGGCCTGCGACAACCGCGAGAGCTTCGCCATAGACTTCGGACGCAGCTACCTGCACCACGGCATAGAGAAAGACCCCGCGCGCCTGATGGCCCGCGTTGACGGTGTGACGGCGGAGGACATACAGGCCGTGGCGCAGGAGATATTCGACAAGGAGAAAATGACGACGCTGATGATTGTCTAACCTACCCGGCACCCAAACCAACCCTCCCAAAGGAAGAGGGGCTTAATATGCTTTGTTGGCTGTGGGTTGGCGTAGTTCTCCCAAAGCTCCCAGCTCTCCCAGCATTCCCAGCACCCCCAACGGCTAACCACCTGATTATCAGACACTTTACGAAAGGCCGTCTTTTGCCCTGCAAGAGACGGCCTTTTGCGTTGCCGTTTGCGGCTTTTCGCAGGGCCGTTTGTCGCCTTTCGCGAAACGGCATATCTGGCTAATTTGCCTGATTAGGCAAATTAGCCAAATGGGCCAGATAAGCCTAATACGCCTTTGCTTAACCCACAAAGCATACTAAGCTCCCTCCCTTTGGGAGGGCGGGGTGGTGTCAGGTTGGGCTGGCGTTGGGTGTCAGCGTTGTTGGGGTGGGTGTTTGGGTCTTTTTTCTTTTTTCCCCTTTTATTTTGCGTTACATTTATTTTGCCTTATCTTTGCAAATTGTATGGTACTGAATTACATCTGGATAGCATTCTTCCTCATAGCCTTCGTCATAGGGCTTGTGAGGCTTGTCTTCATGGGCGACGCCGAGGTGTTCCCCGCGATGATGAACTCCACGTTCTCATCAGCCAAGACAGCCTTCGAGATTTCACTTGGGCTCACGGGCGTGCTCTCGCTGTGGCTCGGCGTAATGAAGATAGGCGAGCGCGGCGGCGTGGTAGACGCCCTGGCCAAGGTGCTAAGTCCGGTGTTCACCAAGCTGTTCCCCGACATTCCGAAGGGGCATCCCGCCACAGGCTCCATCTTCATGAACATCGCCGCCAATATGCTGGGCCTCGACAACGCCGCCACACCGCTGGGACTGAAGGCGATGGAACAACTGCAAAGCCTCAACACACGGAAGGACACGGCCACTAACCCGATGATAATGTTCCTCGTGCTCAACACCTCCGGGCTTACCATCATACCCGTGTCGATACTCGTCTACCGCGCGCAGATGGGCGCGGCCCAGCCCACCGACGTGTTCATACCCATACTCATAGCCACGTTCTTCTCAACCCTGGCGGGCGTCATCGTCACCAGCCTGTACCAGCGCATCAATCTCCTGAACCGCACCATGTTGCTGACGCTCGGCGGCATGAGCCTCGCCGTGACAGCGGTGATATGGCTCTTCGGCTCGATGGACAAGGAACGGATGAACCTCGTGAGCACTTCGGCTGCCAACATCCTGCTGATGTGCGTAATCGTCGGTTTCATCGTGGCCGGCATGAGACGGCGCGTCAACGTCTACGACGCCTTCATCGAGGGCGCAAAGGAGGGCTTCTCGACGGCCGTGCGCATAATTCCCTACCTTGTGGCAATCCTCGTCGGTATCGGCGTTTTCCGCGCTTCCGGGGCTATGGACGCCGTTGTTGACGGCGTGGCGTGGATCGTAGAGGCCCTCGGCGGCGACACCGACTTCGTAGGAGCACTGCCCACCGCACTGATGAAGCCCCTTTCGGGCAGCGGCGCGCGCGGCATGATGGTAGACGCGATGGCCACTTACGGGGCCGACTCGTTCGTGGGCCGGCTCAGCTGCATATTCCAAGGTTCTACCGACACCACCTTTTACATCCTCGCCGTCTACTTCGGCAGCGTGGGCGTGCGCTACACCCGCCACGCCGTAGCCTGCGGACTGCTGGCCGATTTGGCGGGAGTCATCGCAGCAATAGCGGTGTGCTACCTATTCTTTTGAAGGTGAATGAATTTAAAGCAGCATAAGAATTTACGGTTGGAGGGATATGACTATGCCACCGTCGGGTGCTATTTTGTCACGGTAGTGACTGAAAACAGACGTGAACTTTTCGGCTACATAGCTGATGGGCAACTGATGTTGAACGGTGCAGGAAAGATGGTTAAAGAATGCATCGCCGACCTGGAAACTCGTTTTACAGGACTGGAAATACTGAACAGCGTCGTGATGCCAAACCATGTACACGCCATTTTGCTCAATAAAAAAGAGCATGACATACCAGAAGTAATGCGCCAGTTTAAGGCGATAACATCCAGATTATACCATAAAAGAATGGCGACAGACGGATGGAAGGGATACGACATCAGGCTCTGGCAGCGTTCATATTACGATATTATAATAAAAAACGAACGTATGTTTGACTTCATAAACGAGTACATTGCAACAAATCCGGAACGATGGACGCATGACAAAATGAACGAAAAACATACAACTGATGTTGACGAAATATATAAAACGATAAACATTTTGCGTTAAACCACCCCTTCAAAGGAACGCATCACCCCTTGTAGGGACATAATTCATTATGTCCGCACGCCTTGAAAAGGCGTATCGCAAGCGTCGGTGTCGGTATAAATACGTTTCTCACGAAACGTGCGGACATAATGAATTATGTCCCTACAAGGGGTGTTTTCATTAGTCGCAATGTAATTGAAAGATTATAATGACATAACACCTTTAAAGCTATGGCCGGTTTAAAAGCTCTTGCAAAGGACACCGCGATTTACGGACTGAGCAGCATCGTGGGACGCTTCCTCAACTACTTGCTCGTGCCGCTGTACACCGCCACGCTGGCGGCGGCCGACGGCGGCTACGGCGTTATCACCAACGTGTACGCCTACACGGCGTTGCTGCTCGTCATACTGACGTATGGCATGGAGACGACTTTCTTCCGCTTCGCCAACAAAGAGGGCGAAGACCCGCAGCGGGTTTACTCCACCACGCTCGTGTCCGTCGGCACCACGTCGCTCCTGTTCGCCGCGCTCGTCGTGGCGTTCATTTCGCCCATTTCATCGGCGATGGGCTACGCCGACCACCCCTCGTACATCTGGGTGATGGCGGTGACCGTCGCGCTGGACGCCTTCCAGTGCATACCGTTCGCCTATTTGAGGTACAAGAAACGCCCGGTGAAGTTCGCCGCGCTCAAATTAGCTAACATAATAATGTCTATCGCGCTCAACCTTGTGTTCTTCCTCGTGCTCCCCGCATGGTACGAAAGCGCGGGCGGCGAAGGCTTTGTAAGCCAAATATATTCGCCGGAGGTGGGCGTGGGCTACGCCTTTTACATCAACCTGTTCTGCTCCGCCGCGCTGATGCTGCTGTTGATAAAGGAGTTGACAGGTTTCAAATACGTCTTCGACCGCGCCCTGCTGCGGCGGATGCTCACTTACAGCTGGCCCATCCTCGTGCTCGGCATCGCCGGAATACTGAATCAGACGGCCGACAAGATACTCTTCCCCTACATCTACCACGGCGCCGACGCCCACGCGCAGCTTGGCATCTACGGCGCGGCCAGCAAGATAGCGATGATCATGGCGATGATAACGCAGGCCTTCCGCTACGCCTACGAGCCGTTCGTCTTCGGCAAGGCGAAGGACCGCGACAACCGCGAGACTTACGCCAAGGCGATGAAGTTCTTCGTAATCTTCACGCTGCTGGCCTTCCTCGCCGTCATAGGATACATGGACATACTGAAGCACTTGATAGGGCGCGACTACTGGGAGGGCCTCTCCGTGGTGCCGATAGTGATGGCGGCGGAGATTATGATGGGCGTGTACTTCAACCTGTCGTTCTGGTACAAGCTGATCGACAAGACCGTCTGGGGAGCGTGGTTCTCCGGAGCGGGATGCCTGGTGCTCATCGCCGTCAACGTCATCTTCGTGCCGCGCTACGGCTACATGGCCTGCGCCTGGGCCGGCCTCGCGGGCTACGGCACGGCGATGCTGCTCTCCTACGTCGTAGGCCAGCGCCGCTATCCCATCAATTACCCCGTCAGGGAGATGGCGGTTTACGCGGCCGTGGCCATAATGCTGTGCGCACTGATGCGCCACGCCAACGCCTCGCTGCCGCTGTGGGGCGCGCTCTGCGTGAACACGTTGCTGCTGCTCGTGTTCGTGGCGGTTATCGTAAAGCGCGACTTTCCGCTGGGGGAAATCATTAAAAAGGTGAGAAGGTGAGAAAACCCAACTTTCCGCATAACCTCACAACCCAACAACCGTAAAACCATTTTAAAACAATACACAATGAAAAAGTTATCTTTACTTATCCTCGGCCTGCTGACGCTGTTGCCGGCGAAGGCGGACGAGGGAATGTGGACGCTGTACAACCTGCCACAGGCGGTGTACGACCAGATGAAGGCTTACGGCTTCAGCCTGCCTTACGAACAACTCTACCAAGGCGACCGCGCCGTGAAAGGCTCCGTGGTGCTCTTCGGGGGCTTCTGCTCAGGCGTGGTGGTGTCGCCCGACGGCCTCGTCTTCACCAACCACCACTGCGGCTTCGAGGCTATCCGCAGCCATTCAACCGTGGAGCACGACTACATGCTCAACGGGTTCTACGCCAAGAGCTTCAAGGACGAGCTGCCTAACGAGAACCTTTTCGTCAGCTTCATGATTGACCAGCAGGACGTGACGGCGCGGCTGCAAGCCTTGGGCATAGACGACATGCCCTACGACAAGCAGGCGGAGCTTATCGACTCGATAGCAGCCGTGATGACCGACTCGGTGAAGAAGGTTGACAAGTCGTACCACGTGGAGGTGGACCCGTACTACGAGGGCAACCAGTACTTCGCCACCACTTACCAGCTGTTCCCCGACGTGCGCCTCGTCTTCACCGTGCCGAAGTCGATGGGCAAGTTCGGCGGCGAGACCGACAACTGGATGTGGCCGCGCCAGACGTGCGACTTCAGCGTGTTCCGCATATACGCCGACCCGAAGACCAACGGCCCTGCGGAGTACTCGGCGCAGAACGTGCCCTACCGTCCGAAGACGTGGGCGAAAGTGTCGCTTGCCGGATACAAGGACGGCGACTTCGCCATGACCGTGGGCTACCCCGGAAGCACGGAGCGTTACCTCTCGTCTTACGGCATCAAGGAGATGCGCGACGCGGGCAACGAGACACGTGTGCAGGTGAGAACGCTGAAGCAGGACATCATGAAACGCCACATGGACGCCGACGAGGCCGTGCGCATAAAGTACGACTCGAAGTTCGCCCAGAGCGCGAACTACTGGAAAAACTCGATGGGAATGAACAAATGTATCGATTCCATCGGCATAATCGAGCAGAAACAGGCCTACGAGCTGCGCCTGCGCCACTGGCAGGACACCACGGGATACCTCAAGGGCAAGCTCGACTTCGACCTCATGGAGAGGCTCTACGGGCAGCGTTTCGAGCGGATGAGGGCCTTCTACTATTTCACCGAGACGTTCCTCGGCACGAGCGAAATAGTGACCCGCGCCCTCAAGGCCGGCAACGGCATGGAGGTGAAAGGGCCTGAAGACGACTCGAAGAAGCAGTACATCGAGTTCGACGACAACACCGACTCGTGGGACGAGGCGCTTGACAAGGAGGTGCTGGCCGCACTCATGCAGAACTATCGCGAGCACGTGTCGAAGGAATACCTGCCGTCGTTCTACAAGACCATCGACGCCGACTTCGGCGGCGACTGCGCGGCTTACGTCAATCATCTCTACAAGAAATCCATACTGATGAAGAACGGCAAGAAGCTCTATTTCAACAAAAAGAACTTCAACCGCGACCTCGGCGTGCAGCTGGGCCTCAGCCTGCAAGACTACCTGGCGGAGCAGCGCGAGGAGCTGGGAGAAATCGCCGACGCAATCGACAACCAGGAGAAATACCTCTGCGCGGCCAAGCTGCGCATGGAGCAGGGACTGCCCCACTACAGCGACGCCAACATGACGATGCGCCTGAGCTACGGCCGCGTGGGCGGCTTCACGATGAACGGCTCGCCGTCGGGCTATTACACCACGGCGGAGAGCATCGTGGAGAAGATGAAGAAGGCCGCCGACATCCCCGAATACTTCGCCGAGCCTATAATGCACGAACTGCTCTCGGCCAAGGACTTCGGCCCCTACCAGGACAAGACCACGGGCAAGATGCAGCTCTGCTTCCTCACAAACAACGACATAACGGGCGGCAACAGCGGCTCGCCGATGTTCAACGGCAAGGGCGAACTCATCGGACTGGCCTTCGACGGCAACTGGGACAGCCTGTCGAGCGACATCTACTTCGAGAAGAACCTCGCCCGCTGCATCGGCGTTGACATACGTTACGTGCTCTACATGATGGACAAGTGGGGCCACGCTGACCGCCTCTTGAAGGAAATCAACGCAAAATAAGCCATTCCATCGACTAAAGTCAGGCGTCCGCGATTTCATGCTTACGCAACCGCCTGACATCCAGACACTTTCCAAAAAGCCGCATTTCACCCGATGAAATGCGGCTTTTTGCATTGCAATTCACCACCTTTTACATCACAAAATACGGCAAAATAAAAACCTACCCCAGCCTGACACCCAACCCTGCCCTCTTTTGGAAGAGGGGGCTTAATATGCTGTGCCCCTTCCCGGCAATGGCGTATTAGGCTTATCCGACCCATTTGGCTCATTGCCCAATTTGGCTCATCCGGCCTATTTGGCTTATCCGGCCTATTTGGCTTATTTGCCTTATCCGGCTCATCCGGCCTATTTGGCTCATCTGCCTTATCCGGCTCATCAGCCCTATCAATGAATTGTCCAAATAGAAACGCAACGTTTTAGTGGCAATGGCTTCAGCCCAAAACCATGAAAAACACTGCGGGGG
>CALUGU010000045.1 GCA_944320255.1 uncultured Prevotella sp. | reverse complement strand
AAAGGCGGCAAATCGGAAAGTGTCTGGAAATCAAGCGTTTACGGGGAAGAACGTTTCAGGCTCGCGACAGGCTGAAAACGCCGCCACGAACTTCGCCTCGAAGCCTCGGTAAGCGTCGCCTCCGAACGAGCGCGAATGCTCCGGGCAGACCACCACGCAGCGTCCGCAGGCTATGCACTTGTCGCCGTCGGTCTGCCAAGGGGTGTCGGCCGGTATCGCTTCCATCGGGCAGAGGCCGGCGCAGGTCATGCAGCGCGTGCACGTGTCGGCATCGCCCTGCGGGCTGAACGTTGACGCCCCGCCCTGCTTGTAGGGGCGGTTGCCCTTTACTTCGAGGCGTGGCAGAGCCTCAAGGGCGGGCGTGCCACGCAGCAGTCCGGCGCACCGCCGGGCGAAGCCGGCCACTTTCTCCATGTCGGCGGCGTCCGGCCGGGAGGCCGCTACCTTGGGGAATATGCAGTGGCGGGCGATGAAAGCCGCCGCGGCGACGGTCTTGAAGCCGTGCGCCTCGATGACGTCTTGCGTCTCGACGAGGGCGTCGTCGTAGTCGCGGTTGCCATAGACGGCCACGGCGATGGCGGGCGTCTGCGAGCCGCGGAGCATTGCGAAGGCGCGCGCCGCACGCAGGGGCAGCCGCCCGGCATAGACGGGAGCGGCGGCTATGAGCAGGTCGCCGGGAGCGTCGAGCCGCAGTTCGCCGAACGGCAGGCCGCACGTTACGTCGTGCTCAACGACGTCGCCGCCGATGACTCGCGCCATCTCGCGCACAATCTTGCGCGTGGTATAAGTGGCGCTGAAGTAAACCAAGTGGATGTTGCGTATTTCCATAATCTATTATTTTGCTGAAAATATTACAAATGAGCTTTCTTGAGATGCAAAAATAAGGATAAAACGGCACAAAAGGAGTCCGCATGACGAAAAACAGTAAAATGTATTAAAATAAGTATGAAGCGGGTCGGTGATAATCGCATGGTAATGGCTAACTTTGCAATCACAAAACATTAAAGGCAAAGGAACAATGACACTGCAAGAATTTTTGGAATTTGTGAAGACGGGAAAACCGCTTGACACGCCTGAGGTTTACCGCCTGATGGACGACATGAGCGACGAGGCGAGGCGGCTGACGTTCAGGCTCAACTCGGCTTACCACAGCCAGGAGGAAATCAACGAGCTGCTGGCCGAACTGTTCGGGCGGCCCGTGGGCAAGGGCTTTAAGATGTTCCCGCCGTTTTACACGGACTTCGGCAAGAACACGCACATCGGCGACAACGTGTTCATCAACGCCTGTTGCCACTTCCAAGACCACGGAGGCGTCTACATAGGCGACCGCTGCCAGATAGGGCACAACGTGGTGTTTGCCACGCTCAACCACGGTCTGAAACCGCAAGACCGCCGCACTATGACGCCCGCGCCTATCGTTTTGGGCAGCAATGTGTGGGTAGGCTCCAACTCTACGATACTGCAAGGCGTCACCATCGGCGACAACGCCGTGATAGCCGCGGGCGCGGTTGTAACGAAAGACGTGGATGCCAACACCGTCGTGGGCGGCGTTCCGGCAAGGAAGTTGAAGGAAATACTTTGATCAGTTACAAGTAAACAAGCAACGAGCAGACAAGCCGATTACCAAATGCCTTGTCTGCTCGTTTGCTTGTAACTAATTTGCTCGTGACTTGTTTGCTTGTCACTTGCCTGCTGAAGAAATCAACGCCACGGCGTATGCGCTCATTCCCTCCTCGCGCCCGGTGAAGCCGAGGCGTTCGGTGGTTGTGGCCTTGATGGATATACGGTCTTCGTCGATGCCTATGACGGCGGCGAGGCAGGCCTTCATAGCCGGCACGTGCGGGTTGATTTTAGGCCGCTCGGCGCACACCGTGGCGTCGATGTTGCCGACGGAATAGCCCTTCCCGGCGATGAGTCCGACCGTCTTGCGCAGCAAAATCTTGCTGTCCACGTTCAATGTGTCGGCCGACGTGTCCGGAAAATGGTAGCCTATGTCGCGCATGTTGGCCGCTCCGAGCAGCGCGTCGCATATCGCATGTATCAACACATCGGCGTCGCTGTGGCCCAAAAGACCCTCAGTGTGCTCTATCTTTACGCCGCCAAGCCACAGGTCGCGCCCCGCTACGAGGCGGTGGACGTCGTATCCGAAACCTACACGAATATCCATAATATCAAACATTACCTTCTAAACAAGTCTTTGATGCCGTCCATGTCGAACGCGAGAGTGAAGCGCAGGGTCTGGTCGAGGGGGTTGCTCTTGGCCGTAGCCCACACGTATCCGCAGTCGAGTGAGAACGCGCTCATGCGGAAACCGGCTCCGAAGGTGAAGTATTTGCGGTTTCCCTTGTTCTCCGACTCGTGGTGATAACCCGCACGGAGCGAGAACTTGTCGTTGTAAACGTACTCCGCGCCGACGCTCCAGCGTATCTCCTGAAGCTCCTCCTTGAAGCCTCCGGGCGCGTCGCCGAAGCTCTTGAAGATGCCGCTGATGCTCGATATGTCGTAATAATCTTTCTGCACGCGCTGCTGGTAATCCTCTGATGACTCGCCTTCTTCCTGAAGCGGGTAAGTCGGAACGAGCAGTTTGTTGGCGTCGGCGGCTATCGTGAAGCGGTTGTATTCGTCAATGGGCACCATAAGGGCGGCTCCAAGGCGCATGTTCGCAGGTATGAACTCGCTGTTCTCGTCGCCCCCGAAGGTGATTTTGCTACCGATGTTGCTGATGTTAAGGCCCAAACCGAGCTGGCATTCACGCTCGCCTATCATTATGTAGTCGTTGTAATAGCAGGCGATGTCGGCTGCAAAGGCACTGCCCGGCGACGTGTCGTCGGTGTAGTCATAAGTAAGGTCGGAGTAAATCCACCTCACCGCGGCGGCGATTGAGAACTTCTCGCTCAACATCAGCGAGTAAGCCACGTCCACGGACATCTCGTAAGGGTTGATTGTCATGCCGCTGGCGTCGTCTTCCAACATCACCTCTCCCAGCGAGAAATAGCGCAAAGAGGCAGACACAGCACTGTAATCGCCGATGCGGTAGTAGCCCGCGAGATAGGCCAAATCCATATCGTTGACGAGCTGGCGGAGCCAAGGCGTGTAGTTGACGGCCACTCCGGCGCGGCTGATGCAGAACGGATACTTGGCCGGGTTCCAGTATTGCGAGTTGACGTCGGGGTCTGTCGCCGCGCCGACGTCGCCCATACCGGCTGATCGGGCGTCAGGGGCGATGGTCTGTGATGTCACCGAATTGCGCTCAGGATTGAATATGTCGGTCTTCTCCTGGGCGCCGGCGCAGAACGGGATTACGGCAAACATCACCGTAAAGAGTATTTTCTGGCAGGTCTTCATAACGCTTTTTCGTTTTCTTATTGTGGTTGCGGGATGGCTTGTCCTTGATGACTTGCACTGCAAGGACAAGCGTCATAATTAATAACTGATATTTTCTCTTATTATTGTAATTTGCCGTAAACCATTTGAATTTTAACGGTTGAAAGCCTCACCGGCGTCCCGTCATCTCCTGATTACTATCAACTTCTTGGCCTTGGAGACCATATTGCTGCCGTCGCCGCCTATCTTCGCACGGTAGACATACACGCCGGTGTCGAGCTGGCCGCCGTCGTCGCAAGTCAAATCCCAGTCGATTGTGTATGCGCCCGACGCCGAAACGCCGCTCTCGTTGTGCTTCCAGAGCATGCGTCCGCTGATGTCGAACACCTCAATCTCAACGTCGAGGTTGCTCCCCACGCGGTCGTGGTTGATGATGAACGTGGTGCTCGTCGTGGCCGGGTTTGACGTGCAAGCGACGCTGAAGAACTGCGGGGCGAGACCGCTGACGACGTTAAACTCAAGTTCGGCTGTCGAAGAGTTGTTCATTATGTCCCAAGCGCGGAACTTCAAGGTGTGCCGTCCAGGCGCGAGTTCGGGTATGCTGTAATACGTGCGGCCACGGGTGTAGCTTCCGAAGTCGTACTCAAAGTTGTTGTTCAGCACGTAAGTGCGCGCCATTTCGCCGTCGATCGTCAGCACGAGGTCGTGTCCGATGCCGCTTCCGGTGGTGTTCAGTCCGTCCTTGTCGGATATTTCGGCCACGAAGTAAGGCGTAGTATTGACGTTTCCGCCGTTGACAAACGACGGAGAATTAAGGTAACAGTAAATCGAAGGGCCGATGGAGTCGGTCGCCGTCGCGCCTGTTCCGCCCACGACGAAGCTCTCGTTGCTGCCGTTCACGGCCTTCATCGTTGACGAGTTTACGGCCAAGACGTTGATAAGTCCCGTCAAGTCGCTGTAGTCTATGTCCCTCGGCACGGCGAAAGTGAAGCTGAAACGTCCGCGGCTTACGCTGTCAGAGCCGTTGAAAAGCACCGTGCTGCGGTCGTAGTACTCAAAAGGCGTCTCGGCTCCGTCGCCCGATGTGTCGTTCAGGCGGCATTTCACGAGCGTCTCGGCGTCCCTGACAAGCAATGTGGCGACGCCGTTGAACGACGTGTCCTCGCCGTCCGCGCCCTCCACGTGGCCCTTAACCGTCACCAGGGAGCCGGCCGAAAGCCTCGGCAACTCGTCCGCCTTGTCAAGGTCTACGCCGTTGATGCTGTCGATCACGGCGCCCGGCGTGGGTATGTTGAGCTTCAACGCAGGGTCGCCGAGCAGCGAGTATTGCAGCTTGTTTTCCGTCCTGTCGGCCCCGGTCTCCACAAGGTTGTTCTTCGCAAGCCTCTGCGCCTCGCCTATGGAGACGTATTCGCCGCCGTCGGGCGTGAGCAACGCTTTCAGGTAGGCTTGGTTGATGGCGTTGTTGCGGTCAACGTACACGGTGCGCGTAGTGCCGAAGAAGGCCACCGCCCCACCCTTCTCGTTGAGCACGGCGGTCTCGCCGATGTTGTTTTCCTGCGAGTCGAAGGGCATGATTTCACACGAGGCGGTAATCCAGAGGGGCAGGTTCTCGTTGGTGAACCCGGCGAAATCGTTGATGGTAAGCACCCTTTCGTGAGATATTTGGTCGGGCCTGCCGTGTCCGCTGTAGTTCATTATCAGCGCGCCCGACGCCTGGCGTTGCTTCACGAGGCTGCTGACGTCGGGGTAAGTGTTGCCCGTTGACGAGCTTTCACGCTTGTAGGCGTCCCACATTATGCGCTCCACCTGGAACGAGGGGTTGATGCTTTCGGTAAGGCGAGCCATGTCGTCGGCGTCGTTCATGTGCACGTTGTCGTTGCCGTCGTCGCCCATATAGACAAAGAGGTTTTGCCAGCTGCCGGCGTTCTTGTTCTCGGCGTAGCGTATGGTCTTGTCAACCATGATTTTCGCCTCGTCCACCGTGCGCACGGGGAAGCGTCCTACGGCCATGTCGAGCTTGTCGGTCTGGCGCGGGTTGCCGCCCTCGCCGTCGTCGAGATAGCAGAAGAAGCCGTCATCGACGTAGCATTTCACATTATTAAAGGAGTCGTCGCTCTCATGGCAGAGCAGGAAATCGTCGGGATTGAGGCCGCCGCACTCCGCCGTGTTCATACGGTTGTCCCACACGCAGTCGCCGAACAGCACGAGGTACGACGGCATGTCGGCCTCGGTCTCGGCGCGGTCGTAGAGCATCTTGAGGTAACGACGGTAGGCGTTGGCGTCCGGCGTGCCGCTCGAAAACTCGTTGAACAGCTCGTCGGCGGGCACTATCGTCACCCTCATGCCGTCGCGTTGCTCGTGAAACTCCTTGAGCCTTTGCGCCTGCGGGGTGAGCTTCGCCGACGTGGGCACTATTATAACCATGTCGGCCTGTGGGTCGGCGTGGTGGTCTTGGTTGGTTATGTTGTAGACGTATTCAGGCTGCGGGAACGACCGCCCGGCGAGAATTGGCCGCCGGCGTGGCGTCTCGTAGGTGGCGGAGATGTAGTCAAGGCGCACGGGGCCGCCCGAACTCACCGCCACGGTGATGGTGTCCGTGGAGTCGTCAGAGCTGAAAGTCAGGCTGCACTCGGTGTCTTTCGCATTGTCGTATGAACCGAAACTGGATATTGAGAAGCCCTTGGTGTGGCCGCCGTTGACGCTTACCTGGCCTGATGAAGGCTGTCCTGCCGTAAGCACCACGGTTATCGTGCGGTTGCCCGTCTGCCCGCTTTCGGGCGTCACGGTGTAGCTCCTTGACGAGCCTGCGCTTATCGGGTCGTCCTCGAACAGGCG
Source organism: uncultured Prevotella sp. (assembly GCA_944320255.1). Taxonomy (GTDB): domain Bacteria; phylum Bacteroidota; class Bacteroidia; order Bacteroidales; family Bacteroidaceae; genus Prevotella. The sequence goes on along the minus strand of CALUGU010000045.1, from coordinate 17,096 downwards.
GTTGCCGCCCTGGAACCAGGCGTAGTCGTCCACCTCGTAGAGCGTGTGGTAATAGTCAGCCGATGGGTAAAAGGAGTCTACGAAGGCCGTAGAGTCCACCGTGAGCGGCTCGCCGTCGCTCTCGGTGATGAAGTAATATCCGTAGTCTGAATAGTGGTTGCGCGTGCGGTGGGTCTCCGTTGCGCCGCTCCACGACACCGGGCCTTGGGCGTGGAACAGCCTGCGGCCGTCCACCATGCACGTGGGCACCTCCTTGAGGTCGTCGTATTTCACGAGGTCTTCTTCCGTAAGCACGGCGTTCTGCAAAGCTCCGCCGTAGCCGTAGACCTTCACTCGGCTAAGGTCGGAGAAGCCGGCGCGGCGCGCCATGGCGTCGGTTATCTCGTAAACGCCGGTCTCCGGCACGCGTATCTTGGCCCACGTGCCCTCCGCCAGCACCGAGTGGGCGGCGTATCTGTCTGCGGGCTTGGCGGCGCCAGCCGCCCTCGTGGCCGCCTTGGCGCGCGCCTTTGGGCTTGACTTGACGTCGAGCATGAAGCTGACGAGCTTCATCAGCCGCCCTCCGCGCTCCACTATGGGCACAAAGGCCACCTCAAGATGGCCCCGGCGACGCTCCACCACCACCCTCGTCTCCACCGCCGGCATGGCCCCGGCGGGCTTGGAGCAGAGCTTGCGGTAGCGCGCTGCGTCGGCATCGCCCATCTCGATGAACTCAGGATACTCTATGCTGACGGTGTACACCGAGTCGGCCCACGCGCCGCCGAGGGGCGCGGTGTAGGTGAAATAGGGCAGCACGCTGTCAATCTTCACCTCGTCTGCCGTGAGGTTGAAGAACTTCTGGCCCTTTGCGCACACATCAGTGACGCAGAGCATCAGCAGCGCAAGCAGTATGAAAAACGGTATCTTCCTTGTCATTTGACTTTAAAATCCAACACTTTACGGTCTTCGAGCCATCCTTCCAGATGGTCGTCGATAGCCACGGGCCCCACTCCTGCGGGCGTGCCGGTATAGAGCAGGTCGCCCGTCTTGAGCGTAAACCAGCGGCTGACGTAGGCTATCAGCTCGTCCACCTTGAACAACATCTCCGCCGAGCAGCCCTCTTGCACGGTCTGCCCGTTGCGGTCTAAGCGGAAGCGCAGGGCGTCGATGCCGCGCAGCTTGGCCATGTCAACCCACTGGCCTATGACGGCCGCGCCGTCGAAACCCTTGCACAGCTCCCACGGCTTGCCCTCGCGGCGCAGCTTGGCTTGCAGCTCGCGGGCGGTGAAGTCAACGCCCACGGTCACGGCGTCGTAATACCTGTGGGCGAACCTCTGCGGTATGCTCTTGCCCAAACGGCAGATGCGCACCACGAGTTCGGCCTCGTAGTCGATGCGTCCTAAGTCGTCAGGCATGAAAAACGGCTTGCCGTCTTTCAGCAAAGACGAGTCAGCCTTTGTGAAAATCACGGGTTCCTCCGGTTTATATAACGCTCCGTCAAGCTCTTTATTGTGCAGGATGTAGTTCATCCCCACGGCAAATATCTTCATGTCAGTTTGTTTTTATAATGTAAGGTAAGGCCGGCGCGCCGACGGCGGCAAACCACTGACGACGCGGCGCGCATCCGCCAGCGGCAAAGTTAACACTTTTCGGCGAAACGCACAAACGCCGCTTGCTGATAAAAGCAAAATTAGACCTAAATCGGTAATATGCGGGCTGACGACCGATTTGTTGTAAAATTGCGAGGCGGCGGATTGCGGATGTGGCTCGAAAGGAGGTTCATCAGCAGTTTGGTTGGTTCATCCGCAATTTGTTTGGACAAGAAGAAAATAAAAGATACATATAAAAACCATGCGAAACGCCGCTCTTGTAGGGACATAATTTATTATGTTCGCACGCCACGGAGGGGCGTATAAATATTTGAATATCAGCGTAATACGTTTCTAACGAAACGTGCGGACATAATAAATTATGTCCCTACAAGGGATGTATTCAGCTTGCCTTTGATTTCAAAAACTAAGCCATACCATCCAAAAGGTTTGCGGATGAACCCTAAGTCACGGCAAAACGCCGTGCGATTTGCGGCAAAACGCACGCTAAAAAGCCGTCTTTTAGCGTGTAAAAGACGGCTTCTTGCAAAGGTATTGATTATCAAGGAGTTACGATTTCACTTTTTCACGTGTTTCATATTGCCTGAAGGCGTTGCGCAAGACCAACAAGCCGGTAGGAGCGACGGCGCGCTAAACCGTGGCAAGCAGTGCTCAGGCCTCATCGTCGCCATAAGCCCGCTCGTGCACACCCGCCACGGCGCGCCCGCTGGGGTCGTTCTTCCCGGCGAACGAGGCGTCCCACGCCAAGGCCTCGGCGGTGCTGCACGCCACGCTCGGCACACTCGGCACGCTCTCCGCCGCGCTGTGGCTGGGGAAGTGGGCGGCGAACATCGTGCGGTACATATATTCCTCCTTGCAGCGCGGCGGGTTCACGGGGAAGCGTTCGGCGGCGCGGGCCATCTCGCCGTCGGTGACGGTTTCCTCGGCCACACGCTTCAGGGTGTCTATCCACGAATAGCCCACGCCGTCGGAGAACTGCTCCTTCTGCCTCCAGGCTACGCTTTCGGGCAGCATCGGGGCGAACGCCCGGCGCAGAATTTCCTTCTCAATTTTCGCGCCCTGGCACATCTTCGCCGCCGGGTTCAGGCGCATGGCCACGTCGAGGAAGTCGGTGTCGAGGAAGGGCACGCGGCCCTCCACGCCCCAGGCGGCGAGGCTCTTGTTGGCGCGGAGGCAGTCGTAGAGGTGCAGCTTCGAGAGCTTGCGCACCGTCTCCTCGTGGAAGGCGCGCGCCGACGGGGCCTTGTGGAAGTACAGGTAGCCGCCGAACACCTCGTCGGCTCCTTCGCCCGAAAGCACCATTTTCACGCCCATGCTCTTGATGAAGCGCGCCAGCAGGTACATCGGCGTTGACGCGCGCACGGTGGTAACGTCGTAAGTCTCGATGTAGTAGATTACGTCGCTCAGGGCGTCGAGGCCTTCCTGCACGGTGTAGTTCACCTCGTGGTGCACGGTGCCGATGTGCTCCGCCACTACGCGCGCCTTCTCCAGGTCGGGCGCACCGCGCAGTCCCACGGCGAAGGAGTGCAGCCTCGGCCACCACGCCTGTTCCTTGCCGCCGCTGTCAACGCGCCGCCCGGCGTACTTGGCGGCCACCGCGCTGATTATCGACGAGTCCAACCCGCCGCTCAACAGCACTCCGTAGGGCACGTCGCCCATCATCTGGCGGCGCACGGCGGCTTCGAGTGCGTCGTGCAGCAGGGCCGCGTCGGCGTCGTTGTCTTTCACGTTGTCATAGCTGAACCAGTCGCGCCGGTAATACCGCCGCGGCTCCTTGTCGCCCTTCACGAGCACGTGGCCGGGCGGGAAAGGCCGGTATTCGTCACACTGCCCCTCAAGGGCCTTCAGCTCGCTGGCCACGTAGAGCAGCCCGTCGCGGTCGCGCCCGTAGTACAGGGGGATTACGCCTACCGGGTCGCGGGCTATCATGTAGCTGTCATGTTCGGCGTCGTAAAGGGCGAAGGCGAATATGCCGCTTATCTCGTCGAGCAGGCGTTCGCCCTTGTCTCGGTAAAGGGCGAGGATGGCTTCGCAGTCGCTCCCCGTCTGGAAGCGGTACTTGCCTTCCGTCCGCCGGCGTATGTCGCGGTGGTTGTAAATCTCGCCGTTGACGGCGAGCACAAGCTGCCCGTCGGGGCTGAACAGCGGTTGTCGTCCCGATTCGGGGTCTACTATGGCCAGACGCTCGTGCGCCAGTATTGCCGAACCGCCGGTGTAGATGCCACTCCAGTCAGGTCCGCGGTGGCGTATCTTGCCGCTCATGGCCAACGCCTTGCGCCTAAGGCCGGGCGTCTGCACGCCGATGTTGAATATTGCAACTATCCCACACATATTTTTTAATTAAGAATTAAGAGTTAAGAATTAAGAAAGCATGACATAGGAAATTAAGAGTTAAGAATTAAAAATTAAGAAAGACGGCTTTACTGGCAAACAGCGCAGCATGTTTTCTTAACTCTTAATTCTTAACTCTTAATTCTAATTATACGCGCTCTCGCCGTGTTCGTAGATGTCGAGGCCTTCCTCCTCGACGCGCTTGTCAACCCTTAGGCCGACGGTGGAGTCAACCACCTTATATAATATGTACGTCACCACCGCGCTGAACGCTATCGAGACGACCGTAGCGACGAGCTGAACCCACAGCTGGTGCCAGCCTCCGTAGAGCGCGCCTTCAACGCCTCCGTCGCCCGTTATGGCGCGGGTGGCGAACACTCCGGTGAGCACAGAGCCTACGATGCCGCCGATGCCGTGCACGCCGAAGGCGTCCAATGCGTCGTCATACTTATATTTCGGTTTTACGACGGCGACCATCACGAAGCATATAACGGTGGTTACCAGTCCGATGAAGAACGCTCCGAGCAGGTCGGTTGACCCCGCCGCTGGCGTTATGGCCACAAGTCCGGCTACGGCGCCGGTGCACGCGCCCACCGTGGAAGGCTTCTTGTTGGCAATCCACTCGATAGCCATCCACGTCACGGCGGCGGTGGCCGTGGCCACATGGGTTACGAGCAGAGCGTTGGCCGCGATGCCGTCGGCGGCCAGTCCGCTGCCCGCGTTGAAGCCGAACCAGCCCAACCAGAGGAACGACATGCCGAGGAACACGTAAGTGACGTTGTGCGGCGTGATGGGATGTCCCGCCTTGTAATCGTCGCGCTTGCCTATCATCAGGGCCATGACGAGGGCTGACACTCCGGCGTTGATGTGCACCACGGTGCCCCCGGCGAAGTCAACGGCTCCCATTTCCTGCAAGAATCCGCCTCCCCAAACCCAGTGGGCCATAGGGAAATAGGCAAGGACTGTCCAAAGGATGATGAACACCATGTAGCCCTTGAACTTGATACGCTCGGCGAACGCGCCAAGTATCAGGGCCGGCGTGATGAGCGCAAACATGCACTGGAACATCACAAACACAAGCTCCGGGACGCCCGTGGCCGTCAGCGTGGCGGGCGTTATGCCGCAGAGAAACGCCTTGTCCATGCCTCCGATGGCGAAAGCCAAAGGGTTGCCGGACTCCTTGAAGCCCGTGCCGAACGCCCACGTGTAGCCCACGGCCACCCAAAGCAGGCTCACGACGCCCACTATCAGCATAGTCTGCATTATCACGCTGAGCACGTTCTTCTGCCTTACCAAGCCACCGTAGAACAGCGCAATGCCTGGGATCGACATCAAAAGCACCAACGTGGTGGCCACTATCATCCAGGCGGTGTTGCCCGTGTCGAGCACGAGTGGTGCCGTTTCGGCGGCCTTTGCCGCACCCGGAGCCACAGACAACGCCACCGCCAACGTCGCCGCCAAGGCCGTCTTGCGGCCTAATAATAAATGTCTCAAACTTTTCATAACATACTCCTCCATGTCTATTTTTACTTTTTACCTTATTAAAATGTTATCCATTAGCAATCTTTTCCTCCTTTTACTGCTAACACCTTCGCGCCTTCCGCGCTCATTCCTCCTGCTCGGCGTTGTACAGGGCGATGTCTCCGCGCTCGCCGGTGCGTATCCTCACGGCGTCTTCAACAGGCGTTATGAATATCCGCCCGTCGCCTATCTCGCCCGTCTGGGCGGCCTTCAGTATCGCCTGGACTGACTTCTCGACGTTCTTGTCGCGCACTACGAGCGACACGAGGATGCGTTCTATCGAACTGGTGTCGTACACTATGCCGCGGTAAATCCTCCCCTGGCGCGCCTTCCCGTTGCCGCGCACGTCGTAATAGGAGAACCATTCAATGTCGGCTGCAAGCAAGGCGTTCTTCACGTCGTCAAACCTCGACTTGCGGATGATGGCTTCAATCTTTTTCATAAATGCTTCCTTTTTAATTATTAAACTTGCGTTCAGCTTATCAATAAGCAATATTTTTCTGCAAAATTATATCTTTTTGTCATACAAAACAATATCTTTCTGACTTTATGTAGCAAGAAATCGCTTTTAGGTAACACTTTATTACATTATCAACAATATCTTGTTTCAGATTGAAAGATAATCAGCCGTTTTGCGAACGCATAGTAAGCGATGCTGATAAAGTTGCATAATTATGTCAATAAAACGTTGCATTGACACACGGATTGTTGTATTTTTGCAACCAGAGAAGGACAAAAAGCAATCCGTAAGGACAAAAGCCAATCATTATGACACAACCGACGATAAAGTTTACGAAGATGCAAGGCGCGGGCAACGATTACATCTATGTCAACACCTTAATATATAATATACCCGACCCGGAGGCGGCAGCCAGGGCCTGGAGCGACCGCCACAAGGGCGTGGGGGCCGACGGCTTGGTGCTGATAGGCGCCGCGGAGGACGCCGCCAACGACTTCTCGATGAGGATATTCAACGCGGACGGCTCGGAAGCGATGATGTGCGGCAACGCATCGAGGTGCATCGGGAAGTACGTTTACGAGCGCGGCTTGACGCGGAAGACCGCCATACGCCTTGAGACCCGCTCCGGGGTGAAGGTGCTGACGCTGCAAGTTTACGGCGGCAGGGTGGTATCCGTGACGGTGGACATGGGCGAGCCGAGGTTTGACTCGCCGACGCAATACACGCCGGGACGCGCCGACACGCCTGACGGCAGGCTGACAGCCTGCGGGCGGGAGTTCGCCGGAACGTTCGTATCAATGGGCAACCCGCACTTCGTAACCTTCGTTGACGACTTGCTGACGGCGGACATCGGACGCTACGGCGGCGTGCTCGAACGCCACGGGGCGTTTCCCGAAAGGTGCAACATCGAGTTCGCACAGGTGACGGGCGACGGCAAGATAAGGGCACGTGTGTGGGAACGCGGCAGCGGAATAACCCAGGCTTGCGGCACGGGAGCCTGTGCCACGGCGGTGGCGGCGGCACAAGCGGGACTGGCCGGAAGGCGATGCCACGTGGAGATGGACGGCGGCACGCTCGGCGTGGAGTGGCGCGAAGCCGACGGACACGTCTACCTTTCAGGCCCGGCGGAGTTCGTCTTTGACGGTGAAATAACGGGAATTAAGGATTAAGAGTTAAGAATTAAGAAAGTATGCCTTGACGTTCTGATTACATTTACGGCATATCTTCTTACCCGGCATAATGCTTGCGTTGTGCTGTCAACTCTTCATTCAAAACCCTGCTACATCCCGAAACGTCGCAAACATATTTTCTTAACTCTTAATTTTTAATTCTTAATTAAATATATGGCACTGATAAACGAACATTACCTGAAGCTCAAGAGGAACTACCTCTTTGCCGACATAGCGAAGAAAGTAAACGCATTCAAGGCCACGCACCCCAAGGCCGACGTGATAAGCCTCGGCATAGGCGACGTCACGCAGCCGCTGTGCCCCGCCGTGGTGGAGGCCATGCACAAGGCCGTTGACGAGATGTCGCGCAAGGAGACGTTCCGGGGCTACGGCCCGGAGCAGGGCTACCTGTTCCTGCGAGAGGCCATAGTGAAAAACGACTTCCTGCCGCGCGGCATACACATCGACCCCTCCGAGGTGTACGTGAACGACGGGGCGAAGAGCGACACGGGCAACATCGGCGAATTGGTGCGCTGGGACAACAGCTTCGGAGTTACCGATCCTGTCTACCCGGTGTATGTGGACTCCAACGTGATGTGCGGCCGTGCCGGCACGTTCGACGGCGAGAAGTGGAGCAACGTGACTTATCTGCCGTGCACGGAGGCCAACGGTTTTGTGCCGGCGATACCCGACCACCGCGTTGACATGATATACCTGTGCTACCCGAACAACCCCACGGGCACGGTGATAAGCCGCGACGAACTGCGCAAGTGGGTTAACTACGCGCTGAAGAACGACACGCTGATACTCTACGACGCCGCCTACGAGGCATTCATCCAAGACCCCGACATACCTCATTCAATCTACGAGATAAAGGGCGCGAGGAAAGTGGCGATAGAGTTCCACAGCTATTCCAAGACGGCGGGATTTACCGGAGTGAGGTGCGGCTACACCGTGATACCGAAGGAACTGACAGCCGCCAGCATGGACGGCAGCCAGCGTTACCCCCTCGGCGAGATGTGGCTGAGGAGGCAGTCAACCAAATTCAACGGCACGAGCTACATCAGCCAGCGCGCCGCCGAGGCCATTTACACGCCCGAAGGCAAGGCGCAGGTGAAAGAGACGATAGACTATTACATGGGCAACGCGCGGATGATGCGCGAGGCGCTGACGGCTCTCGGCCTGAAGGTGTACGGCGGAGAGAACGCCCCTTACCTGTGGGTGAAGACGCCGGGCGGCACTCCCGGCTGGAAGTTCTTTGAGCAGATGCTCTACGGAGCGCAAGTGGTGTGCACGCCGGGCGTGGGCTTCGGGCCGAGCGGAGAGGGCTTCGTGCGCCTCACGTCGTTCGGAGACAGGGACGACTGCGCCGAGGCTTTGCGCCGCATAGGTGAATGGATGGCTAAGTGAGTTTAGCAGACGAGCGGTCAGCAGACAAGCAGACAAGCAGTCAGTGACGAGCAGTCAGCAGACAAGCAGTCAGCAAACAAGTAGAAAGTGACAAGACAAATAGGCTTGTCTGCTTGTAACTTGTCTGCTTGTCAACTAAAAAAACAACGTTTTTTAATATAGTATGTTATGAAAAATTTGATGAGAAAAACAATCGTTGCAGCCATGTTGTGCGGCGTGGCTGCGCCGGCCGCAGCGCAAGACAAGGTGGAAGCCACCGTGCAGGCCGACTTCGTGAGCAGTTACATTTGGCGTGGGCAAGACCTTGGCGACATCAGCCTGCAACCAACCCTCGGCGTGTCTTACAAAGGACTGTCGCTGACGGCGTGGGGCAACGTGGGCCTGTCAGACCCCGGCGACACCAAAGAGTTCGACCTGACGCTCGGTTACACAGTGGGAGGACTGAACATCGGCGTCACCGACTACTGGTTCAACTCGCCCAACGACCGCTATTTCAGCTACGCCGCGCATAAGACTTCGCACGTGTTCGAGGCCAACATCGGCTATGACTTCGGCCCCGTGGCCGTGCAGTGGTACACCAACTTCGCCGGCAACGACGGCGTGAACGGCGACGGCGACCGCGCTTACTCGTCGTATTTCGAGGTGAGCGCGCCCTTCAACCTCGCCGGATGCCAGTGGCAGGCCGCCGTGGGCGCAGTGCCTTACGCCACGAGCTTCTACGCCGACGCGGGCGGCTTCGCCGTCACCAACGTGTCGCTGCGCGCCTCGAAAGACGTCAAGGTGACAAAAAGTTTCAGCATACCGCTGTTCGCCGGGATAACAGCCAACCCAAGCACGGAGAAGGCTTACCTGGTGTGCGGATTTACTTTGAAACCGTAACAAAACGCACTTTTATCCGCGCAAAAGTCGGGAAAAATGAAAAATCGCCGTATCTTTGCACGGGATAACAAGCCTTCGCCGCGCCCTGCGGCGGCGAGCCTGTAACAGGCTGACAGCCAAAGGGTTTGCGATTTGCCGCAAAACGGCTTGCAAAAAGCCGTCTTTCAGGCGGTGAAAAGCCGTCTTTCGCAACGCAAGAGACGGCAAACCGCAAAGCCTCCGGCGGAAACCGACGGCGGCGGAGCACAATGACAGCATAACAAGACAAGTACAATAAAACCCTCACACGATGACAAACTTAAGATTTCAGGTTGTCGAGGAGGCTTTCAAGAAGAAGCCCCTTGAAGTGATTTCACCGGTGGAACGCCCGTCGGAGTACTTCGGCAAGAACGTGTTCAACCGCGCAAAGATGTACAAGTACCTGCCCCCCGCGGTCTACGACCAGCTCATCGACGTTATCGACAACGGCTCGCGCCTCGACCGCTCGATAGCCGACGCCGTGGCCAAGGGCATGAAGCAGTGGGCCGAGGAGAACGGCGTGACGCACTACACGCACTGGTTCCAGCCCCTGACGGAGGGCACCGCCGAGAAGCACGACGCCTTCATAGAGCACGACGGCAAGGGAGGCATGATAGAGGAGTTCTCTGGCAAGCTGCTCGTGCAGCAGGAGCCTGACGCCAGCTCGTTCCCCAACGGCGGCATACGCAACACCTTCGAGGCCCGCGGATACTCGGCGTGGGACCCCACGTCGCCCGTGTTCATCATGGACGACACGCTCTGCATCCCCACGATATTCATCTCTTACACGGGCGAGGCGCTCGACTACAAGGCGCCGCTGCTGCGCGCCCTGCACGCAGTGAACGTGGCCGCCACTGACGTATGCCACTACTTCGACCCCGCAGTGAAGAAAGTTACCTGCAACCTCGGCTGGGAGCAGGAATACTTCCTCGTGGACGAAGGACTCTACTCGGCGCGCCCCGACCTCATGCTCACGGGCCGCACCCTCATGGGACACGACTCGGCGAAGAACCAACAGATGGACGACCACTACTTCGGCACCATCCCCGACCGCGTGCAGGCCTTCATGAAAGACCTTGAGATACAAGCCCTGGAGCTGTCGATACCCTGCAAGACGAGGCACAACGAGGTGGCCCCGAACCAGTTTGAGATAGCTCCGATATTCGAAGAGACCAACCTCGCCGTTGACCACAATATGCTCTTGATGTCACTGATGAAGAAAGTGGCCCGCAAGCACGGCTTCCGCGTGCTGCTGCACGAGAAGCCTTTCGCCGGCATAAACGGCTCTGGCAAGCACAACAACTGGAGCCTCAGCACGGACACGGGCGTGCTGCTCCACGCTCCCGGCAAGTCTCCGGAGGAGAACCTGCGCTTCGTCACCTTCATCGTGGAGACCCTTATGGGCGTCTACCGCCACAACGGACTGATCAAGGCCAGCATAATGAGCGCGACGAACGCCCACCGCCTCGGCGCCAACGAGGCCCCGCCGGCCATCATCTCGTCGTTCCTCGGCAAGCAGTTGAGTGAACTGCTCGACCATATAGAGCGCAGCGACAAGGAAAACCTGTTCAACATGGCGGGCAAGCAGGGAATGGAGCTTGACATTCCGGAAATCCCCGAACTGCTCATCGACAACACCGACCGCAACCGCACCAGTCCGTTCGCCTTCACGGGCAACCGCTTCGAGTTCCGCGCCGTAGGCTCCGAGGCCAACTGCGCCAGTGCGATGATAGCCCTGAACACGGCTGTGGCCGAGGCGCTCACCGACTTCAAGCGGCGCGTTGACGCCCTGATAGCCGAAGGACACGACCAGACCGACGCCATCATCGACGTGCTGCGCGAGGACATCAAGACGTGCAAGCCGATACGCTTCGACGGCAACGGATATTCAGACGAATGGGTGGAGGAGGCCAAGAGGCGCGGACTCGACTGCGAGACGAGCTGCCCCGTAATCTTCGACAACTACCTGAGCGACAGCTCCGTGAGGATATTCGAGTCGATGAACGTGATGAACCGCAAGGAGCTTGAGGCGCGCAACGAGGTGAAATGGGACACTTACACCAAGCGCATACAGATAGAGGCGCGCGTGATGGGCGACATCACGATGAACCACATCGTGCCCGTGGCCACGCATTACCAAAGCCAGCTGGCCAAGAACGTGCAGAATATGCGTCAGATATTCCCCGCCGAGAAGGCCGATAAGCTGTGCGCGCGCAACATGAAGCTCATCGAGGAGATAGCCGAGCGCACACAGGCCATAGAGACGGGCGTTGAGGAACTCATCAACGCACGCAAGGTGGCTAACAAGATTGAGAGCGAACGCGAGAAGGCGATAGCCTACCACGACACCGTGGCTCCCAAGATGGAGGACATCCGCTACCAGATAGACAAGCTGGAGCTGATTGTCGCCGACGAGCTGTGGACGCTGCCCAAGTACCGCGAGCTGCTGTTCATCAGGTAAGCCGCGGCGGGCTTCACCGCCCCGGCGAGGCGTCATACGAAAGTTATATTTTCAACCCCAATCGGTCATTAGACCGTATAAGTTTGAATATTGGCGTGTTTACTATACTCTTCGCCAGCTTATGTGTTCCTGCCGCCAGATTGCTTCTGGCCCCTCTCGGCGCAGCCCGCTACGCCTTCGACGGAACGGAAAGCAATATGTCAGACATTAACACACAACCAGGCTGAAGTCTAATGACCGATTTGAGTTTAGCTGCGTATAATCCGGGCGTGGGCAGGCTGCGAAGTCTGTCTGCGCTTTTTTTGCGCCGCGCCGCAGCCGGAGGCGCAACCCCTTGGCGCACAGTGCGTTACAAAATGCCGTGAATTGCGTTGCAATTCACGGCATTTTGCGTTGCGTTTTGCCGTCTCTTGCAAGGCGATTTGCCGTCTCTTGCAAAACGCCTTGGCTGCAACCGCGCCGGCTGTCGTAAAAATATGTTGGAAAACAGCAAGCGATATGCGATGTTTTTTTGTAAAAATCACAGCAAAATTACACATTGTAAGCATTTTGACTGATTTTGGTTACACATTGCAAATGCAAACACCTGTATGGACGTTCACCTGTAACCAGAACCCGACAACCGACTAAATAAATGTCATTTTATCACCTGAAAATCATTCAAAAAGAAAGTATTTTTGTAATTTTGCAAACACTTTGATAAGTATTAGACGGTTTTCTTAAACTTAAACACGCTGAAATATGGGAAAAGGATTGTACAATGCAGATTACGAGCACGACGCCTGCGGCGTGGGGATGGTGGTCAACATCAGCGGCAACAAGAGCCACGAGCTGGTTGACAACGCCCTGAAAGTGCTTGAGAACATGCGGCACCGCGGAGCCGAGGGAGCCGACAACAAGACCGGCGACGGCGCGGGCATAATGTTGCAGATACCCCACGAGTTCATACTCCTGCAAGGAATACCCGTGCCGGAGAAAGGGAAGTATGGCACGGGGCTGGTGTTCCTGCCCAAGGACGCCGCCCGCCAGCAGGACATCTTGAGCGTGATGATAGAGGAAATAGAGCGCGAGGGCCTCTCGCTGATGCACCTGCGCAACGTGCCCACCAACCCCGCGTGCCTCGGCGAAGCCGCCCTCGCCACCGAGCCTGACATCAAGCAGGTGTTCGTGACGGGCGCCGACGAAGCCCGCGCCGGCGCGCTGGAGCGCACGCTCTACGTCATCCGCAAGCGCATAGAGCGGCGCGTGGCCGACAAGGATTTCTACGTCTGTTCGCTTTCGTCCAAGAACATCATATATAAAGGTATGCTGTCGAGCCTCCAGCTGCGGCAGTATTACCCCGACCTTACCAACAAGTACTTCACCAGCGGGCTGGCCCTGGTCCACTCGCGCTTCTCCACCAACACCTTCCCGACGTGGAGCCTGGCGCAGCCTTTCCGCCTCCTGGCCCACAACGGCGAGATTAACACCATACGCGGAAACCGGGGATGGATGCAGGCGAGGGAGAGCGTGCTCAGCTCTGACGCCCTTGGCGACGTCAAGGAGCTGTCGCCCATTGTGCAGCCGGGCATGAGCGACTCGGCCAGCCTCGACAACGTGCTTGAGTTTTTCGTAATGTCGGGCCTCTCGCTGCCCCACGCCATGGCCCTGATGGTGCCTGAGAGCTTCAACGACAAGAACCCCATCTCGGAAGACCTGAAGGCCTTTTACGAGTACCACTCAATCCTGATGGAGCCTTGGGACGGCCCGGCCGCACTGCTGTTCAGCGACGGACGCTACGCCGGGGGAATGCTCGACCGCAACGGACTGCGCCCTGCGCGCTACACGCTGACGAAGAACGGCACGATGGTGGTGGCCTCGGAAGTGGGCGTGATGGACTTCGAGCCGTCGGAAATAGCCGAGAAAGGCCGCCTGCAACCGGGCAAAATACTGCTCATCGACACCCAGGAGGGCAAGATTTACTATGACGGCGAGATAAAGGAACGCCTCGCCTCGGAGCACCCTTACCGCCAATGGCTCTCCACTAACCGCATACAGCTTGAGAAACTCAAGAGCGGACGCAAGGTGGACAACGCCGTGGCGGACCTGGTAAGGCGCGAACTTATGTTCGGTTTCAGCAAGGAAGACATCGACGACACTATCGTGCCGATGTGCGTGAACGGCCAGGAACCTACCGCTGCGATGGGCAACGACACTCCGCTGGCAGTGCTGAGCGACCGTCCGCAGCCGCTGTTCAACTACTTCCGCCAGCAGTTCGCCCAGGTTACAAACCCCGCCATCGACTCCATCCGTGAAAGTCTCGTGATGTCGCTCACGGAATACATCGGCCGCGTAGGCTCCGGAATACTCCGCCCCGACGAGTCAAACTGCAAGATGGTGCGCCTGCCTCACCCGATACTCAACAACACCCAGCTCGACATCCTTTGCAACATACGCTACAAGGGGTTCAACACCGTGAAGCTGCCGATGCTCTTCGAGTGCGCCAAAGGCGAGGACGGGCTGCGCGCCGCGCTCGACTCGCTCTGCAAGGAGGCCGCCCGCAGCGTTGACGAGGGCTATAATTACATCATACTTTCCGACCGCGACATCGACGAGACGCACGCCGCCATACCGTCGCTGCTGGCCGTCAGCGCGGTGCATCATTACCTAATATCAGTAGGCAAGCGCGTGCAGACGGCCCTCATCGTGGAGAGCGGCGAGATAAAAGAGCCTATGCACGCCGCCCTGCTGCTTGGTTACGGCGCGTCGGCGTTGTGCCCTTATATGGTGTTCGCCGTACTCGACGACCTTGTGAAGCGCAAGAAGGTGCAGGAAAACTACGACACCGCCGAGGCCAACTACATCAAGGCGGTGAAGAAAGCATTGCTCAAAATCATGGCGAAGATGGGCATCTCCACCATACGTTCTTACCGCGGAGCCAAGATTTTCGAGCCTGTAGGTCTTTCGGAAAGCCTCTTGAAGGCTTACTTCGGCACCGAAACGTCGTCAATCGGAGGCATAGGCTTGGAGACGATAGCCCGCGACGCCGTGGCGATGCACGACGCCGGGTTCTCCAAGAAGGCCGAGACGGGCTTCCTGCCGAACATCGGGCAGTTCCATTACCGTAAGGACGGAATACGCCATGCGTGGGACCCGGAGACCATTGCGACGCTGCAACTCGCCACGAGAACCGGCGACTATGCCAAATACAAGGAGTTTACGAAGCTCGTTGACGACAAGGCCGAACCGATATTCATCCGTGACTTCTTCGACTTCAAGCGCGCCGCCGCGCCGCTCGATGTCAACGAAGTGGAGCCGGTAAGCTCCATCGTGAAGCACTTTGTGGCTGGTGCGATGAGCTTCGGGGCGCTCTCCAAGGAGGCGCACGAGGCCATCTGCTTGGCCATGAACAAGCTCGGCACACGCTCGAACACGGGCGAAGGCGGCGAGGACAACGAGCGTTTCCACTCAAAGATGTACGGGATTTCGCTGTCAAGCAAGACCAAACAGGTGGCGTCGGGGCGTTTCGGCGTGACGACTGAATACTTGGTGAACGCCGAGGAGATACAAATCAAGGTGGCGCAGGGCGCAAAGCCCGGCGAGGGAGGCCAGCTGCCGGGCTTCAAGGTTGACGAAGTGATTGCCAAGACACGGCATTCCATCCCCGGAATATCGCTCATCTCGCCCCCGCCCCACCACGACATATACTCCATCGAGGACTTGGCGCAGCTCATATTCGACCTGAAGAACGCCAACCCGAAGGCCGCGATAAGCGTCAAGTTGGTGGCGGAGAGCGGCGTGGGCACCATCGCCGCAGGCGTGGCCAAGGCCAAGGCGGACCTCATAGTAATATCGGGAGCCGAGGGCGGAACGGGCGCAAGCCCGGCGTCGAGCATGCGTTTTGCGGGCGTTTCGCCTGAAATCGGCATCAGCGAGACGCAACAGACGCTCGTGAAGAACGGCCTGCGAGGCCAAGTGAGACTGCAAGTGGACGGCCAGCTGAAGACCGGCCGCGACATAATAATAATGTCTTTGCTCGGCGCGGAGGAGTTCGGCTTCGGCACGCTGCTGCTCATCGTGCTTGGCTGCGTGATGATGCGGAAGTGCAACTTGAACACTTGCCCGCTCGGAGTGACCACCCAGAACCCGGAGCTTCGCCGCCATTTTATGGGCAAGTACGAATATCTCGTAAACTATTTCACGTTCCTCGCCGAGGAGGTGCGCGGCTACCTGGCCGAGATGGGATACAAGAAGCTCGACGACATAGTGGGCCGCACGGAGCTGATAACCCGCAAACCGGCGGCCGCGGGGAGCAAGGCGGCGACGCTCGACTTCACCCGCCTGCTGCACAAAGAGGGCGGACAAGGGGCGCTCAGGCACACCGCCGGCCACCCGCTCGACCTCAGCGGCACGCTCGACCGCCAGATAATAAGCTCTGCGCAGCGCGCCGTGGAGGAGCAGGAGGAGGTGAACCTGGACTACGCCATCAAGAACACGGACCGCGCGGCGGGCACGATGTTGAGCGGACTGATAGCCTCGAAGTACGGCGAAGACGGCCTGCCTGACTCTACGGTGAACGTGAAGTTCAAGGGAAGTGCCGGCCAGAGCTTCGGCGCGTTCCTCGTTAAGGGCGTCAACTTCAAGTTAGAGGGCGAGGCCAACGACTACTTCGCCAAGGGCCTCAGCGGCGGGCGCATAGCCATACTGCCGCCCGTGCGCAGCAACTTCAACGCCGAAGACAACACCATAGCCGGCAACACGGGCCTGTACGGGGCCACGTCGGGCGAGCTGTACGTCAACGGAAAGGTGGGCGAACGCTTCGCCGTGCGCAACTCCGGGGCCATAGCCGTGGTCGAAGGGGCGGGCGATCACTGCTGCGAATACATGACCGGAGGCCGCGTAGTAGTGCTGGGAGAGACCGGCAGGAACTTCGCGGCGGGCATGAGCGGCGGCGTAGCCTACGTGTGGGACAAGCGTCACGACTTCGACTATTACTGCAACATGGACATGGTGGAAATCAACCTCGTGGAGGAAAGCTCTTACCGCAAGGAGCTGCACGAGCTTGTGCGCCAGCATTACCTCTACACCGGCTCGAAGCTGGCGCGCCAGATGCTCGACGACTGGGCGCGCTACGTGGAGGACTTCATCCAGGTTGTGCCCATAGAGTACAAGCGCGTGCTGCAAGAGGAGCAGGTGAAGAAGCTGCAACAGAAGATTGCCGACATGCAGAGAGACTACTGAGTAAATGAAAAATGAATAATGAAAAATGAAAAATCGCC
>CALUGU010000044.1 GCA_944320255.1 uncultured Prevotella sp. | reverse complement strand
ATTCTGAAGTTATCAGGAGTTAACAGGAGTTAGGCTCGTTTCACTCGCCGGAGTTAACGGACAATACTCTATGTTACAGCAACTTGGCATTTGTCGGTTAACTCCTGTTAACTCCGACGCGAAGCGTCTAACTCCTATTAACTCCTTTTTGATGCACCTCCCAAAGGGGGTGTTCCCTTGTACCGAATTCACGTAATATTTAACGCCCTGAGAATGCCGTCGGCGGGCGCGAAGCGTCTTTCGGCGTGAAAAACGCCGTTTTCCGGCGGTTTGTGTAACGGATTGTAACACAGCCGTTTACGAACTTGTTAACTTGTGTTGGGTGTTTCCGCTTGCATAATTTGCCGTCTTTTATATGGCGAAAAGCCGTTAACCGCACCGCAGCCAGCCGTCTTTCGCAGCGCGAAAAGCCGTTTCCTGGCTGCCAAGTCACGGCTTTTCGCATTCCCGCCGACCGGTTTTCACGTTCCCGCCGACCATTTTCCGCCATTTCATCGGCGATTTTCAGCTTTCCCGTTTCTATTTCGCCGATTTCTTTTGTCACGGATTTTTACTTTTCACGCGCCGTTCTCTTGTTCCTCGTCAGTCCGCCGTCTCCCTCGGCGTGACTGCTGCTCCAGCCCCTGTGTCGGCGGCCGGGCCCGGCCCGCAGCCCCCTGCGCCGTCGCCGCAGTTTCCCCGCCGCCGCCAATTTGTGCGTTTTTGACATATATTTGTGTCTTATGTGACGATGTTGTTGTGTTTTTGTTGCTAAATCATATTATTTATGATATTTTTCCATAAAAAGCGTCTGATTTTGGAAAACTTGAATTATTTTTGCATTGTTTTAGCAGAGAAAGCATGAACGAAATCACCGAGAAGACCATCGACGTGAGGGCCATACTCAAGGGAAAGATGGGCGCAAAGGCCAAGTATGTGCCGACGCCCGTGGTGAAATGGCTTGAGCACATCCTCCACCAGGACGAGGTAAACGACTTCTTGTGGCGCCACAGGGACGTCACGGGCGTGGAGTGGCTTGAGGCCTGCGTCGATTACCTCGGCATGAGGCTCGACATCGTAGGCGCGGACAACCTGCCCGACAAGGGCGACGGACGCCTCTACACCTTCGTCAGCAACCATCCCCTCGGCGGCGTTGACGGCGTTGCCATCGGCGCAATCATCGGGCGGCGTTACGATGGACGCTTCCGCTACCTCGTGAACGACCTGCTGATGAACCTCCCCGGCCTCGCCCCGCTCTGCATCCCCATCAACAAGACGGGACACCAGAGCCGCAACTTCCCCGCGATGGTGGAGGCCGGCTTCCACGGCGACAACCACATCGTGATGTTCCCGGCGGGCATCTGCTCGCGCAGGATAAGCGGGGAGATACACGACCTGCCCTGGAAAAAGACCTTCATCACCAAGAGCGTGGAGACGCGGCGCGACGTGGTGCCCATCCATTTCGGCGGGCGCAACTCCGATTTCTTCTACAACCTCGCCAACGCCTGCAAGCGGCTGGGCGTAAAGTTCAACGTGGCGATGCTGTTTCTCGCCGACGAGATGTACAAGAACCGCGACAAGGAGTTCCGCGTGGCGATAGGCAAGCCGATACCTTGGCAGACTTTCGACAAGTCGAAGACGCCTGCCCAGTGGGCGCAGTACGTGCAAGACGCGGTTTACAAGCTGTGAAGGCGGGCCGGCGTCAGCCCGGAACAGACTACAACGACAATATTCAACATTTCTTAAAATGGAACAGGAAATAATACGGCCGATAGCCAAGCAGCTCCTCAAGGGTGAGCTTACGCCCGGCAAGCAGCTCAGGATGACGAACAAGAGCCACAACGAAATCTACATAGTGACGGCTCACGACTCGCCAAACGTAATGCAGGAAATCGGCCGGTTGCGCGAGATAGCCTTCCGCGAAGCCGGCGGAGGCAGCGGCAAGAGCGTGGACATCGACGAGTTCGACACGTGTGACAACTGCTACAAGCAGCTCATCGTGTGGAACCCTGAGGAGGAGGAAATCATCGGGGGGTACCGTTACCTCCTCGGCAGCGAGGCCGACATCGACGCCGAAGGCCAGCCGGTGCTCGCCACGAGCCACATGTTCCACTTCTCGGAGAAGTTCATGAAGGACTACCTTCCTTGGACCGTAGAGCTTGGGAGGTCGTTCGTGGCCCCGGCTTACCAAAGCTCCAAGATGGGCGCAAAGAGCCTTTTCGCCCTCGACAACCTGTGGGACGGCCTCGGAGCGCTCACCGTAATACGCCCCGACATTAAGTATCTTTTCGGCAAGATGACGATGTATCCCTCTTACGTCCGCAAGGGCAGGGACATGATATTGTACTTCCTCAAGAAGCATTTTGACGACCCTGAACGCCTCGTAATCCCGATGAAACCGCTGGAAATAGAGACCGACGAGTCCGAACTCAAGGCTCTTTTCAGTGAAGACACGTTCAAGGAGGATTACAGGATACTCAACCGCGAGGTGCGCAAGCTGGGCTACAACATCCCGCCTCTTGTGAATGCGTACATGGGTCTCAGCCCTACGATGAAGATGTTCGGCACTGCCATCAACTACGGTTTCGGCGACGTGGAGGAGACGGGCATACTCATCGCCGTGGACGAGATACTCGAAGAGAAGCGCATCCGCCACATCGACTCGTTCATCAAGGAACATCCCGAAGCCCTGAACATCACTTCTGGGGCCAACGCCGTTATATATAAGGAAAAGAAAGATATTTGAATTAAGAGTTAAAAATTAAGAGTTAAGAAAACCGCACGGTGGGAATTAAGAATTAAGAGTTAAGAATTAAGAAAATATGCTTTGCTGATTACAACCACGACTGCATATTTTCTTAATTCTTAACTCTTAATTCTTAATTCCCAAGCTCTTAATTCTTAATTCCCCATCGTGTGATTTCGCACTGGCGAAATCACACGATGGGAAGGCTGATGCCGTTGATTTTCTGGTAAATGTCGAGCGCGTAGACGTCTGTCATGCCGCTGATGTAGTCGATTACGGCCATGAGGCGCGTCTCAAGGTCGGGCGAGTCGATGTCGTACTGGCTGCTCACGCGGCTGATAAGTTGGCGCGAGTAGAAGCGCGACGGGTTGACAACGGCGTCGGTCATGGCCTCCATCAGCGTCGCCATTATGCGGAAACCGCTCAGCTCCACGTCAAGCACGGGCTTGCTCTTGTATATCTTCCGCTTCGATAAAATGGCGCATTTTTGGTATGCTTCGGCAAGTCTCGGCTCGATGTTGTCAACGAGGCAGCCCTTCATCGTGCCGTTCATGATGTCCTCCTCGTGCCGCATGAAAGCCTCCACGCACGCCCTTTCAAGCGCGCCGATTACGCAGGCGCGCATATACACCACCTTCTCGTTGGCGTCGGTGATGCCCTCGTCTACGATGCGCCGGCGTATGTGGTTTTGCCCCTTTTCATCGAAGAAACCGAGGAAAAGACGTTCGGTCTCCTCGTATGAAACGATTTTCAGCTTGTGGGCGTCCTCGATGTCCATTATTTCATAGCAGATGTCGTCCGCCGCCTCGACCAAGTACACCAACGGATGGCGCGCGTATTCTAACGGTTCGCCCTTGGCCGACTTGCGAATAATGCCCAATTCATCGGCGATTTTCTCGAAAATACCGCTCTCCGAGCAGAAAAAGCCGAACTTCCCGTGCCCCTTGTCGGTCAGTGTTGAGGCGAAGGGGTACTTCACTATCGACGCCAGCGTGGCGTAAGTCATCACGAAGCCGCCGTCGCGCCGCCCCTTGAAGCGGTGGGCAAGCAGGCGGAAGGCGTTGGCGTTGCCCTCGAAGTGGGTGATGTCAGCCCAGAAACCGTCGCTCACCTCGCTTTTCAGCTTGTTGCCCGCGCCCTCGGTGAAGAACGTCTGTATGGCCTTTTCGCCCGAATGTCCGAACGGAGGGTTGCCCATGTCGTGAGCCAGGCACGCCGTGCTCACTATCGTGCCTATCTGCGGCAGCAGCGTGCCGGCAAGCTCCGGGCGCGTCTTCATCACGGCGTGTGCCACGTCGTTGCCCAGCGAAAGCCCCACGCTCGCCACTTCGAGGCTGTGAGTCAGCCTGTTATGCACGAACACGCTGCCCGGCAGCGGGAACACCTGGGTCTTGTTCTGCATCCTGCGGAACGGGGCGGAGAATATCAGGCGGTCGTAGTCGCGCTTGAACTCGCTGCGGTCGTCGTGGCGTTCGGGATGCCGTTGCTCCTGTCCGAGACGCTTGTTGGATATAAGTTTTTTCCAGTCCATAATCTTTTTAATTCATAATTCACAATTCATAATTCATAATTAAGCTACGCCGTAATTCATAATTCACAGCAATAAACATAAAGAAGGGCGCAGAACCTGGCAGAACGCACAGCCCGATTATGAATTATGCATTATGAATTATGAATTATCTTGAGCGCAAAAGTAATCTAAAAATGGCTAAATTCTTTCTTTTTAGACCTAAAATAGATGTTATCTGGATATTATTCGCTATTTTTGCACCTTATAATATATTTGCAGACGACGATGGTACAGGTTAAGATAATCAACAAGGGGCACCACGAGCTGCCCGCGTATGCCACCCCGCAAAGCGCCGGAATGGACTTGCGCGCCAACATCTGCGCGCCCGTTACGCTGCGCCCCATGGAGCGGAAGCTCATCCCCACGGGGCTTTACATGGCGTTGCCCGAAGGTTACGAGGCGCAGGTTCGCCCGCGCAGCGGCCTCGCCCTGAAGCACGGGATAACAGTGTTGAACTCCCCCGGAACGATAGACGCCGACTACAGGGGCGAGGTGATGGTGCTCTTGGTGAACCTGTCTGACAGCGATTTCGTCGTCAACGACGGCGAACGTATAGCCCAGATGGTCATAGCAAGGCATGAAAACGCCCAATTCATCGAGGTGTCCGAGCTTGACGAGACGGAGCGCGGAGCGGGCGGCTACGGGCATACGGGCGTTGAATAGGTCGTCAGATTACAGCAAGCAGGATTGATGAAAGGTTTATCCCAACATATTATAATATGCCTCTTGGCGGTCGCGTCCCTTTCCGGATGCGGCCCGCATGCGGCATCGTCGCCGCAGTCCGCGGCCTCGGTTGCCGTCGCCGGTGCGTCTGCGGGCGTCAGCTACAATGACAGCCTGCGGTTCAAGATGTATTATTACGAGGCCGTAAGGCAGCAGGCGGCCGGCAACTTGGACGCCGCCTACGACCTTTTCCGCCATAGTCTCGCCATCAACCCCTCGGCCGCCGAGGCGTATTTCATGCTGTCTTCGTATGAAGGCGTGCTGCAAGGAGACTCCGCCGCGCTCGCTTACGTCAAGAAAGCCTCGGAGCTAAGCCCCGGTAACAACGCTTATCTTGAGCGTTTGGCCACGGGCTACATTATGACCGGCGACGTAGACGAGGCCGTGAAGGCTTACGAAAGGCTGGCTCATAACAGTCCGGAACGCGCCGACGTGCTCAACATCCTTGTGCAGTTGTACGGCCAGCAGAAGGACTATGACATGATGCTCGACGTGCTTCAACGCATGGAGGCGCTTGAAGGCGACAGTGAAGACCTTACCCTCGCCAAGATGAGAGTCTATTCGATGCAAGGCAAGAAAGACGAAGAGTTCAACGCTTTGAAGGCCATGTCAGACAAGCATCCTAACGACTTGAACTACAGGGTGATGACTGGCAACTGGTTGTTGCAGAACGGAAAGCCCGCCGAAGCATACGCCGAATACCTGAAAGTGCTTGAGCTGGACCCTGAAAACTTGTCGGCAAAGATGTCGATGATTGACTATTACCGCACGTCAGGCCAGCCGTTGCGCGCCGACTCGTTGCAGGAGGCGTTGCTCGTGAGCGCAAAGACGCCGGTTGAAAACAAGGTTTTGCTGATGAGGCAGGTCGTAGCTGACAGCGAAAGCAGCGGAGGCGACAGCACGGAAGTGCTCTCCATATTCAAGAAAATACTCGGCCAGCCGCAGGAAACGTCGGATATGGCCGAACTGTACGCCGCCTACCTGACGCTGAAACAGATGCCCCAGGACTCCATAAAGAAAGCCCTTGAGGGCGTGCTTGCCATTTCACCCGACAATTCCGCCGCCCGTTTCCAGTTGCTCCAGGCCGTTTGGACGGAGCAAGATTTCGACAGTGTGGTGGAAATATCCCGCCAAGGACTCGACTATAATTCCGATGAAATGGCGTTTTATTACTTCCTTGGCCTTGCGTATGTCCAAAAAGACGATGACGACGACGCGCTTGAAACGTTCCGCCGCGGTGTCAGCCAGATAGACGACCAAAGCAATCCAGACCTTGTTTCGGACTTCTACGCCATCATGGGCGACATCCTTCATGACAAGGGTTACGCCGACGAAGCCTACGCCGCGTATGACAGTTGCCTGCAATGGAAGGACGACAACCTCGGCTGCCTTAACAACTACGCCTATTACTTGTCAGAAGAAAACAGGGATTTGGAGAAGGCAGCCCAGATGAGTTACCGCACGGTGCAGGCCGAACCGGACAACAGCACCTTCCTTGACACTTACGCTTGGATATTGTTCAAGCAAAAGAAATACGCCGACGCGCTGCAATACATCGACATGGCGGTGGAGAACGACACGGCGAAAAGCGCAGTGATAATAGAGCACGCGGGCGACATCCACGCCGTGAACGGCGACACCGAGGGGGCGGTAAAGTATTGGAAGGAAGCCTTGGACGCTGGTTCGGACAACGCCAAGGCCATAAGACGCAAAATAAAAGAGAAGAAATATGTGGAAGAATAACGTCAAGCTGCTGTCCCTGGCAGTGTTTGCGGCACTGTCGTTGACAGTCGTATCGTGTGGCACGAAGAAGAACTTGGTTGACGCCACGACGTCGGCTACCAAGGCTGCGGGCGGCGCGAAGTCGGCGGAAAGCCGCAACCTCGACTTTATGAGGAAAGTTTACGACAATGAAGTCTACGCCAAGAGCATATCCTCGAAAGTCAAGTTCACCATCGCCACAGGCTCCAAAGACCTCTCGGTGAGCGGCTCGCTGAGGATGAAGAAAGACGAGGTGATACGCATACAGATAACACCCTTCGGCCTGATGGAGGCCGCACGCATTGAGTTCACGAAGGATTATGTGCTCTTCATGGACCGTATCAACAAAGAATATGTCAAGGCAAGCTACGCCGACGTTGACTTCTTGAAGGCTAACGGACTTGACTTTTACGCACTGCAAGCGTTGTTCTGGAACCAGTTGTTCGTTCCGGGCACGCAAAAAATCACGGATTCATCGCTTAAAAAGTTCTCTGTGACGCCAAGCGGCGGCGCCGCCAACACTGTCGTCTCGCTGAAACACGGCGACCTGGACTACCGTTGGACTGCGGACAAGGCCAACGGCAGGATAAAGGCCGTAGGCGTGACGTACAGGGGAAAGTCGTCGGGCACTACGACCGTGACCTGCGATTACGGCGCGTTCAAGCCGTTGGGGGCGAAGCAGTTCCCAACGGACATCACGCTGAAGTTGCAGAGCGACGCCGTGAAAGCCGGCAACGGGAAGTCGCTGAACATATCAATCAGCGACATAGACACCGCCGGCGACTGGGAGACATACACCACCGTGTCAGGCAAGTACAGGCAGGTTGACGCCGCAGACCTTGTCGGCAAATTATTGAAACTGTAAATGAAAAGACTCCTCATATTCCTATTCACCCTTGCAATAGCCTTCCCCGGACCGGCACAGACGAAGAAACAGACCACCCGGAAGAAGGCCAAGACCACCCGTGTGACGAAAAAACGCACCACGAAGAAAAGCAAGAAGACCGCCAACTACTCTAACAATTCAATCAAGGGACTGCGCAACCAGCGCGCCGGAGTGCAGCGCAAGATAAAGCAGCAGGAACGCCTGCTGCGCGCCAACAAGGCCGACGTGAAGAAGCGGCTCGGCACACTGGTGGCCCTCGGCACGGAGATTGACCGCCACCAGAAGGCCATCGACACCATACAGGGCGAGATAACCCACATCGACGGCAACATAAGCATGCTGAAAAGCCAGCTCGCCACGCTTGAGGAACAGCTCGCCGAGCGCAAGGCGAAGTACATAAAATCGATGCGCTACCTCGCCGCCAAGCGCACGATACAAGACAAGCTGATGTTCATCTTCAGCGCGAAGAACTTCGCCCAGATGTACCGCCGTCTCAGGTTCGTCCGCGAGTACGCCGCCTACCAGCGGTCGCAGGGCGAGATGGTGAAGGCAAAGCAACGCCAGATAGAGGCGAAGAACAAGGAGCTGCAACGCGTGAGGGGGCAGAAGAACGACCTGCTCAACCGGGGCCGGCAGGAGCAGGCGGCCCTGCAAGGCAAGCGCGCCGAGCAGCAGGAAATGGTGAAATCGCTCCAGAGGCAGCAGAAGACGATTGAAAACATAATAGCCGAGCAGCGCAAGAAAGACGCCGAACTCAACGCTCGCATAGACCGCCTTGTGGCGGCGGAGATGGCGCGCGCCAAGGCACGCGCCGAAGCCGAGGCCCGTCGCAAGGCCGCTGCGGCCGCCGAGGCAAAGCGCAGGGCGGAGGAGCTGGCCCGCAAGAAGGCCGAGGCCGAGGCCCGCGCCAAGGAGAACGCGCGGCGGGTGGCCGAGGCGAAGGCGCGCGAGGAGAGGCTGAAAGCCGAAGCCCGCGAGGCCGCCAAGAAAGACGAGGCGGCGCGCGAGGCCGCCGAGCGCAAGGCGAAGGAGGCCGAGGCCGACCGCATAGCGGCGGAGCGCAAGGCGCGTGTGGACAAGGAACGCAGCCGCCGCGAGGTGGCCAAGGAGACCAAGCGCGCCACGGCGGCGGCAGAGCTTGACGCCGCCGACCGCAAGCTGAGCGGCAGTTTCGAGCGCAACCGCGGACGCCTGCCCATGCCCGTGGCCGGACAATGCAAGATAGTGACCCACTTCGGGCAGTACATCGTGCCGGGAATGAAGAACGTAAGGCTCAACAGCAACGGCATCAACATCCAGGGACAGCCAGGTGCGGCGGTGCGGGCGGTGTTCAACGGCGAAGTCAGCGCGGTGAGCAACGTCGGCGGCATGATGATGGTGATGGTGCGCCACGGCAATTACATCTCGGTCTACTGCAACCTCGGTTCGGTGAGCGTGCGCAGCGGCCAGAGCGTAAGCACGGGTCAGACGATAGGCACAATCGGCTCGGACAACATCCTGCAATTCCAGCTGAGGAACTGGAAGTCGCCCCTGAACCCCGAAAGATGGCTCAGGAGATGACACCCGTGAAATGATATTATGACACCTGAAAGGGCGTGCGGGTTGGCAAAGTGTCATTTGGTATAATGTCGCTTATGTGGCGGAAGCTATTTGTGGAGACGCAAAATTTTGCGTTTCTACATGATATGCCGACATCTTGACGCCCCACTGTCTTATGCCTAACTTACGTGATTTTTGTAAAATAACACACCGTCAAGACGGACTTTTGCGTCCGCTTGACGGTTTTTTCGTACCCGAACCATAACCTTCCGCCGTGCAACTTGCCGTTAGTCGCCGTGCGAAAGGGCGCAAACTGCAACGCGAAAGACGACCTTTTGCATTGCCGTTAGTTCCGTTTCGTTGCACATTTTACGCCATTACGGACGTAAAGCGCACACAATCAAGCAGTTCTATTTGCACACGTTTCGGGGCGTTTTCCGCCGCCTTGCCGTGGCTTTTACGTGGAAACGCCCTTTGTGCGACGCCAAACGAAATCACAAAGTAAGCAAAACCGCCATATTGCTGACATTCTGCAACGAGCCGCCCTGCGGCGCGCCTTCATTCCGCCTGTTTCCCCCGCCGCCGCAAGCCGTCGTCATGCACACTTTGCGCGCATTTGTGCGTCCCTTGGGCTTGTGGCTTTTATTTTCCCCGCTTGCCGGAAAAATATCCCTTAAAATTGCAGTAAAAGAAAAATTTTGATTACTTTTGCCGAATAATAAGGTACGAGGTTTTATGGACGAAAAACTAAGGATAATCATCAGCGGAGGCGGCACGGGAGGCCACATCTTCCCCGCCGTTTCGATAGCCAACGCCATAAAGGCCAAGCATCCCGACGCCGACATACTGTTCGTGGGCGCCCTGGGGCGCATGGAGATGCAGCGCGTGCCCGCCGCGGGCTATAAAATCGTGGGGCTGCCCATCTGCGGCTTCGACCGCAAGAACCTGCTGCGCAACTTCGCCGTGCTGCTGAAGATATGGAAAAGCCAGCGCATGGCCAAGCGGATAATACGCGACTTCCGCCCCATGGCCGCCGTGGGCGTGGGCGGATACGCCAGCGGCCCCACGCTCAACGAGTGCGCCAAGCACGGCGTGCCCTGCCTGATACAGGAGCAGAACTCATACGCCGGCGTCACCAATAAAATCCTCGCCAAGAAAGTGCAGCGCATCTGCGTGGCCTACGACGGCATGGAACGCTTCTTCCCCGCCGACAAGATAATGAAGACGGGCAACCCCGTGCGCCAGCAGCTGCTCGACACGAAGATGACGAAGGCCGAGGCCCTGCGCTCGTTCGGCCTCGACGAAGGCAAGAAGACCGTGCTCATAGTAGGCGGAAGCCTCGGCGCGCGCACGATGAACGAGAGCGTACTGCAACACCTTGACGACATAAAGGCCTCCGGCGTGCAGTTCATCTGGCAGACGGGCAAGTATTACAGCGCCTCCATCGGCGAACGCCTGAAGGGCCGCACCGACCTGCCTATGCTGAAAGTAACCGACTTCATCAGCGATATGGGCGCGGCCTACCGCGCCGCCGACCTCGTGATCAGCCGCGCCGGGGCCAGCAGCATCTCGGAGTTCTGCCTCATAGGCAAGCCCGTGATACTGGTGCCGTCGCCCAACGTGGCCGAAGACCACCAGACGAAGAACGCCCTCGCGCTGGTAGACAAGGACGCCGCGCTCTACGTGAAGGATGCCGACGCCCCCGCCGAAGTCATCAGCCTGGCCCTCAAGACCGTGGCCGACGACGCCCGCCTGGCCGCCCTTGGCGCGAACATCAAGAAGCTCGCCCTGCCCGACTCGGCCGACGTTATAGCCGACGAGGTGGTGAGGCTGGCGTGTAGTAAAAATAAAAAAGTAAAAGGGTAAAAAGGTGAAAGAAAGGAAGAATAAGGCTATTGTCTTTAACTCCTTAGCGACCGCAGGGAGCGAGAGTTCCCTTGAGCGAAGCGAAAAACTCCTTTTAACTCCTTTAACTCCTTAAAAAAGACAATGGAACTAAAAGATATAAAAGCAGTGTATTTCGTAGGCGCCGGCGGCATTGGAATGAGTGCCATAGCCCGCTACTTCCTCCACAGGGGAGTGGTGGTGGCCGGTTACGACAAAACCCCTTCCGCCCTGACCGAGCAGTTGGAGCGCGAGGGTATGTTGCTCCACTTCGACGAGAACATCGACGAAGTGCCCCACGCCTGCCGCAACCGCGAATCGACGCTCGTAATCTACACGCCCGCCATACCCGCCGACCACAAGGAGCTTGCGCATTTCCGCGAAAAAGGCTTCGACGTGGAGAAGCGCGCCCAGGTGCTCGGCATGCTCACGCGCGCCCACAAGGGCCTTTGCGTGGCCGGTACGCACGGCAAGACCACAACGTCGGCCATGTGCGCCCACATCATGCACCAGAGCCACGTTGACTGCAACGCCTTCCTCGGCGGCATAGCTAAGAACTATTCGTCTAACTACATACTCAGCAAGGAGAGCGACTACGTGGTGATCGAGGCCGACGAGTTCGACCGCTCGTTCCACTGGCTGCGCCCCTGGATGAGCGTGATAACGTCGGCAGACCCCGACCATCTCGACATCTACGGCACGAAAGAGGCCTACCTTGAGAGCTTCAACCACTACACGGAGCTGATACAGCCCGGCGGCGCGCTCATCATCCACACCGGCCTTGAGGTCGAGCCGCGCGTGCAAGACGGCGTGAAGGTGTACACCTACGGTCGCGACGGCGGCGACTTCCATGCCGAGAACATCGTTGTCGGCAACGGCGAGGTGACGTTCGACTACGTTTCTCCGCTCGGCAACGTCGCCGGCATACACCTCGGACAGCCCGTGCCCGTCAACATCGAGAACGGCGTCGCCGCCATGGCCATGGCCCAGTTGAGCGGTTGCACGGCCGAGGAGCTGAAGTATGGCATGAGGACTTTCCGCGGCGTAGACCGCCGTTTCGACTTCAAGCTCAAGACGGACAAGATAGTCTTCCTAAGCGACTACGCCCACCATCCCAAGGAAATACGCCAAAGCGTCATGAGCATACGCGAGCTTTACAAGGACAAGCGGATAACAGCCATATTCCAGCCGCACCTCTACAGCCGCACGCGCGACTTCTACAAAGACTTCGCCGAAAGCCTGAGCCTGCTCGACGAGGTGGTGCTCTGCGACATTTACCCGGCCCGCGAGGAGCCTATTCCGGGCGTTACGTCGCAGCTGATTTACGACAACCTCAAGCCCGGTGTCAAGAAGGCGATGATACACAAGGAAGACGTCACGGAGTATGTCAAGGCCAACGACTTCGAGGTGCTTGTGGTCTTGGGGGCCGGCGACCTTGACAACTATGTGCCGCAGATAGAGAAAATACTTTCAGAAAAGTACAAGTAAATGAAGTTGAGGCTGAAAAGAATACTTACGGCGGTGCTCTGCGTGGCCGTCGCCGCTTACGTGGTGCTCGCCATGACGTCCTTCAACAACCCGAAGGAAGCCTACCCCGTGTGCTCCAAAGTGGTGATAAACATCGAGGACGAGAGCACCAACGGCTTCCTCAGCGCCGACGAGATAAAGCGCATACTGGAGCGCGCCCGGCTGTATCCCTACAAGAAGCGCATGGCCGCCGTCAACCCCCGCGACATCGAGGACAAGCTCAAGGACAGCCCCTTCGTCAAGACGGCGCAGTGCTTCAAGACCAAGGACGGATGCGTGAACATAAGCATAACGCAACGTCTGCCCGTCATCCGCGTGAAGAACGTTGGCGGCGAGGACTATTACTTGGACGACCACGGCGGCATAATGCCCAACTCCAACTATACGTCGGACCTCATCATAGCCACCGGGTACATATCTAAATGGTACGCGCGGAACTATCTCGCCCACCTCGCAATGGAGATAATGCAAGACGAATTCTGGCGCAACCAGATAGTGCAAATCAACATCCTGCCCGACTTGGGTGTCGAGCTGGTGCCCAGGGTGGGCGAGCACGTCGTCTACCTTGGCCCCCTGCCGCAGTCGAAATACCCCGGACGGCGCAAGGTGCAAGTGTCGCAGTTCGTGGCCAAGAAGCTCGACCGCCTCGGCAAGTTCTACAAGTACGGCCTCAGCCAGGCTGGGTGGAACAAGTATTCGTGCATCGACCTTGAGTTCGACAACCAGATAATATGCAAAAAGAAGTGACAGACAGAGAACGAAAAAACAAGGAACATAAATAAGAAACGTATGGCAGCAAAGGATTTTATCGTAGCAATAGAGCTTGGCTCATCGAAGATGACGGGCATCGCGGGCAAGAAAAACCTCGACGGAAGCATATCCGTGCTTGCCGTGGTGAAGGAGGATTCGTCGTCGTTTATCCGCAACGGAATCGTTTACAACATAAACCAGACGGTGCAATGTATATCCAACATAGTGAGGAAATTGTCGTCTTCGCTGAAGTCGGAGATTGCCCGTGTGTACGTCGGAGTGGGCGGACAGTCTATCAGGAGCGTCAAGAACGTCGTCGTGAAAGAGCTTCCCGGCGGCGCGATAGTCTCGCAGGAGATGGTCAACGAACTGATGGACAAGAACCGGAGCATGACTTACCAGGACAGTGAAATCCTCGACGTGGCCCCGCAGGAGTACAAGGTTGACAACCAGTTGCAGATAGACCCCGTCGGCATACAGTGCAGCCGGCTTGAAGGGAACTTCCTCAACATCATCTGGCGCAATACGTTTTACCGCAACCTCAACCAGTGTTTCGACACCGCCGAGGTGGCTATCGCCGAGATGTACCTCGCCCCGCTGGCCCTCGCCGACAGCGTGTTGACCGACGCCGAGAAGCGTTCGGGCTGCGTGCTCGTTGACCTTGGCGCC
This sequence comes from uncultured Prevotella sp., assembly GCA_944320255.1. GTDB lineage: Bacteria > Bacteroidota > Bacteroidia > Bacteroidales > Bacteroidaceae > Prevotella. The sequence continues at coordinate 9,662 of CALUGU010000044.1, read as the reverse complement.
GACACTACCACCGTTTCTGTCTACTATAAGAACAAGTTGCGCCACATGGCGGTGATCCCGCTCGGCGGCGACAACATCACGAAAGACATCGCCTCGCTGCAGATGGACGAGGCCGCGGCCGAGAAGATGAAGCTGAAATACGGCTGCGCGTACACCGAGAACACCGACATCGACAACACGCTGACCTACCCGATAGACGCCGAACGCAGCGTAGAGGCGCGCAAGTTCATCGAGATTGTGGAGGGAAGGTTGCAGGAAATAATCGAGAACGTATGGTACCAAGTGCCGTCGGAATACACCGACCGCCTGCTCGGAGGCATCATCCTCACGGGCGGTGGCAGCAATATGAAAGACATAGACAAGGCCTTCCGCAACCACACCCACATCGAGAAGATACGCGTGGCGAAGTTCGTGACGCAGGTTATAAAGTCGAGCAACCCCGACATAAACGACCACAACGGCATGATGAACACTATACTCGGCCTGTTGTCGAAGGGCGACATGAACTGCGCAGGCGAGGAAACGCCGGAGAACACCGACCTGTTCAGCGCGGACAAGCCCGCCAAGCCCGCCCAGACCACGGCCGACCTGCACCCCACGCCGCGGACGGCCGGGCAGATAAGTCCGGGAGTTGTGCCCACGGCTGCCGAGAAAGAGAAGGCCGAGGAGCAACGCCGCAAGGCAGCCGAGGCCGCCGCCTTGCAGGAAGGCAACGCCGGGGAGGACGGCGAAACCGAAGAAGGCGACGGCAAGAAGGGCGTGAAAAGCCGTATGTCGAGGTTCAAGAGATGGATGGACCAGTTCCTGAAAGAGCCTGACGAATAACCTTTATGCCAACATATCATCACCGAACAAAAAATTACAAGATATGACTGAGAGACGTAACATAGTCGATTTCGGCGAACCCGAACAGAAGAAAAGCATAATAAAGGTCATCGGCGTGGGCGGCGGTGGAGGCAACGCCGTCAACCACATGTACCGCGAAGGCATACACGACGTGTCGTTCGTGCTGTGCAACACCGACAACCAGGCGCTCAGCGATTCGCCCGTGCCCGTGCACTTGCAGCTCGGCAAGGAAGGACTTGGCGCCGGCAACAAGCCTGAAAAGGCGCGCGAGGCCGCCGAGGAGAGCATCGAGGACATCAGGAGAATGCTCAACGACGGCACCAAGATGGTGTTCATCACGGCTGGAATGGGCGGCGGCACGGGCACGGGAGCGGCCCCGGTGATAGCCCGTGAGTCAAAGGCTATGGGCATACTCACCGTCGGCATCGTGACGATACCGTTCCGCTTCGAGGGCGAGAAGAAGATTGACCAGGCCCTCGACGGCGTAGAAGAGATGGCGAAGCACGTAGACGCGCTGCTTGTAATCAATAACGAACGCCTGCGCGAGATATACCCGGAGCTGTCAATCCTCGACGCCTTCGGCAAAGCCGACGACACTTTGAGCGTCGCGGCGAAGAGCATATCGGAGATAATAACTGTGCACGGGCTTATGAACCTTGACTTCAAAGACGTGCAGACCGTGCTCAAAGACGGCGGGGTTGCCATCATGAGCACCGGCTACGGCGAAGGGGAGGAGCGTGTCAAGAAGGCCATCGACGACGCCCTGAACTCGCCCCTGCTCAACGACAACGACATCTTCAACTCCAAGAAGATACTTCTCAACATATCATTCAGCGGCGAGAAGGGCAACAGCAAGGGCAGCTTGATGATGGAAGAGATGAACTACGTGAACGACTTTATAGCCAAGTTTGACACTAAGTTCGAGCTGAAATGGGGTCTCGCACTCGACCCGGAGCTGGGCGAGAAAATCAAAGTCACAATCCTCGCCACGGGGTTCGGCATCGAAGACGTTGACGGCATGAACAGCCACATGAAGAAACACACCCTGGAGGAGAACGAGCGACGCGCCGAGGAGGAGGAGAAGGCGGCCGAGAAGCGGGCCCGCCGCGAGCGCATCTACGGCGGCGACGGCAAGGCGTCGAAGTACAAGCGGCGTCCGCACATCTACCTCTTCCGCCCCGAAGACCTCGACAACGACGACGTAATATCCTCCGTTGAGTCAACGCCAACGTACAAGCGCACTCGCCAGGAGCTTGAGGAAATCAAGAACCAGGCCATAGGCAACGTCAAGAAGCAGGACGGCGACGACGCCGGAACCGTGCTGGGCACGATAAAGTTCGCGTAAAAGCAGCCCCCTCCCCACCTCCCCAAGGGGAGGAGCGGCTGGCGATATACATTGAATATAATCAAGCTCCTCCCCATGGGGAGGCGGGAGGGGGCTTATTCTTTTTTTTATGGCATTATTCGAACAAGTTAGCAACGACATCAAAGAGGCCATGAAGGCCCGCGACAAGGTGCGCCTTGAGACCTTGCGCAACATCAAGAAAGTGTTCCTTGAGGCAAAGACGGCGCCGGGGGCGAACGACACCCTCGAAGACGCCGACGCCCTGAAGCTGCTCTCCAAGCTGGCCAAGCAGGGCAAGGAGTCAGCCGCCACATACACGGCGCAGGGCCGGCAAGACCTCGCCGACGCCGAACTGGCGCAGGTGGCCGTAATCGAGGAATATCTGCCCAAGCCCCTCACGGAGGCCGAGATAGAGGCCGCCGTCAAGGAGCTGATAACCTCCACGGGCGCGCAGGGTATGAAAGACATGGGCCGCGTGATGGGTCTTGCCACCAAGCAGATGGCGGGCCGCGCCGAGGGCGGCGCCATATCGGCCATCGTTAAGCGCCTCTTGGCCTGACGCCGACGGGCGTACAAGACAGTGAAAGGGCTTCATCCGCAGTTTGTTTGGATGATATAACACTGGTCCTAAAATTGAACGCGAGCTGAATACACTCCTTGTAGGGGCATAATTTATTATGCCCGCACGTTTCATTAGAAACGTATTTTGTTGAAATACAGGCGTTTAAACGCTCTTTCAGAGCGTGCGGACATAATTATTATGTCCCTGCAAGGGTTGCGTTTAGCATTGTTTTATATGTATTTTTTATTTTATTCCCATCCGACTGTCTTGTCGGATGAACCGCAAGAGGCCGTATTTCGCATTGCGAATGACGGCCTCTTGCATTGTAAAAAGCCGTATTTTGCAAGACAAAATACGGCAAATGGGAAAACCCTTGGCTGTCAGGCGGTTACGCGGCGGTTGCCGGTCGCCGTCAGGGTTGCGCCCTTCAGCTCTTCGTCCTCCTTGCGTTTACGCGCGACTTCATCGTCCTGAACGCCCCCGCCGTTATGCAGAGGATGCGCTGTGCGTCGCCGTCGTCAACCTGCATGTCCCTCAATATCAGGTAGAAAATGTTGGTTGCCGACAGTCGGCGGTAATTGTCCTCGGCGTCAGCCACGGCTTCGGGATGGCTTACGCGGTAAAACTCGATGAACTCCTCAAAGTCTTGCTTCTTCCACGTGGCCGTAGTTCCGCCCGCCGCGATGCCCTCGTAGAGGCGTTGCCCGCGGCCCAGTATCTCGTTTTGCTCGTCTTTCAGCTTCTTTATCTTCCGCCTCAGCTCCTGCGCCTCGTGCGAGTGTTGGCGGTCGGCCCGCTCCAGTTCGCCTATCCTCGCCGTGTATTCGGCTATCATCTTGCCGCCCTCGGCTATCATCTTGCGCGCCTTGTTAATCTTCCTTCGGTGGTAAACCACGCCCCAGGCGGCAAGCAACGCCACGGCTACAGTGGCTGCTGCTCCCCACGCTTCGCCCTTCTTCACGTCTTCTTTATATTCCTCGTGCTCATAATCGCGCTGCGTGGCCACGGCCTCCTCCGCCTTCCTGTCGGCGTTCACGCTGTCTTGCATCGCCTTCGCCCGCTTGTACAGGCTTGCCGCCGACTTGTCGTCGCCCCGCTTTTCCGCACGTTCGGCGAGGAATTGCAGGATATAGGCTTTGTCCTCATGGTCGGAGTTTGGCCACGCTACATTTACGAGCGAGTCAGCTTCATTTACTTTCCCTAAGATAAAACAAGTCTTGGCCAAGAATATTTGCGTTATTGGTTGAGGACACAAGGTGCATGATTGCCTTAACATAAGTTCTGCTTCTTTGTACATTTTTTTTTCAAAGTAGATGCCGCCAATGCTTGCCAATACAGTGGCACGATTCTCTTCAGGCTGTAGTTTATATACGTGTTGTTTTGCTTTTTCAATATAAAAATAAGCTGAATCGATGTTCTTTTTGTCGAAAAAGCATAATGCGATGCAGTTGTATGCCAAGCATTCAAAGTTTTTACTGCCTATGGCTTTGGCTTCTGCAAGTGCTTTCTTTGCATATTCAAGCCCTGTTTTGTTAGCTCCTTGTGAACCGTTCAGATATGTCATGTTTATGTCTATCATGAAACGTAGTTCCGGGTTGTCGGCTTTTTTCTCGCAGCTTTCTGCTTTTTTAATGAAATAGATGCTTTTAATTCTGTCTCCATTTCCATCCGTCACCGCACCTTTATAATAATAGGCGGTGGCCAGTTTGCCGTAATCGCCGTGCTTTTCATAGTAATTAATGCTGAAGTCTATCATCGAGTCGTTGTCGATGGAGATGGCGTTCATAAAGAGAACTTCGGTTTTCAGCAGGTAGTAATACGCCCGCTCTTCGTCGGTCTTCAAGTGTTTCGTGTTGAATTTCATCACTTCATTGTACGCTGAATCAAACTGTCCCTTACTGTTCAGTGAATCGATATTCTCAAAATGCCTGATGACGGCACTTTTGTCAGAACAGTTTGCGGCCAGAATGACGAGGCAGAAAGTGACTATTATCGGGGTTTTCATTATGTGGCCAAGTTTTATTTAGTTGCAAAATTACAACTTAAAAATGAGAAATCACAGTATTTAAAGTGCGCTTTTTAATGAATTGTAAGAGCCGAAGTGTTACAATTTTACGTGCTTTTTTTATCTGATAAAGACCTATCTTACTGATAATCAAGTGTAAACGAAAAATCAGCGTGTAACACGCCGTCGGAAAAAGTTAAACCTGCATACTGCATTGTGGCTATGTTTTCATTATCTTTGCATAACCCCTGACGGTTGGGGCGCAGGCATTTTCATTGTGAAAACGCATTTTAAAATACGTAGAAAATTAGTATTAACGTTTAAATAAAGTTTTCAGTTATGAACAGGTTAAAGAGATTTTTCGTTCTGTTGCCGCTGATGCTGGCAGTGTTCGCGGCACAGGCGCAGACGGAGGGGGCGGCGGGTGACGCCTCGAAAAGCACGATGACGTTCGCTGACAGGCTGTTCGGAGTGCTTAACTTTGGTGTCGACACCAAGTGCAACGACGTCACTCCGGCGATGTTCAACGCCAAAATAGGTTATCGCTTTATTCCGAGAGTTTATGCTTTCGTTCACGCGGGAGGCTTGTTCGGTTTTTACGGCGAGGATCACGGACAGCGTTACACAAAGAGCCAGAACCTCGGCGGCGGTCTGGGTTATACGTTCTGGAAAAGCAAAGACGGCACAGACAGGCTTGAATTGCGCGGCACGGTGGCGTCGAGTTACGGCAACGTAGATTGGAAACACGTGTTGTATGACGTCGGCGTGGCTTACCGCTTGGGGCGAAGCGTAAAGATGGACGTCGGTATGGGTTTTCAGCATATCAGCTCGCGCACCGCCGGCATAGGCACGTATAATGGCTTTTACATAACGTTAGGTTTCGGTTATTGACGCCGCAGTTTGTCGGGTGTAACGCAAGAGGCCGTCTTTCGCATTGCGAATGACGGCCTCTTGCGTTGTAAAAAGCCGTATTTTGCAAGGCAAAATACGGCAAATGGGAAAGCCCTTGGCTGTCAGGCGGTTACGCGGGGCTACGTGCGGTCGTCCGTGAACAGCTCTTTCAGCACGGGGAGCGACTTCATTTCGGGGAAGTCAGGTATGTGTATCTGGTAATAACGCAGGATGACGTCGGCCATACGGTTGCGCTCCTCGCGCGTCATTTTATATAGGTGCATCGTGGGGTAGTTCATCCTCAGCAGCAGGGTGATGCGCTCGGCGTCCGCCGGCGGCAGGCAGTCGCTGTGGAGCGGGGCGTCGCGGCGGAAGCAGCTGGCGCGCAAGTCGAAGCGGCAACCGGGCGTGTAGCCGTCGAGGTTGGGGTAGAAGCCGAGGAACTTGGCCATGCGCATCATGAACACAAGGTGGAAGTTGGCGAAGTGGCCGCCGCATCCGTCGAGCCAGCGGATGCTGTTCTCCACGTAGGCGAAGGCCGCCGGGTCGAGCGGTTCGCGGCGCGTGGCGTTGCGCAGGAACTCCGCCGTGAACAGCGTTATGGCCGTCTTGGCCGGGCTGAAGGGTATCGACGTCAGCGGCGCGGCCACGCTTGCCTCCTTGATGCGTTGCAGCCCGGCCTGCCTGCGCACGTCGGCCACCACTTCGAGGATGTACAGCGGCTGGAAGTATTGCTTCTTCAGCTTGCCCCGCGGCGACTTCGGCACTGTGGCGATGCACGCCATGCGCGAGCCGTCGGCGGCGAGCAGGTCGATGATGAGCTTCGCCTCGCCGTACCTGAAGGCGTGCAGCACTATGGCTTTTGTTGTTGTCAGCATTGCGTTTTACGGTGTTTCATCAGGCCTTGCGCCTTGGCCGGCTCCGTGCCGGAAAACCGCCAATATTGCGGTTTGCGAGGCCTTGTTTTATGCAAAAATACGCATTTTTCGCCTATTGTTGAGAAAAATTCTTGAAAATGTTTGGCTGTTTGGAATAAAACCCCTACCTTTGCACCGCAAAATCACAACCACGGTCCCTTCGTCTATCGGCTAGGACGAGAGATTTTCATTCTCTAAAGAGGAGTTCGACTCTCCTAGGGACTACAATAAAAACAACAAGGAAAAGGAAGTAAATCAAGATGGCTAATCACAAATCATCAGTTAAGAGAATCCGTCAGGACAAGAAACGTACATTGCACAATAAATATTATGCAAAGACAATGCGCAACGCCGTACGCAAGTTGCGCGCAATCACTGACAAGGATGAGGCTCTTAAGCTCTATCCTTCAGTTCAGAAGATGCTTGACAAGCTGGTTAAGACCAACATAATCCACAAGAACAAGGCCGCCAACTTGAAGTCGAGCTTGGCTTGCCACGTGAACAAGTTGTAAGAAGTCGAATTATAAATAAGAGACAAGAACTTTTAGGCTGCAACCCCGTAAGCGCGGGTTGCAGCCTTTTTTCGTATGTTGATTGCGGGCGTGTGCTGTTTGCCAAGTGTAAATATGGGCTAAAAACTTGTGCGTTACGTGAAAAAGTGTTACCTTTGCCTATACCCTGTAGTTTTGTTATAGTCCATGAAATACATGTCCATATCCCAAGTGAAGACAAGGCTGTGCCTGCTGGCCGTCATCGCGTCGGCATGGTTTGCCGTGCAGGCGGCCGGGCAAGACACGGCATCTTTGCTCGACACGCTCGACATGACGCTGCGTGAGAGCCACAAATACATCGATGCCCGGCGTGCGAAGATAGCCGGACTGAAGGCCGAGTTGGCACGCGCCGCCACCGATGCGGAACGCTACCGCCTGACAGGACGCCTGCGCGAGGAGTACCGCTCGTTCGACATCGACTCCGCGCTTTACTTCGCCAACTGGAAGATGGCGGTGGCCAGGCGCATAGGCAACGCCTCGTACATAAGCGACGCACGCATGAACCTTGCCGAAATGAGCGGAGTCTATGGGATGTACAAGGAAGCGTTGGACTGTATCGACAGCGTGGACAAGAGCGTGCTCGACGTCTACCAGATGGAATATTACTACCACGTTTACCGTAACATCTACGGACTGATGGCCGATAATTGCAGCAACGCCGTGATAAAGAAACGCTACCTGGAGCTGACCGACAGCTACCGCGACTCCATCCTGCTTGTGAACAGGCCGGGAACGTTCAACTATGTCATCGTGAAAGCCGACAAGGACAACGTGCACGGACGGTTTGACGAAGCCATAAAGACGCTCAAAGACGCTTATTCCAAGTTTGACAACATACACGGCAAGGCCCTGCTCGACTATTCGCTGGCCATGGCTTACGCCGGCAAGGGCGACACCGCCAACGAGAAGCGGCACCTAATACTCTCGGCCATCAACGACATTCGTTCGGGCATACGCGAGTACACGTCGCTAAGGTTGCTTGCCGTCATGCTTTATAAGGAGGGCGATGTTGACCGCGCCTACGCCTACATGACGCGCTGCATGGACGATGCGGCGGCCTGCAACTCGCTCTGGCGCATATACGAAGTGCAGAAAGCCTTTCCCGTAATCAACAAAGTTTACCATCACAAGCTCGACAGGCAGCGCAGGGTAATCTTCTGTTCGCTTGTTTTCATCATATTGCTTACATTGTTCCTCGCCGTCGCCATACTTGTGATAAAGAAGCAGATGCGCAAGGTCTCGGCGGCGCGGAGGCAGGCGCAGGAGGCGAACGTCAGGCTGAAAGAGCTTAACCGGGAGCTTAGCGAAAGCTCGCACATCAAGGAAGAGTACATCGCCCACTACATAGACCAGTGCTCGCTTTACATCGACAAGATGGACAAATACCGCAAACACTTGCAGAAGGTGGCGCAGAAAGGCGGCGCGAAGGAGCTTTTCGAGGAGATACGCTCAAAGTCGTTCATCGACAACGAGCTGAAAGACTTTTACGCGCAGTTCGACGACTCGTTCCTTAACCTGTTCCCGAATTTCGTTGACGACTTCAACAACCTGCTTGTTCCGGAGCAGCGCATACGCCTGAAGCCGGGCGAGAAGCTCAACACCGAGCTGCGCATCTTCGCCCTGATACGCCTCGGAATAAGCAGCAGCACGAAGATAGCGAACTTCCTTCGCTATTCAGTCACTACCATTTACAATTACAGGGTGAAGCTGCGCAACGCCGCGGCGGGCGACCGCGAGAAGTTTGATGACGCCGTTATGATGATTGGAAGGTGCGACGACGGCGACTGACGGCAAGCCCGCCGTGGAGCGTTTAGCGGCGCAGCAGATGGCGGTTTGCATTGAAAAACATATAAAGTAGGGTGTTAACGCACCCTACTTTTTTATTATCCCTACGTTTGTTCAACTTGTTGATAATCATTGGTTTACGTATTTTAAAGTCCGTTTTCAGCTACTTTTTGGCTGAAATCTCGGAAACACGCTTGCCTTATTCATTAATTTTGCAACGTGGCTTCGGCCATCATGAAAACCTTAACTGGCAAAGCGCATGCGGCGCAGCTTGAAACGACAACCGTAAACAATAATTATAACGAAATGAGAACAGATTACCTTAAACGAGTGAAGACGCTGATAGCCTGCCTTGCGCTGGTTTCAGCGGCTGCCAATGCCGACACCGTGAAGTCGCCCGACGGCACTGTCGGCGTGGAATTCAAGCTGGACGACGGTGTCCCGGTTTACAACATTACTTACAAGGGCCGCCTTGCGGTGAAAGACAGCAGGATGGGTCTGGAGCTGAAAGACGGCAAGCACCTCACCGAGGGGTTTGTGCTTGAGGGCGCGGACACGTCCACGTTCGACGAGACTTGGCGTCCCGTGTGGGGCGAAGTGAGTGAAATCCGCAACCATTATAATGAATACGTGGCGCGGCTCCGCCAACCGTCAACCGACAGGAGGATGAACATACGCTTCCGTGTGTACGACGACGGCGTGGGCTTCCGTTACGAGTTCCCCCAGCAGAAAAACCTTGTCTACTTCACAATCAAGGAAG
>CALUGU010000043.1 GCA_944320255.1 uncultured Prevotella sp. | reverse complement strand
AAGAAGCCGTCTATGAATATCGACATCATTGACAAAAGCAGGCTTATTGCGTAAGATTCTTATATCGAACTCACGTTCTAACTCCTGTTAAATCCAGACGAAATCAGCCTGAAGGGCGGCACGAGGGACGCAAGCGGAAAAACAATTTTTCACACACGCCGCCATCATATTTTCATCCAAAACCGGCCAGCAGGCTTCAGCCTGATTATGTGTTAATGTCTGACAGATTGCTTTCCGTCGAGTTGAAGGCGGAGCGGGCTACGCCGATACGTGGCTGAATGCAAGACGGCGGCAGGAACACATAAGCCGGCGAAGAGTATTTGAATAGGTCGATATTCAAACTTTCACGGTCTAATGACCGATTGGGGATTATACAACTTGCCGTCTCCTACGCTGCGAAAGACGGCAAAACGCAGGGTGATTGACGGCTTTTCGCAAGCCGAAAGACGGCAAAACGCATTGTAAGCAGACGCCGTGCGTTTGCTTACAATGCGCTTGCCAAAGGACGTTTGAACAGAAATATTGAAAGGAAACGTCAGCGTTTCGCTTTGAAAAAATCTTGCATCAGCCTGCGGCAGTCGGCTTCAAGCACGCCAGCCGTCACCGTGGCCTTGGGGTGGAGGGCGTCGGGAGCGTAGCGTGTGAAGCCACGCTTCTCGTCGGACGCGCCGTAGACCACGCGCCTCACTTGCGCCCAGCCGATGGCACCGGCGCACATCACGCACGGCTCCACGGTGACGTAGAGGGTGCATTCGGCAAGATACTTGCCGCCGATGGCGTCAGCCGCCGCCGTGATGGCCTGCATCTCGGCGTGCGCCGTCACGTCGCGCAGGGTCTCGGTGAGGTTGTGCGCACGCGCTATCACCCTGTCCCTGCACGTTATCACCGCGCCTACCGGTATTTCGCCGGCCTCCCGCGCCGCCTCGGCTTCAGCCAGCGCCTTGCGCATGAACTGCTCGTCCTTGCGCTCCTGTGAGTCTTCCATTTTATCTTCCATAACCTTATTTTCGTGCAAAAGTAAACAGTTTAGCCTTAAACTGCGGCAAGATGTTGCGGAAAAGTTGTATTTTTGCAATGGATAAAGAAACGACTGCAAGATATTAAAGAAGTTAGGGAAGTTAAAGATGTTACAGAAGTTAAAGCCATTACCTCCATAAGGAGCCGCCGACAAGTATGGCATTTGGCTCTAACTTCCATAACTTCTCTTAATTCTTTAACTTCTAAAAAAGGGAAAAGACTATGGCTGAACATAACGACCGGGGGCGGTGGGGCGAACAGAAGGCCGCCGAATACTTGGAGCGCAAGGGCTTCCGCATACTGTGCAGGGACTGGCGCGACGGGCACCGCGACCTCGACATCGTGGCCATCGACGCCGACCGGCTGGTCGTGGTGGAGGTGAAGACGAGGAAAAACGCCGACTACATCGCGCCGGAACTGGCCGTTGACGACCGCAAGATGCGCAGCCTCGGCGTGGCTGCGGCGAAGTTCGTAAGGACTCACCGCTACGAGTTTCCCCTGCGTTTCGACATTGTGGCCGTCACGGGAACGTCTGACGGCGACTGCGTGATACGCCACATCGAGGACGCCTTCAACCCTATGTGACGGTTTCAGGCTGCAAACATCGACATTATTTTATGGAAAACATAAAGATAATACGCTTGGACGAAACCACGTCAACCAACCTTTACCTGCGCGACTACACGGAAGATGAAGGGCGGCTGATGACCGTCGTCACGGCCGAACACCAGACTGCGGGGCGCGGCCAGGGGCGCAACTCGTGGGAAAGCGCGCCGGGCGAGAACCTGCTGTTCAGCGTCAAGGTGCGCCCGCGCGGGCTTCAGGCGCGGCGGCAGTTCGTCATGCTTGAGGCGGGTGCGCTGGCCGTGCGCGACGCCTTGTCGCAATACGCCGGCGACATCACCGTGAAATGGCCCAACGACGTGTATTGGCGCGACATGAAAATCAGCGGAACGCTATCCGAATGCACCGTCAGCGGCGGGCTCGTAGGCGAGTGCATCCTCGGCACTGGCATAAACGTCAACCAGCGCGAGTTCGTGTCAGGCGCGCCCAACCCTGTGTCGCTGTGCCAGATTACGGGGCGCAAGGTCAGCCGCGCCGAGGTGCTCGACAAGTTCATCACGCGCTTCGCCGGATACCTTTCGCTGATCAACGCCGGGCGTTACGACGGCATCCACGCCCTCTACTGCGCCTCGCTCTACCGCCGCACGGGGCTTCACGCCTGGCGCGACGCCGCCGGCGGCTTCACGGCCTCAATCGAACGGGTGGAGCCTGACGGGCGTCTGGTGCTGCGGAAAGCTGACGGCGAGGTGAATGAATACTTATTTAAAGAGGTGGAATATGTAAGAATTAAGAGTTAAAAGTTAAGAATTAAGAAAATATGTCTTGACCGTTGAAACCACGGAAGGTGATTTTCTTATTTTTTAATTCTTAACTCTTAATTAAAAAATAGAAAGTTATGGCAAAGTACAAACGTATCTTATTGAAGCTCAGCGGCGAGAGCCTGATGGGCAAACAGGGCTTCGGCATCGACCCGGAGCGTCTCGGCGATTATGCGAGGCAGATTAAGGAAGTGCACGGCATGGGCGTGCAGATAGGCATCGTCATCGGCGGCGGCAACATCTTCCGCGGCCTCAGCGGCGCGGGCAAGGGCTTCGACCGTGTTAAGGGCGACCAGATGGGCATGTGCGCCACGGTGATCAACTCGCTCGCGCTCAGCTCCGCGCTGGGCGCCTTGGGCGTGAAGAACAAGGTGCTCACGGCCATCCGCATGGAGCCTATCGGCGAGTTTTACTCGAAGTGGAAGGCCATCGAGGCCATGGAGGCCGGCTACGTGTGCATCTTCAGCGCCGGCACGGGGTCGCCTTACTTCACCACGGACACCGGCTCGTCGCTCCGCGGCATCGAGATAGAGGCCGACGTCATGCTCAAGGGCACGCGCGTTGACGGCATCTACACCGCCGACCCGGAGAAAGACCCCGCGGCCGTGAAGTTCAGCGACATCACTTACGACGAGATTTACACGCGCGGACTGAAGGTGATGGACCTCACCGCCACCACGATGTGCAAGGAGAACAACCTGCCGATATACGTCTTCAACATGGACGTGGTGGGCAACCTCAAGCGCGTAATCGACGGCGAGGACATCGGCACGCTCGTCCACAACTGACGCCGGCGGGCGGGATGACAGCGGGGAGCGGGAGTCTTGTCCCCCACCCCGCCACGGCCTGCCAGGCCGGCCCGTACCGACCGAAACACACGGGACATCAACCTGAAATCCAATTCACGGCAAACCGCGTTGCGATTTGCCGTTTTTTATGTTGCGATTTGCCGTAAATCGCAGGCTGATTTACGGCAAATCGCAACGCATTGAATATCAACATATTACACGACCGACGCCCTTACGTCTTTGATTTTTGCCCAAACGGCTGTAAATTTTGGCGCAACAGTGTTTCAATATGGTTACAATCCGCCATGTGCCTGCGTCCTTTAAGCGATTATTTACTAACCCTTAATAGTCACTATTTTTATGAGGAAAAGATTTGTCTTAGTGTCAGCGTTGTGCGCGATGACAATGTTCAGCTATGCGCAAAAAGTTGACTTCGACATGAGCAACCGCCAACCGAAAGAGGTTACAGAGGACGGTTACCAGTCATGGGCTGTAGTCCAAGGCCAGCGCGACACGATGCGCGTCGGCATAAACGAGACCGACAGCTTCGACATCGTTATCAATGTAGGGCCTGAAGGCACCGTAAACCGCACACTGCGCCCGCAGTGGAACAAGGCGCTCGTCACCGACGCGCGCAAGGCACGCCTCGTGGGCGACGCCGTGGCAGTGCTCGGCGACGACGGCGACGGCAACACCCCGGAGCTTGTCAGCGAGAGCGCGACCATCAACTTGGTGCTGAAAGGCATGGCGCCTGGCCACCACACCATGCTGGCTTACATGAACTGCGTGAGGAACAAGCAGGGCGAGACCGCCCCGATAGACGTCATTGTTGACGGCACTACGGTGCTCACGGGCATCAAGATGACCTGCGACGCCGAGACGCCTTCGGCCACCGCACAGGCATACGTTGAGTTCGACGCCGCCGAGGGGGAAGGATGTGACAATCTCGTTCGTGTCGAACCCCGAAGCGGGAGTGGAGTATCTTACCACCGGAGTTTACCTCAACGGACTGGTGTTCGACCAGCCCAACCCGAAGACTACCGCGCTCGACCCCACCCCGGCGAACGCCGATTTGCACTTCAACGCCGACGAAGGCTCAACCGAACTGTCATGGACGGCTGCCGCAATCGCCGTGAAACACCTGGTTTACATAGGTACGTCGGAGGACGAAATGACGCTCATAGCCGAGACAACAGAACCGAAACACACGGTGAACAACCTGACAACGCACAACACTTACTACTGGCGCGTTGACGAGGTTGACGCCGACAACAATACATACCAAGGCGAGACGTGGACGTTCCGCCCGCGCCGTGACGCCTTCCCAGGCGCCGAGGGCTACGGACGCTACGCCATCGGAGGACGCGGCGGCGTGGTTTACCACGTCACTTCACTTGAAGACTACGCCGAAGGCACCGACACGCCCATCCCCGGAACGTTCCGTTACGGCATCAGGGAGGTGAAAGGCCCGCGCACGATTATCTTCGACGTCGAGGGCACCATCCAGCTCAAAGGCCGCCTCACGTGCTCCGACCCGTATGTAACCGTGGCTGGACAGACCGCGCCGGGCAAGGGCATACTCTTCCGCAGCTCACCTTTCGGAATGGCTAACGACGGCATCACGCGCTTCGTCCGCCTCCGCTTGGGCTACCACAACGGCGACACCAGCCGAGGAATGGACGGCATGGGCATGGCCGGCAACAACCATTCAATAATGGACCACTGCTCTATCGGCTGGACGATAGACGAGGCTTTCTCGTCGCGCAACTCTTGGAACATCACCCTCCAGCGCACTCTCATCTCCGAGGCGTTGAGCATCGCCGACCATCCGAACTACGGCGAGGGCACCGATCACGGCTACGCCGCCACCATCGGCGGGCAAATCGGCTCTTACCACCACAACCTCCTGGCCCACAACTCCGGCCGCAACTGGAGCATGGGAGGCGGAATGAGCAACGGTGAGTACGCCGGAGCCAACGACATCTTCAACAACGTATGCTACAACTGGGGCGGACGCGCCACCGACGGCGGCACGCACGAGGGCCAGTTCGTTGGCAACTACTACAAGATGGGGCCGTCAACCAAGCAGAAGATACTTATCAAGGCCGACATCGAAGGCACCGCAAAGGGCACGCAGAAGTACTGGGTGACGGGCAACATACGCGAGGAACTCGACGGAACGAAGGTTCAAGACAAGTACGGAGACACTTACAAGGAGACTTGGGCCGCATCGCAGGAGAAGTACGACCCCGTATTCGTTGACGCTCCTTTCTTCGACTCACAGGCCACGGTGCAGACAGCCGAACTGGCTTACAAGTCCGTTCTCTCCGACGTAGGCGCCAACCAGCCCTACTTCGACGAGCACGACACGCGCATGGTAAAGGAGACTTTGACGAAGACCACAAGCACTACGGGCTGCAAGTCGGGCAAGAAGGGCTTGATAGACCGTGAGACCGACGCCGAGGGCTTCGGCTACTTCCCCGTGGAAGGACAAAAGCGCGCGGCGGATTACGACACCGACCAGGACGGAATGCCCGACTGGTGGGAGCGGGCCAAGGGAACGAACCCCGACGTGGCGGACAACAACGAATGGCAGGATCCGTTCGGATACACCAACCTCGAACAGTATCTCAACTGGATCGCCGAACCTAATTACATCGTGAAACCGGGCGAAACGCTCAGCGTTGACCTGACGAAGCTCTTCGCCGGATACGACAAGAGTCCGTGGTTCACGCTCGAAAGCGACACGCCGGAAGGCTGGGACGTGACCGTAAACGACAACATGCTCGTGGCAACGCCGTCTGAAAACGCCGTGGCTCTGGCAACGCTCAAGGTGTCGGCCAACGACGAGGAGGCCGCCGACGACAGCCAGAAGATGACGCGCAACGTCAACCTCTGCTCGTCGTCCATAGGCACGGGCATCGTCAACGTGGCAACTGACGCCGACGAGTACGCCGTAAGCGAGATTTACTCCATCGACGGCACGCTCGTGCAGAAGGGCGGCGACGTCTCGTCATTGCCCAAGGGCGTCTACATCGTTAAGATGAGAAGCGGAGACAAGGTGAAATCAAAGAAAATCGTAAATAAGTAAAGTTTTATCTGAAAATCTCAACAAAAGGGCGCGCCGCGACGGTGCGCCCTTTTCCAATTCACGGCAAACCGCAATGCGATTTGCCGTGAATTGCGCTGCGATTTGCCGTAAACCGCAGGCTGGTTTACGGCAAATCGCAACACGCTGTGTGGCAGGAGGTTACATAAGCGACACTGTGCAACCTTGATTTTTGATACAAAAACACGGCTTTTTGACGTCCTGCGTTACAACAGCGGCATACCAACGTCATTTTAATGACACATAGATGTTAAACCCCTTAATAATCAAAATTATGATGTTAAACCCCTTAATAATCAAAATTATGGTAAAGAAACGTTTTTTATGCGCGTCGCTGTGCGCAATGGCATTGGCGGCGAACGCACAAAAAGTTGACTTCGACTACCCCGGACGCAACGGACAGGTGACCGAAGCCGGCTACCAGTCATGGGAGGTGCAGCAGGTTGTCGCCGACACTATGCGTGTAGGACTGAACGAGACCGACAGCATCGACGTAGTTATGAATTGCGGAGACGAAACCACCGTCAACCGCACGCTGCGCGCCGAGTGGCTCGACAAGGCGCAAGGCAACAAACTGGTGGGCGACGGAGTGGTGGTGCGCGGCCATGACGCCGACAACAACTCCCCGGAGCTTACCGCCGAGAGCGCTGCGCTCAACTTCATACTTAAAGGCCTGGCACCCGGACAGCACACATTGCTCATTTATATGAACGTATGCTGCAAGGTGGGGACGCCCAGCGCGCCCATTGATGTGATAGTAAACGGCGAGACGGTGCAAAGCGGCGTTATCATGTCTGACAAGAAAACCATAGCGTCAGAGGCGCAGCAGGTTTACCTTACTTTTAATGCCGAAGAAGGAAAGGACGTAGCAATAAGCCTCGTTTCACGCCCCGACGGAGCCACAGAGTATGCCACCACGGGTATTTACGTCAACGCATTGGTGTTCGACCAGCCCAACCCGAAGACCACCGCACTTGATCCTTACCCTGCAAACTTAGACATGCACGTGGACGCCGACGAGGGAACGGTTGACTTGTCGTGGACGGCGGCCACCATCGCCACCAAGCACAACCTGTACGTAGGCACCTCGGAAGACGACTTGCAGTTAGTGGCCGAACTGACAGAGCCTAAGCACACGCTGACAAACCTGAACACTCACAACACTTACTATTGGCGCGTTGACGAGCTTGACGACGCCGGCAACACTTACCAGGGTGAGACGTGGACGTTCCGTCCGCGCAGACTCGCCTTCCCAGGCGCCGAGGGTTACGGACGCTACGCCATCGGAGGACGCGGCGGCACAGTGTACCACGTCACTTCACTTGAGGACTACGCCGAAGGCACCGACACCCCGATACCCGGCACTTTCCGCTACGGCATCAGGGAAGTGAAAGGCCCGCGCACGATTGTCTTCGACGTAGAGGGCACCATCCAGCTCAAAGGCCGCCTCACATGTTCCGACCCTTATGTCACGGTTGCAGGACAGACGGCTCCGGGCAAGGGCGTGCTGTTCCGCAGTTCGCCGTTCGGCATGGCTGATGACGGCATCACACGCTTCGTCCGCCTGCGTCTCGGATACCACAACGGAGACACAGGCCGCGGACTCGACGGCATGGGCATGGCCGGCAACAACCACGCCATCATGGACCACTGCTCCGTAGGCTGGACCATCGACGAGGCTTTCTCATCGCGTAACGCCAAGAACATAACCCTGCAAAAGACACTTATCTCTGAAGCGCTCAACGCCGCCGACCATCCAAATTACGGCCAAGGCAAGCAGCATGGGTTTGCGGCGACCATCGGCGGGAACGTAGGCACGTACCACCACAACCTCCTCGCCCACAACGAAGGTCGCAACTGGAGTATGTCCGGAGGACTAAACCCAGACGGCTCATACGGAGGCGCGCACGATATGTTCAACAACGTATGCTACAACTGGGGCGGACGCACCACCGACGGCGGCACGCACGAGGGGCAGTTCGTGAACAACTATTACAAGATGGGGCCGGCGGTAGACACCGAGTTCCTGTTCACCGCACAACTTGAAGGCACCGGCACTGGCACGCAAGCCTACTACATAAGCGGCAACATACGAGAAAACCTCGACGGTTCGCAGACCGAAGACAAGTACAACGTTACCTATAACTACCAGAAGGCGCAAAGCCAAGAGCTTAATTGGGACTTGTTCGTTGAAGAGCCTTTCTTCGAGTCATACGCTACGATAGAACCGGCAAGAAAGGCGTTCAAGACTGTTCTTTCCGACGTAGGCGCCAACCAGCCTTACTTCGACGAGCATGACGTGCGCATGGTTGACGAGACTCTTAACGGAAAGACAAGTACAACGGGCAGCGTCACAGGCAAGAAGGGCCTGATAGACCGCGAGACCGACGCCGAGGGCTTCGGCTACTTCCCCGTGGAAGGACAGAAGCGCGCGGCGGATTACGACACCGACCAGGACGGAATGCCCGACTGGTGGGAGCAGGCCAAGGGAACGAACCCCGACGTGGCGGACAACAACGAATGGCAGGATCCATTCGGATACACCAACCTCGAACAGTATCTCAACTGGATTGCCGAGCCGAACTACATCGTGAAACCGGGCGAAACGCTCAGCGTTGACCTGACGAAACTCTTCGCCGGATACGACAAGAGCCCGTGGTTCACGCTCGAAAGCGACACGCCCGAAGGCTGGGACGTGACCGTAAACGACAACATGCTCGTGGCAACGCCGTCTGAAAACGCCGTGGCTCTGGCAACGCTCAAGGTGTCGGCCAACGACGAGGAGGCCGCCGACGACAGCCAGAAGATGACGCGCAACGTCAACCTCTGCTCGTCGTCCATAGGCACGGGCATCGTCAACGTGGCAACTGACGCCGACGAGTACGCCGTAAGCGAGATTTACTCCATCGACGGCACGCTCGTGCAGAAGGGCGGCGACGTCTCGTCATTGCCCAAGGGCGTCTACATCGTTAAGATGAGAAGCGGAGACAAGGTGAAATCAAAGAAAATCGTAAATAAGTAAAGTTTTATCTGAAAATCTCAACAAAAGGGCGCGCCGCGACGGTGCGCCCTTTTCCAATTCACGGCAAACCGCAATGCGATTTGCCGTGAATTGCGCTGCGATTTGCCGTGAATCGTAAGGCGAAAGACGGCAAACGGGAAAATGCGTTGTCAGAAGTCGAGCGTCAGGGCGTCGCTCCCCACCTTGCCGTAAGCCTTTCCGTTTACGGTGATGTCGGCGGAGTTGCGCGCCGTGAAGGTGTGCGTCTCTGCGCTTACGCCGATGTTTTCGAGCGTCACACCCTTGGTGTTGTTCACCACGATGCCGTCCTTGGCGTTGTTAACCTCAAGGTCGCGTATGGTGATGTTAGTCACCGGCATCTCCGGCAGACCGTTGAAGTAAGCGGCGCGGCGTGCGCGGCGGCAGATGACGTGGCTGATGTCGATGTCGCGGAAGCACGGCGTGGTCTCGTCAACCTTGAACGCCACGGCGTCGGCTTTCTTAGCCTCGTCGCCGTCCTCAAGGGCTTCCACGGCCGACTTGCCGCCATAATAGAGGTCGAAAGTTATGGCGTCGGTCTGTATGTCGAACATTGAAATGTTCTTGATGTATATCTTCTCAACGACGCCTCCGCGCCCGCGTGTGCTCTTGAAGCGCAGGCCCACGTCGGTGCCGAGGAACTGGCAGTCAGACACTTGTATGTTCTTGACGCCGCCGCTCATCTCACTGCCTACCACGAAGCCGCCATGACCCTTGAACACAGTGCATCCGTTGACAATCACGTTCTCGCAAGGCACGCCGCGGCGACGCCCGTCGGCGTCCTTTCCGCTCTTTATGCAGATGCCGTCATCGCCCACGTCGAACGACGAGTTGACTACCAAGACGTTCTTGCACGACTCGATGTCGATGCCGTCGCCGTTCTGGGCGAAGGCCGGGTTGCGCACCTGCACGTCCTCAACGAGCAGGTTCTCGCACATCAGCGGGTGAATGTTCCACGCCGGCGAGTTCTGGAATATCACGCCGTTGAGCCAAACATTCTTACACTTAACAAGGTTTATCATCACCGGACGCAGGTAACGCTTGATGGCGTTCCACTCCGCCTCGGTCTTAACGCCCGTCGGAACGTTCATGTTTGCCATCTTGTCGCCCTGGAGCGCGCCCTCCGACGGGAACCAGAAGTTGGGGTTCTTGAACGCGCCGCCGCGCGAAGTGAACTCTTTCCACTGCTTGTCAGTCACCTTCTCTCGCTTCAGCGGACGCCAGTATTCACCGTTTCCGTCGATAACTCCGTCACCGGTGATGGCCACGTTGACGAGGTTGTAGCCCGAAATGGGCGACTGGCAGCGGCGCGTGTCGAGCCCCTCGAAGGAGGCGTCAACGAGCGGATAAAGCTCAAGGTCGGGCGAAAAGAGTATCACCGCACCCTTGTCAAGGTGCAGGTTGATGTTGCTTTTAAGTACAATCGGGCCGGTGTACCACACTCCTTGGGGCACTACCAAGCGGCCGCCTCCCTGCTTCTCAAGGGCCGCGATGGCGTCGGCGAAGGCCTTGGTGCAGAGCGACGAGCCGTCGCTTTTAGCCCCGAAGTCCTTGAGGTTGACCTCGTTGGCCGGGAACACGGGCGCCGTCACGGGTGTCATCTCGAACGGAAGCCCCTCATAGAGGTGGGCGTACTTGTCGCCTGTCGCCGCGTTCGCGCCCAATGCGAGTATGAAAGCGCAGGCAAGTGTCAGTAATTTCTTCATCTTTAGTAGGTTGGTTTTCTTATGGTTAAACAAATAATCTGCATCCACGAATATGGAATTGTCCTGGTTTCATACATCCCAAGACGCACATCTTGCGCCCCTGCCGGCGGTCGCCAGACTGCGGCGGAAAGCCATTTGACTGTCAATCGCGCAGCCAGGCAGCTTGCCGCCTACTTCGTTTCCTCGAAATCAACGTATTCACCCTCGCTCTTCGAGAATATCTTACGCTTGGCCTCGCCGGGCGCGCGGTGGTCGATTATCACCTCGTCGTCAGGCTGGCGCGCCGCGCCGCGAGACCCTGCGCCGCCCTTGAAGCCGAACTTCTTAGCCACGTCGCGGAACGAACGGTAGACACGGTAAGCCACGACGCACACAATGATGAAGCATACGAAGATTATTATCAGCACGAAATTGAGCAGGGCCATCATCTCTTATTGTCTTTATTGTTAGCGTAAACGGACAAAACCACATACCAAGCCACGATTATGGCGAAAGCGGAGAGGCGGAAGACGGCAAGCAACGGCACGCACGAGGCTATGAAGACATAGCGCAGCTCATTGCCGCGCCAGCCCCAATGCTTGAACTTCAGGGCGAACATGGGCAGCTCGGAGACCATGACGAAACTGCAAACCAGGACGAGGGCGAGCACGAGGAAGACCATGTAAGGCGACGATTCGAGCACGCCGCCCATACCCACAAGCAGCGAGCCCCAGAACAAGGCGTTGGCCGGGGTGGGCAGTCCGATGAAGCCCATGGCCTGCCGTTCGTCGAGATTGAACTTGGCGAGGCGCAACGCCGAGAACGCGGCCATGACGTAAGCGAAGAATGGAAGCACGGCGCGCAGCGGTTCGAGCCAGGCGGGATAGTCGGCTACGCCGAGATGGAAGAAGACCATCGTGGCGGGAGCCACGCCGAAAGTAACGCAGTCGGCCAGCGAGTCAAGCTCTTTGCCGATGGGCGACGACACGCCGAGAAGGCGTGCGCTCATGCCGTCGAAGAAGTCGAACACGGCTCCTATGACGATGAATAGCAACGCCGTGCCGGGCTGTCCGCCGAGGGCGAAGACCGTGGCGGCGCAACCGGAAACGAGGTTGCAGCAAGTAAGAGTGTTAGGTATGTGTTTTTTTATCATTTCTTTCAGTTGACAAGTCCACAGTTTCAGTTGACAAGTCCACAGTGACAAGCAGACAAGGGGATTTCTTTCAGTTGACAAGTTCACAGTGACAAGCAAACAAGGAGTTTTGCATTATAACTTGTTACTAGTCTGCCCGTTGCTTGTTGCTCGTCTGCTCGTTGCTTGTCACTCGTCTGCTCGTCTGCTTGTTACTCGTCTGCTCGTTGCTTGTCACTCGTCTGCTTACTTCAACCGAGCTATCACCGTGCGGTCGCCCACGGTGCTCTGCCCCATCTTGACGCAGACTTCCGTGCCGATGGGGAGGAACACGTCAACGCGCGAACCGAACTTGATGAAGCCCAGGTGCTCGTCGATGTAGCAGTCTTCCTCGGCTTTCGCGTATGTGACGATGCGCCGCGCCACGGCTCCGGCTATCTGGCGGCAGAGTATCTCGGTGCCGTCGGGCGTCTCAAGCATTATGTCGGCGTGCTCGTTCTCCTCGCTCGCCTTGGGCAGCCAAGCCTTGTGGAAGTTGCCGTTGAAATGGTGCACGAACTTCACCTTGCCGTCAACGGGAAACCAGTTGGCGTGTACGTTGAACAGGCTCATGAATATGCTGACCATCAGGCGTTTGTCGTGGAAATACTCGTTTTCCTCGACTTCCTCGATGACAACCACCTTGCCGTCGGCCGGGGCAACGACAACCTTCTCGGTCTCGCCGTCGAAATAACGCTTAGGGCAGCGGAAGAAGTTGAGCACGACACCGTAGACAGTGCCGAAAACTATCACGAACGCCCAGAAAGGAATTTTGCAGTCAACATAGAACCAGAGCAGCAACGCAATGGAAACCAACGCCACCAGTCCGTAAACCAGCGTGTCAGTGCCCTCGCGGTGAAGCCTTACGTTCTTAAGTTTCCTAATCCTTTTTCCCATAGCAAGTGGTTGATGTATAAAAATTTGTGCAAAGGTAGCTCTTTTTTACGTATCTGGCAAATTTTTCTCCTTATTCTTTACATCTGGACGCTTTACAGTCATTATTCCATATTTTTGCGTCAAAAACAGGCCATTTTATTTCCCAAAAAGGTAAAGACGCACGCTTTTATAATTAAAATAGGTGTTATTTGTGACAAAAAGCACGCGGCTTACGACGTGGCGGCGGGACATCAGCACCACGCCGAAACAGAAAACCCGGCAGGAGGGCGGCGGCCTGGGGCGTTCCGATTTCTTTACACCAGTTTTCCGTGAAACAGGTTTACGGACGGCAAAAACTCATCAGCCAAAGTGCTCGAAATGGTACATTTTCTTGCCGACAACGGCAAAAACAGTGTCGTTTTATGTCAAAATAGCATCAATTTCGCCATAAAATAAAGCCTCAACGACACCAAACGGCGAGGCAAAACACAACCTTTCAGCCTGTAAAAGGGCACGTTTTGCCGTCCGTTTTGCCACATATCGCAAAGCAAACGGTCACGTATGGCCGTTTCACGGGATATTTACACGACCGCATAATGTTAAGAGCCGCCATGGCGTTTGCGCCGACGCCGGCCACGGCACGCCAAAAGTGCGGAGTTTTGAAAACCCGGCGCGCCGCATTGGGCACAGTCCGCCATACATCCAAACCATAAACAACGACGGCCAAGGGTTAATTTTTGCAAGACTTTTTTCTTAAATAATGTAAACCTTCAAGGTTGAAGTTTTCTTACAACCGTTGCACCGTAAAATGCAATATAACAGCAAATAACGGCGCACGTGACTTACATTGGCATACTTTTTGCATATCCCAAAAGATGTAAACAAATTTCCATTTCCCGATTTTTTTGGTTAACTTCGCAGTCGAAAAATTTGAACCCCTTTTCATAACTTAATCAAGAAAACATCTAAAAATGAAATACCTTAAGACATTTGCGGTGGCGATGATGCTGATGACGGCCGGCATTCCGGCGGCGGCGGACAACGACACCGACAACGACGGACAGGAACAATACGAGGAGATAGACAACTTTGACTTTCTTTACGACAACGAGGCTTACGACGAGGACTACAAGTTCTCTGACATAGACGACATGCTCGACGAGGCGTTCTCGCACCTCGGCGCACGCTACCGCCGCGGACAGTCGGGTCCGGGAGCCTTCGACTGCTCCGGCTTCACGAGCTACGTGTTCAAGAACATGGGCATAGACCTCAACCGCACGTCACGCTCGCAGTACACGCAGGGCGAGGCCGTGGATAAGGACGAGCTTCGCACGGGCGACCTGGTGTTCTTCACCGGCTCAAATTCGCGCGGCCCCATAGGGCACGTCGGCATCGTGGTTGACGTTGACCCGATAAGCGGCAGCTTCAATTTCATACACGCAAGCATCAAGGGCGTCAAGGTGAGCAACTCCAAGGAACGTTATTACTCGCGCCGGTATGTCGGCGCGCGGAGGGTGATGGGCGAGGAACAACCCCTTAACTCCTCGAATTAAATGAGACTAAAGCATTTTGCGATATTTCTTTGTGCAGGTTTTTCCTCCATTTCCTGCACTATGACGGATGCCGGCAACAAGAGGCCGACATCCGTCATTGCGTATGAAGAAGAGGCCGGCGCACAGGCCGACACGGCGGCCGCGCCCGCAGACGACGGCGTGACCATCGCGCTGACGGGCGACATCATGCTGGGCACGACGTACCCGGAGGCGGCGTTGCCGGCTGACGACGGACGGCGGCTGTTCGCCGACGCGCGCGAGGTGCTGCTGCGCGCCGACATCGCCGCCGGCAACCTTGAGGGCGCGGTGTGCGACACTACGCACGCAAAAAGCGCCAGCAAGGCGGAAGGCGCCTACCTGTTCCGCATGCCGCCGAGCCTCGCGCCGAGGCTTAAGGAGGCGGGCTACGACCTGATGAGCCTCGCCAACAACCACGCGCTGGACTTCGGCTACGGCGGGGCGCGGTCAACGGTGCGCGCGCTAGACCGCCTCGGCATCAGCCACGCCGGGCTGCAAGGACGCAACGAATGCGCCATAGTGGAACGCCGCGGTGTGAAGTTCGGCTTCTGCGCCTTCGGCCACAACTATTACACATTGAAGCATAAAGACCTCGGCAAGGTGAAAAGCCTGCTCGACAGCCTCCGCCGGAACGCCGACATAGTGATAGTGTCGTTCCACGGCGGCGCGGAAGGAGTGAAGTCGAGCCACCTGCCTTACGGCAAGGAGACGTTTATGAACGAAGACCGGGGCGACCTGCGGGCGTTCGCCCACTTCTGCGTGGACAACGGCGCCGACGTGGTTTTCGGCCACGGGCCGCACGTGGTGCGCTGCGTCGAGCTTTACAAGGACAGGTTCATCGCCTACAGCCTCGGCAACTTCTGCACTCCTTACGGGATAAGCATTATGGGAAAATCGGGCTACGCCCCGGTGATAGAAGTCTCAACCGACCGCCAAGGACGCTTCCGCAGCGGACGCATCCACTCGTTCATACAGCGCAAAGGCGACGGGCCGCGCCGCGACACGGCCAACCTGGCGGCGAAGGAAATACGCAACCTCACCAGAACCGACATCAAAGACAGCCGCCTGGAAATAGAAAATGACGGAGCGATAAAAGTTAAATGAACAATGAACAATTAATAATGAATAATCTAATGCCGAGAAAATGAACAATGAACAATCAATAATGAATAATCAAGTTGACGTATTCATCACAATATAAAACCTTTTCAGACCATTATAATTAGGTAATCAAGCTCCCTCCCTTCGGGATGGTTGGGGTGGGTGCCTGGGCTGGTTGGGACGAGTTTGATGTCATAATAACAAGAAAACGGGTCGTGAAACCGATGGTTTCACGACCCGTTTATCTTGCATTACGTAAAGATTAGTCCTCTTTCTTAGTAATGACTTTCTTCTCGGCGATGCGCGCTTTCTTACCCGTGAGCTTACGGAGGTAGTACAGCTTGGCGCGACGCACCTTACCGTGCTTGTTCACTTCGATGCTGTCAATGTTGGGAGACTCGATCGGGAAGATACGCTCTACGCCGACAGTTCCTGACATCTTGCGCACAGTGAAACGCCTTTTGTCCCCGTGGCCGCATATCTTAATGACAACGCCACGATAGAGCTGGATACGCTCTTTTGAACCCTCGATGATTTTGTAAGCGACAGTTACGGTGTCACCTGACTTGAACTCAGGGAACTTCTTGCCGGTTGCAAATGCTTCTTCAGCAACTTTAATTAAATCCATTTGTACTTGATAATTAAATTTGTCCATCGTTCCGGCGTAACATAACAAGGCAACACTTCTTCCTGTCAGCGATTACGCGGAAAGCGGTGCAAAGGTAAGCATTTTCCATTTGACGGCAAAACGTAACCTGTTTTTTTTACATTTTTCTTTGCGCAGTTTGCGTTTTTACCTACCTTTGCAGGGTATTTAAGGCAAAAAGATGCGTAAAAAACTGATTACCTGCACGTTGGCGGCGATGCTGTTGGCGTGCGCCTCATGCTCACACCATTACTATGCGGCAGGCTTCGAGAGGTCGCGCATTCTGATCGACAGCACGTTCGACGGTACGCAAAGCGGAGCCGTGGCCGGTTTCATCGCGCCTTACAAACGGCAGGTGGACAGCATCATGAGCCCAGTGGTGGGCCGCGCGGCCGGTTACATGGCGGCGGAGAGACCCGAAAGCAAGCTCTCCAACCTGCTGGCGGACATCCTGTTGTGGTGCGGCAAGAACTATGGCGAACAGCCGGACTTCGCCGTGTACAACATGGGAGGCATCCGCTCGGCACTTGCCGAGGGCGACATCACCTACGGCGACGTGCTCGACGTCGCCCCGTTTGAGAACAAGATATGCTTCGTGACGCTGACGGGCGACAAGGTGACAGAGCTGTTCGGCCAGATGGCCGCTACCGGCGGAGAGGCCGTGAGCCACGGGGTTGAGCTTGTGATAACCACAGACGGCAGGCTGAAATCAGCCAAGCTGCACGGCAAGGAAGTAGACCCGGAGGCTGAATACCGCATAGCAACGCTTGACTACTTGGCGCAAGGCAACGACAAGATGACGGCGTTCAAGAGCGCGACCGACGTGAAATCGCCCGCCGAAAAAGCTAACAACGTGCGCTTCATCATAATGAAATACCTGAAGGAGAAGATGGCGCAGGGCGTCAGCGTGGACTCAAAGATAGAAGGAAGAATAACAATCGACGACAAATGAAACGCATCATAATGACACTGCTGGCGGCGACAATGATGCTCGCCGGCGCACAGGCAAGGGGCAAGCAGCTCGTGATACTGCACACGAACGACACGCACAGCTGCATATTCCCGCTCAACAAGCATCTCGCCGACACGCTGCTCGCAGGGCGCGGAGGCTTCGTCCGCCGGGCTGAAATGGTGAGGCGGGAGCGCGAGAAGTGCCCAGGGCTGCTGTTGCTCGACAGCGGCGACTTCTCGCAAGGTTCGCCCTACTACACCCTTTTCAAAGGAGACGTGGAGATTGGGATGATGAACCTCATGGGATACGACGCCGCGACGATAGGCAACCACGAGTTCGACTTCGGCGTGGAGAATATGGCCAGACTGTTCAAAAAGGCAAAGTTCCCCATCGTCTGCGCAAACTACGACTTCACGGGGACGCCGCTTGAAGGCATGGTGAAGCCTTACACGATAATCAAAAGGGACGGACTGAAGATCGGGGTGTTCGGCATTTCACCGCAATTAGACGGCCTCGTGATGGCCAAGACGTGCGAGGGCGTGACGTACAAAGACCCAGTGAAGGCCGCCGGCGACGTGGCGCGGACACTGAAGGAACGCGAGAAATGCGACCTCGTGATATGCCTCTCTCATTTGGGATGGGACATCACGGGCACCGACGACACGGAGATGATGCGACAGACGAGGAACATCGACATCGTGCTGGGCGGCCACTCACACTCGTACTTCACACGGATGGAATACGTGAAGAACGCCGACGGCAAGGACATACCCAACGACCAGAACGGCAAACACGGCATATACGTAGGGAAAATCACCGTGAACATGGAAAAGATGGGCAAAGAGAAGACGGGTGAATAAAATATTATGACGAACCGAACGTTATAATATAAGATGGCAAAAAGACTTTTCCACATACTGATATTGCTGGCCGTGACGCTGAAACTCAGCGCGCAAGGCGGCGCCGTGCAGAACAGGCCTTACACCGACTTGAGGCCGTTCCACTTCGGCGTGGTGGTAGGCACGCACTTCCAGGACATGGAGTTCAACAACATAGGGCCGCAAATGGTGATGAACGAGGACGGCACACAGGCCGAGAAACTCATCACCTGCGACCAAGACCGTTGGGACATGGGCTTCAACGTGGGCGTGCTCGGCGAGCTGCGCCTCGGCACTTACTTCGCCTTCCGCGTCGCGCCGACGATGTACTTCGGCAACAGGCACATCACATTCTACAACCTTACGGACAAATTAGAGAACGGAGAGCCAATCAGGCAGACGCAAGACATGAAGAGCGTCTACATCGGAGTGCCGCTCAACCTGCTGTTCTGCGCGCCGAGGCTGGACAACGTAAGGCCTTACATAATGGCCGGAATAGACCCCATGGTGAACCTTTCGGGCGGCGACAACGACTACATCAAGCTGAAGCGTTACGACGTATGCCTCGAAGTGGGATTGGGATGCGACATTTACCTGCCGTTCTTCAAGCTGCGCCCGGAGCTTAAATTCTGTTACAGCTTGCTGAACAGCCTCGACACGAAGCACGCCGACCGCCTGCGCGACGAGAACATGATAATGTACGCCAAATCGGTAAACGAGGCGCACAGCAAGATGATAGTGCTGTCGTTCTACTTTGAATGACGCAAGGCACTGCGCCGCGACGTAATGCGTAAAATGATTAAACCCCGATCGGCATGACACACACAACAAAACAGAAGGCGGACAATCTCCGCCTTTTTTCATGCCAAAATACAAAAAAAATAAAGGCGGCTTGGAGTTCCAAGTCGCCTTTCGTTGCATTCTAAATAAAAAATTAGCCTAAGCTAATAGCTTCTGACGGGCATACGTCCGCGCAAGTTCCGCACTCTGTGCACATGTCAGGGTTGATTGAATACTTCTCGCCTTCAGAGATAGCTCCTACCGGACATTCGTCAATGCAAGTACCGCAAGCGATACAGTTGTCACCAATTACGTAAGCCATAATAATCTTGTTTTTATTTAATTAGTAATGTTTTTGTACCTTTCTTGTACGATGCAAAGGTAATATTTTTATCCCTAATACCTACTTTTAGGTATTCGTTTTTAGATTGTTTAACGTTTATTCCAGTCTGGGCGACACCGTGGCTAAGTGAGTTATGCCGTTTTTTAAATTCTTAATTTTTACTTTTTACTTTTTAATTCTTACTTATTAATATGCAAGGCGTCCATGAACCGCCTCACCACTTCGGGGTTGCCGGTGTGCTTGCCCTCGTCTTCGCTTATCTTGCAAGTGTCGTTGTAGAACGCCCACGACTCCGTAATCTTGGCTGCGACGAGCTTGATGACGATGTTCATGGGCTTCAGTCCGTCAAAGTCGTTGGTGAAATGGGTGCCTATGCCGAACGAGGGCTGGCAGTAATCCTTGGCGTAACGCTGTATCTCAAGCGCGGAGTCAACGTCGAGGGCGTTGCTGAAGATTATCTGCTTGGTCTTCGGGTCGATGCCGAGCGAGCGGTATTTTTCCACTATCTTCATCAGCTCCCCGCAGTTGTCTCCGCTGTCGATGCGCAGTCCCTTGAACAGGTTGGCAAAGTCTTCGGAGAAGTTCAGGCTGAAGATGTCCCACCCGAAACTGTCGTAAAGGAACGTGCCCAGCGCGCCGCGGAACGTGTTACGCCACAGGTTCATGGCTATGTGGTTGGCCATCTGCGGGCCGTACATGCCGCCGATGGCGCACACGAACTCGTGGGCCATCGTGCCGACGGGCAGCAGGTCGTACTTCATGGCGAGGTAGACGTTGCTCGTACCGACGAAGCGGCCCGGCCAGTCGCGGCTGGCGTAGCAGTCTTTCATGGCGCGGACGACGGTGTCCTCGGCGGCGAACGACGCGCGGCGGCGCGCGCCGAAATCGCTGAACACACAGCCGCCCTCTAACAGCCGCCGCCCCTTGGCGTAGGTCTTGTCGTAATAGGCGGAGTAATCGAGGCCGTCGTGGCGGTCCGTCATGATGTAATACAGCTCGGAAATGATGGCGAGCACCTTGACCTCCAGGAAGATGGTCTCGGCCCAGCTGCCCTCTATCTCCACGTGCAGGCGTCCGTCGCAGTCCTGCCATGTCTTCACCCATTTGCGGCTGAAGCGGTAGCCCTTGAGGTAATTGAAGAACCATGCGGGCAGGTAATAGCACTTGCGGCGCATGAAGTCAACCTCGTCGTCGGTTATCACGACCGTCTCAAGAGCCTCCACCTGCTCGGCCAAAGCCTTGGCGAAGCCCGGCGGATAGGCTGTGCCGTCCCTGTCGGTGAAGGTGTATCTTACCTGCGCGCGCGGGAAATTGTCGATCACGGCGCAGCACATCGTGAACTTGTAAAGGTCGTCGTCAGTGAAATGGGTTATTATCTGTTCCATCGGGCGATATGTTTTCATTTTCGGTTACGTATGGCAAAGATAATGCAAATCGAGTGAAGTGCAAAACAAAAACGAGTGAAACGAGTTTTTGTTTTCAATTCCGAGATGCAGCTTATCTTATCTAAAGATAATGCAAATCGAGTGAATTGAAAATCGCCGTAAGGCAAGTGCAAAACAAAAACGAGTGAAACGGGCTTTTGTTTTTCAATTACGAGATACGGCTTACCTAATATAAAGATACGGATTTTCGGCAATAAAAAACTTATTTGCAACGTTTTCGGGACAGGACGTGGCGGCGGACATACGGCAAGACACGGCTTTTTAACGCGAAAAACAGCGCAGTTATCCTTTTATTTCGTAAATTCGCACAAAAGTAACAATACAAGACAACCTTAAACATTTAACGACATGGCAGTGAAAATAGCATTTTTCGACACAAAGAGTTACGACCTTGAGTCGTTCGACAAGGAGAACATCGGCACCGGTTATGAGATACATTATTATAAAGACCGCCTGTCGGTGCGCACGGCGCAGCTGGCGCAGGGTAAAGACGTGGTGTGCATTTTCGTCAACGACGAGTGTGACGCGTGCGTCATTGACATGCTCGCCGGCTACGGCGTGAAGCTGATAGCACTGCGCTGCGCCGGCTTCAACAACGTTGACATGGGCGCGGCGAAGGGCAGGATACCCGTGGTGCGCGTGCCGGCGTACTCGCCGCACGCCGTGGCTGAATACGCCGTGACGCTGATGCTCTGCCTTAACAGGAAGGTGTACCGCTCGGTCTACCGCACGCGCGAAGGCAACTTCAAGCTGAAAGGGCTCATGGGCTTCGACATGTACGGCAAGACGGCGGGCGTCATTGGCATGGGGCGCATAGCCAAGGAACTGGTGAAGATACTCCGGGGCTTCGGCATGGACGTGGCGGCATACGACCCCTACCCCGACGAAAAGTTCGCCGCCGAGCACGGGGTGCGCCTCGTCACGCTCGACGAGCTTTACGCCCAGAGCGACATAATATCGCTGCACTGCCCGCTGACCGACGACACGAAATTCATCATCAACAGCGGCAGCATAGCCAAGATGAAGCCGGGCGTGATGATAGTGAACACGGGACGCGGCAAGCTGATACACACCGAAGACCTGATTGAGGGGCTGCGCACGGGGCGCATAGGCTCGGCGGGGCTTGACGTCTACGAGGAGGAGCAAAACTTCTTCTACGAAGACCGCAGCGACAAGATGCTCGACGACGACAAGCTGGCGTTGCTCCTGATGATGCCGAACGTGATTGTGACGTCGCACCAGGCGTTCTTCACCCGCGAGGCTATGCACAACATTGCCGTGACCACGCTTGAAAACATCGGCGACTGGGCGGCCGGCCGCGAACTGAAAAACGAGGTGAAATAGCCCGGCCGTAGCCGCCCCTGCGGATGGCAGAAAGTCTTCGGCCGTGCAAGGGGTGGCAGCCTCCTGCGCAAAAGGCCGTAAACCCAAAATCGGTCATTAGACTTTATTCATATTTCGTGCTGCTGTCAGGCAGATTGTTTTTCGTTTTTGTCGAAGATATAGCGGGCTATATCGAGATAAAACGGAAAGCAAGATGACGACGGCAGTGCGGAAGATGAATGAAGAGCCGACAATCAATCGGGAATGTATCTTTGGCGGCCTAATGACCGATTTGGGGTAAACAGGCCTACAAAAAGCCGTAAACGGGCCTGCGATTTACGGTCTTTTGCAGCCTAAAAGACGGTCTTTTGCAGCGCACACGGTCGGCAGGCGGGATGCCGGCAGGCCGCAGGGCCAAGACGTCAGGCGTATCCTGCTGATTACCAACGGCTTGGGAATAAGGCGCGGCGAATGACTGCGGTTTGGGAATAAATCATTATCTTTGCAATAAGGCAAGGTGCGTCCGCCCCGCGGACTGTGCCGCGCGGACGGATTTACACCGGCATATAACCAAATAAAAACATCAACGACATGATTAAGATTTACGGAACAGGAACCTGCCCCGACTGCGCTTACGTAGAGGAACAGGTGAAGGGCGACAGCCGCTATGAAGTGATAGACGTGTGCGCCGGCGTCAGGAACTTAAAGGAGTTCTTGCGCCTGCGCGACAGGCATCCGGCGTTCGACGCGATGAAGCGCGTGGGTGCGGTAGGCATACCGTGCTTCGTGCTCGAAGACGGCAGCGTGACGCTAAGGCCTGAGGCCGCCGGCTTGCGCCCGCGCCCGAAGGAGACTGAGGGGGCGTCGTGCAGCATTGACGGCAGCGGATGCTGATTAAGAAGGGCATGTCAGAATGGAGTAAACAGGAGTTAAATGTTTCGCTTCGGAGTCATCTGTACAGACGCGAATTTTGCTTCACGTCAACTGACAAATGCCAAGTTTTTGCAATACAAGCCTTTGTCAGTTAACTCCGGCGAGTGAAATTTGCAAAGACGTGGCGCGCCACGCCTCTACTCCTGTTAACTCCTGGCAACTACATATTTTTTCTTAACTATTGCCTTAAAAATGGACACTTCACTAAGAATGCCCCGGTGCCGTTGGTGCAACACGGACAACCCGGCATACATTGACTATCACGACCGAGAATGGGGCGTGCCGGTACACGACGACGGCAAACTCTTTGAGATGCTCTTGCTGGAAACGTTCCAGGCGGGGCTGTCATGGGAGTGCATCCTAAACAAGCGCGAAGCGTTCCGCAGGGCCTTCGACGGTTTCGACTTCGAGAAAATAGCCCGATACGAAGAAGCCAAACTTGAGGCGTTGAGACAGGACAAAGGCATTGTGCGCAACCGCCTGAAGATTGCAGCCGCGGTCAACAACGCGCGCGCATTCATTGACGTGCGCCGAGAAGCGGGAACGTTTGACCGCTACATCTGGAGCTTCACTGACGGCAACACCGTCCATGAGACAGGGCGCGCCACATCGCCGCTCTCCGACGCCGTGTCGAAAGACCTGCGCCGCAGGGGTATGAAGTTCGTTGGCAGCACGATAGTCTACTCGTTCCTCCAGGCCGTCGGCGTCGTCAACTCACACGAGCCAGGCTGCTGGCTGGCAAACAAGGCGGAGGAATAAGCAGCCCAAAATCTAACGAGGGTGTATCAAAATGGGTTTAAAGTAGGGACATAATTCATTATGTCCGCACGTCACGGAGGGGCGTATAAATATCTCTATGTCAGCGTAATACGTTTCTTACGAAACGTGCGGACATAATGAATTATGT
>CALUGU010000042.1 GCA_944320255.1 uncultured Prevotella sp. | reverse complement strand
TTCGGCATAGCGTTCATGTTCTTCTCGCTCGCCCTGCTCAGCCAGACGGGCGACGAGATGGACCTCGGCCACAACAAGGAGCTTATCCACTTCTTCAGCACGTTCGACACGGGCAGCTACGTCACGATAATCGTCTTCCTGCTCATCGGCACGCTGCTGACGTGCATCCTGCAGTCGTCGGCCGCCCTGATGGCCATCACGATGATGCTCTGTTCGAGCGGAGTGCTGCCCATTTACCTCGGCATCGCCCTCGTGATGGGAGAGAACATCGGCACCACGGCCACGGCCAACCTGGCAGCCCTCGGAGCCAACACCCAGGCGCGCCGCGCCGCCCTTGCCCACCTGGTGTTCAACGTCTTCGGCGTCATCTGGGTGCTCTGCCTGTTCTACCCGTTCGTCAACACCGTGTGCTCGCTCGTGGGTTACGACCCGCAGACCCAGGTGCTCGACCCCGCCCGCCTGTCGGTCGTCCTGGCCGCTTTCCACACGGCGTTCAACGTCTGCAACACGGCCATACTCATCTGGCTGATACCCCAGATTGAGAAAACCGTCTGCCTCCTCATCAAGCCCAAGGCCAAGGACAGCGAAGACGAGTTCCGCCTGCGCTACATCGGCGGCGACACGATAATGAAGACCCCGGAGCTGTCAGTGCTCGAAGCGCAGAAGGAGATACAGCTCTTCGCCGAGCGCACGCAAAAGATGTTCGGCTTCGTGCGTGAGCTTCTCGGCACGAAGAACGACGCGGCGTTCAACAAGCTCTTCAGCCGCATAGAGAAGTACGAGGGCATCTCGGACAACATGGAGATAGAAATCGCCAAATACCTCGACAAGGTGAGCGACGCCCACCTCAGCGACGAGACCAAGGCCAAGATACGAGCCATGCTGCGGGAGATTTCCGAGATAGAGAGCATCGGCGACAGCTGCTACAACATCGCGCGCACGCTGAACCGCAAGGAGCGCGGCAAGGAGGACTTCACCGAGCGCCAGTACGAGCACCTGCACCAGATGTTCGAGCTGACCGACGACAGCCTCACCCAGATGAACGTGATGCTGGCAGGGCGCAAGGACAGGCTCGACGCCAACCGCTCGTTCAACATCGAGAACGAGATTAACAACTACCGCAACCAGCTGCGCAGCCAGAACATCAACGACATAAGCGCCAACGAGTACTCTTACGCCATCGGAACGATGTACATGGACATCGTGTCGGAGTGCGAGAAGCTCGGCGACTACGTAATCAACGTCGTAGAGGCGCGCATGGGCACGAAGCAGCGCGAGGCGTAAGTTCTTGTTTTTAGAAGTTAAAGACGTTAAAGGAGTTTTTCACTTCGTTCAAGGGAACTCTCGCTCGTTTCACTCGCTAAGAGGTTAAACCCAAATCGGTCATTAGCCGTAAAGAACCGAACTTTGATGCAGTTTATTTACTCTTCATCAGCTTATGCGTTTCTGCCGGCATCTTGCTTTCCGCCCCGTCTCGGCGTAGCCCGCTACGCCTTCGCCGAGACGGAAAGCAATCTACACGGCATAAACACATAATCAGACTGAAGTCTAATGACCGATTTGGGTTAAACCCAAATGCTTTGCCAGTTGCGATATGTCTTAATGATAACCATTTGATATTCAACGTGTTACCAAAAGGTGGCTTTTCGCATTGTGAAAAGCCACCTTTTGCGTTCCGATTTGCCGTCTTTTACATTCCCGTTTGCCGTCTTTTGCATCGTAAAAGGATACCTTTCAGGGAGCATCCGCAGTTTAGGTGTATGGCAACAGGTATCTATAAGGCCTCGAAGAGGACTGTCCGCAATGCGGAAATTACAAATTAACAATTAAAAATTAAACCGTCTTGGCCTCGGTGGTTCCCAACAAGTGGCCTCGAAGAGGTCGAATTTTGCTTAACCGCTGGTGAAGCGTAGCGTAACCTGCGGTAGCCCCGAACCTGCGGCATCGTCCTCGAAGAGGGCGAACGGCAGGCTGTTATTGGACCTCTTCGAGGCCCGACATATTGCGCTTAGCTTACAGCAGGTTACGTTCGTTACGCTCACTTCACCCGCTGTTAAGCATCGTTCGACGTCTTCGACGCCGTATGTTTACAGTTGTTGACGCAGGATTAGTTTAATTTTCACTTGTTAATTTTTAATTTCCGCGTAGCGGTTAGACCACTACGGGGACGGGATTTATTGTCATAAACAACACATCTGAACTCCGGCTAAACCTCCTTTCGTTTTCGGGTTGTGCATGGCATTTGCCTTAATTCCAAACTGCATGACTTCTTAACTCCCAACCGCCGATATGTCCCTTTTTGCTTTAAATCTGTTCGCATTAACTTTTTTAAACTAAAAATAAAAGCAAAAACTATTCTTGTTTGAAAAGTTTTCCTATCTTTGTAACCGATATGAAACACGCCAATAACATAATCATTGCGCTCATCGCAAGCCTAATGGCGACGAACGCGGGCGCCGCGGGCAAGGACGTCCTCCTGCCTTACGGCGACATGAACCGCTGGACAATCAGGCACGTGAAGGAGTCTGGTGTTATAGGCGGCGCAACGAAGACCCTCTACGAGGTAGGCCCCAACCGCACGCTGACGGGCAACAAGCCCTACGTGAACGGCGGAGGCTCGCCCTGGGGCACGTCGAACGTCATGGCGAAAGTCATGGGAGTGGTTAAGACCAACAACTCCGTCTACCGCGACAAGCACGGTTCGGGCTACTGCGCCAAGCTCGTGACGCACATCGAGAAAGTGCGTGTGCTGGGCCTGATGAACATGAAGGTGCTGGCCGCCGGCTCGCTCTTCCTCGGCGACATGAAGGAACCCATCACCGGGACGAAGGACGGCCCCAAGGCCATGAACAACGGCATACGCTTCACCCAAAGGCCCAAGGCCCTGAAATACGACTACATGTTCAAGGCCGCCGGCACGGCCAACCGCGTAAGGCAGAACGGCTTCAGCAGCGCGAAGACCGTGGCCGGCCGCGACTACGGCATCACCGTGCTCTACCTCCAGAAGCGCACCGAGGACGCCAAGGGCAACATCACGGCCAAGCGCGTGGGCACGCTCGTAGTCAAGTACGGCAAGAGCACCGGCGGATGGGTGAACGGCGCAACTTATGAGATACTCTACGGCGACATACGCCACAACCCCCATTACGACGCCGCGACGATGGGCCTGCGCTCTACTGACTACGCGCGCAACAGCAAAGGCAAGAGCGTGCCCGTCAAGGAAGTGGGCTGGGCCTCGGCTGACGAGACGCCCACGCACCTCGTCCTCCAGTTCTCGTCGAGCCACGGCGGAGCTTACGTGGGGTCGCCGGGCAACACCCTCTGGATTGACAACGTAAGGTTGGTTTACTGACCTTCATAAACATACATGAAATGACAAGACTGCTACTCGCCGCCTTACTGATGCTTTGCACGGCCAAGGCAGGGGCTGCCGCGCCCGTAACCGAGCGGCAAGACACGGCAACCGTGCAAACCGAGCAACAGCCGGACACTGTGAAGAAGAAGAAAGGACTGATTAACTGGGTTCTCAACTACATAAACAACACCAACAAGAACAAGAAGCACAAGAAGTTCGACTTCAGCGTGCTGCCCGGCCCGCACTTCAGCTCCGACACGGGCTTCGGCATCGGCGTCATCGGAATGGGCCTTTACCGCCAAGACCGGCGCGACACCGTGTCGCAAATGTCCGACGTGGCAATCTTCGGCGACATAACAACCAAAAGCTCGTACACCATCGGAGTGTTCGGCACTCACGTCTTCCCGTACAACAAGGGGCGCATAGAATACGACATATCAGCCAACTATTTCAAGGAGAAATTCTGGGGAATGGGCTACGACATGGGCAACGAGGACTCCAACGAGGGCATGATGAAGCGGTGGAAGATTACCGCCAAGGCCAACTTCCTGTGGCAGGTGGCGCGCAACGTGTTCGTAGGCCCGTCGCTGACTTACGACTACGCCCACGTCAACGAGATAGACCGCCCCGAACTGATGGAGGGACAAGACGGCACGTTGTGGAACCTCGGAGTGGGCTTCACCGTAGCTTACGACACGCGCGACATCATCACACGCCCCACGCGCGGCGTCTACGCCACCGTCTCGCAGCTGTTCCACCCCAAGTTCATGGGCAGCGGCTACGCCTACACCACCACCGACTTCCGCTTCAACACCTACGCAAAGCTCTGGCGGGGGGCCGTCGTCGCCGGCGACCTGCGCGGCACGCTGAACTTCGGCGACCCGTCGTGGGCCACGATGGCGCTGCTCGGCAACTCGTCTACAATGCGCGGATATTACAAAGGCCGGTATCGCGACAAGCACAAGATGGAGGCCGAGGTGGAGCTGCGCCAGCACGTCTGGCGGCGCAACGGCATAGCCGTCTGGGCCGGGGTGGGCACCGTCTTCGGCAAGTTCAGCGCCATACACTTCGACCGCCTGCTGCCAAACTGGGGCGTAGGCTACCGCTGGGAGTTCAAGAAAAACGGCAACATACGCCTCGACTACGGCTTCGGCAAGAGCGGACTGCAGGGCTTCGTGTTCAACATCAACGAGGCCTTCTAACCGCATACCACAACTCCCAGCCATCCAATAACTCCCAACATCATTCTGAAATGAACCGACTTAAAACCATACTCAAGGGCTGCGCCTCGGCGCACGGCCTTTTTTTTATCACCATCCTGGCGCTCGCCATACCCAACGTGGCACTCTGTTTCACCGAGAGGATGGGCCCGGCGGCGGCCTTGGCCAACGTTTTGCTGCCCGTGGGGGCGGAATGGCTGCTGATGACGCTCAACCGATGCCCCGGCAAGATGGTGTGGGCGTTGTTCCTGCTGGTGTTCTTCGCCGCCTTCCAAGTGGTGCTGCTCTACCTTTTCGGCAACTCAATCATCGCCGTGGACATGTTCCTCAACCTCGTGACAACCAACCCCGGCGAGGCCGGCGAACTGCTGGGCAACCTCTTGCCCGCCGTCTCGTTCGTCGTCATTGTCTACGTCCCGGTGCTCGTCTTGGCGGTTGTTTCCATCCGCAGGAAAGACCGTTTGAGCCGCATTTTCATACATAAGCAGCGGCGCATGGCGGCCGTGGCCGTGGCGGCGGGCGTCGTTTCGCTGGGCGCGGCGTATGCCGCCGACCGCGACTACCGCGCCGAACTCGACCTGTATCCCGCCAACGTGTTCTACAACCTGGGGCTTGCCGTGGAGCGCACGGCCGACACCGACGCCTACGCCGACACTTCGGCGGGCTTTAGGTTCAACGCCAAGGCCACCCATCCCGCCGCCTGCCGCGAGGTCTACGTGCTCGTGATAGGCGAGACGGCGCGCGCTTGCAACTTCGGGCTGTACGGCTACGGGCGCGACACTACGCCCCTGCTGGGCAAGACCGGCGGGCTGGTGGCGTTCACGAAGGCCGTAACGCAGTCGAACACCACTCACAAGAGCGTGCCCATGCTGATGTCGGCGGTCTCGGCGGAGAACTTCGACAGCATCTATTTCGAGAAGGGGATAATCACCGCCTTCAAGGAGGCGGGCTTCCATACGGTGTTCGTTTCAAACCAAAGGCCCAACCACTCGTTTATCGACATCTTCGGCGAAGAGGCCGACGAGTGGACGTTTCTCAAGGAGCGCAAGGGCGGACGCCCCGACACTCCGGACACTGCGCTGCTGGCCGAGGTGCGCCGCGTACTGGCCGCAGGGCGCATGAAGGAGCTGATAGTGCTCCACACTTACGGTTCGCACTTCAACTACCGCGAGCGTTACCCGCGCGCGTCGGCCCGCTTCCTGCCCGACGACGCCACGGAGGCGAAGCCCAAGAACCGCCCGCAGCTCGTCAATGCGTATGACAACACGATACTCGCCACCGACGCGCTGCTGCACGGCGTCATAGCCCAGTTGGCCAAGACGGGGGCGCGGTCGGCCTTGGTGTACACGTCAGACCACGGCGAAAACATCTTCGACGACAGCCGCCGCCTCTTCCTGCACGCCTCGCCCGTGCCGTCGTATTACGAGCTTCACGTCCCGATGCTCGTCTGGACGTCGGCCGCCTACCGCCAGGCGTGGCCGCAGGAGGCCGCCAGCCTGGCCGCCAACCGCACCAAGCCCGTGGCCACGAGCGCGTCAGTGTTCCACACGCTGCTCGGCCTCGCCGGCATAGCCACGCCCCTGCGCGACGACGCCCTGTCAGTGGCAAGCCGGCGGTATGCGCCCCGCCCGCTCATATATCTTAACGACCACAACCGCGCCGTGCCGTTACATAAGATATTGAGAAGCGAAAAAGACTTTGAGATGTTCGGGAAGAAAGGCATTCTCCTTTCTTCATATTGAGAATGAAAAATTGAGAATGGAAAATTATGATTTGCCGAAATTGGAAATCGAGGATTGGAAATTTGAGAATGGAAAATTGAGAATTGATAATTATGATTGTTCAAAATGGAAAATTGAGAATTAAGAATTGGCAATTATGATTACTCTGTTTGTTTTATCTCCTTCGATTAATCAACAAAGCAAATCATAATTTTCAATTCTCAATTTTCAATTTTCAGTTTCTCAATTCTCCATTTACAATAAAATGAATTTTACTCACTTGCGCCGCTCAGGGGTGCTGCCTGCGTGTAAGTGCGCGCCCCAAGCTCCTTGTCGAGCATGTAGATGCCGTAGCCGTTGTCCTTTATCATCTTGATGTTGTCGATGATGTTCTGGGCCGTTTCTTCCTCCTCAACCTGCTCGTCGATGAACCATTTGAGCATGCTCTGCGTGGCGAAGTCGTTCTCCTCGTGCGTCAGGGCGTAAAGGTCGTTGATGAGCGACGTCACTTTCTGCTCGTGCTTGAGCGTGCTCTCGAACACGTCGAGGATGCCGTCCCACTCCGTCGGCACTTCGTCTATCTTCTTCAGCTCCACGCGGCCGTTGCGCTGGTTGATGTAGTTGAACAGTATCTTGGCGTGATCCTGCTCCTCCTGGAACTGCACTTCGAACCAGCTTGCCATGCCCGGCTGGCCGATTGAGTGGCAGTAAGCAGCCATTGACAGATACAGGTAAGCCGACCACATCTCGGCGTTGATTTGCTCGTTGAGAGCCTTTTCGATTTTCTTGTTAAGCATAGTCGTATTGTTTTTAAGTTATCACTTTATCATTGCATAATCAAAAACCGTGCCAACGCGCGCCGTGTCAGCCCTGACGGCGCGCCTGTCAGGCATTGTCACAAGGCAAAAATACACAAAAAAGCGTTACCCCGCGCCATCGTCGGCTGATTATTATCATTTATTAGCAATCGCCTCCGCGCCCATTAGCAATCGCTTCCGCGCCCCTCCGACGGCCAGCCTTCCCGCCGCTCTGTAACCCCTTGACAGTCAGCCGCTTTCCCGTTTGCCGCTTTTCGCCCTGCAAAAAGCCGTCTTTTACAACGCAAGAAGCCGTCTCTTGCAGCGCAAAAGACGGCCTCTTGCAGAGCGTCACTTTACATATATGAAAAGAAACGCCACGTATCCGAGATACGCAACCACAAGGCCGGCCACGCCTGCGCCCACGGCTGCCAGCCAAGACAGCCCCCACGCCGCCTGGCAGAACTTGACGACGAAGGCCAAGTAAGCCACGCCCAGCACCGTGTCGATAAAGCCGTAGCCCTTCTTCCGGTAAGCCCTGACGAGTATCGCGCCCAGCGACGCCACGGCCACAGCGGCTGAAAATGCAGCCCATGACACTTTGGGCAGGGAAGGAATGTTGTCAGCTAAAACGATGATGGCTGCCAACGCCAACCCAGCCAATGCGCATTTGCAAAGCCAAAGTACAAATTTCATCATCCGTTTTGATGGTATTTAAGATATTGTTGAAAGTTCAACAGTGTAGTTCATGTATTGACTCCTCCAATGTTTTAGTCTTCATTTTCCCCTCTTTTACGGCCTTCAGTTCCTTGAAAGCCTCGCGCAGGCCGTCCATTATCCCCTTCTTCTCCGCCTCCGAGAGTTCTTCCGCCTGTTCCTTCTTCAGCTTTTTGAGGAATGTTTGCAGCTTGCGCATGGCGTCGTTGTCGCCCATGAGCGACACCACGTCTTGCATTACCGACTGTTGTAAACTTAATGTCTCGTCCATGATTGCGTCTCCTTTCAACGGCAAATTTAAGGATAAAATCTGATTTATGCGCCGTCGAGCCATGAATATCAGCGTTTCCCGTTCACTCATGGGCGGCGTGGCGCGCCCCGTGGATGAAAATAATAGTCGTTTTACTCTTGTCTTTATTTTGCGTTTAGTGCGGTTTTCATTACCTTTGCTTCGCGAAGACGGGAGGCAGTCCGGCAAGAACAAGTCAAAAAACTTCGCCTTTCATTTGTCTTTGCGCTAACCTTTCACTATCTTTGCAGGAAAAACAGAAGAATTAATGGGAAAAACAGAACTAACCAGTTCGTCGATAGCCGACATCGTTGAGCACGGCGGCGTGAGCCACATCGACAACGACCTGATGCTTTTCGACGACTTTACGCACTTCCCGCTACCTACCGGGGCGCGCCGCACCAACGACATCATAGTAGGCCTCTGCCTGCAAGGCGTGTCCCAATATACGTCTAACACCATAACACACATCGTCCACGCCAACGACGCCTTGATAATACCCGACGGTCAGGTGATAGACACTTACGTGCCGCGCCTCGGCACTACGGGCATCGGTTTGATGATGTCGAGGGAGTTTTTCTACGGCGTTGTGAGCGACATCCACGAACTGTCGTCGCTCATCCTGTTCTCGCGCAACCACCCGGTGTTCAGCCTCACCGCCGACGAGAGCCGCAACATGGTGAGCTACTTCAGGCTGATCAGGGAGAAGGTTGACGACGCCGGCAACCACTTCCGCAAGGACGTGGCCCGCCATCTCATAGCCGCCATGATATGCGAGCTGGGCTGCGCCATCGACAGAATTTATTCCGGGTACGACAAGAAGCAGACGCGCGCCGAGATGATCTTCACCGAATTCATCCGCCTTGTCGAAGGGAACTACAAGCAGGAGCGGCGGGTCAGCTGGTACGGGGAGCAGATGTGCATCACGCCCAAGTACCTCTCGGAGACCGTCAAGCAGGTGAGCAAGCGCACGCCCAACGACTGGATTGACAACTACGTGGTGACGGAGCTGCGCGTGCAGCTCAAGAGCACCACCAAGAGCATCAAGGAGATAGCGCGCGACATGAACTTCCCCAACCAGTCGTTCCTCGGCAAATACTTCAAGGAACACGTCGGCATGTCGCCCCTCAGCTACCGTAAGTCGTGACTCCCCGCGCCGCCGCGGCGCGCGTTGACGCCTGGCGCCCGGCATGAACATAACGTCTTGTATCATGGAAACCGCCTTTTCGCCCTCACGCTTGTTGCGCGCCGCCATGTCCGCCGTTGCGGTATGGTTGGCCGTCGCCGCCCTTGCGCAGCCTTATTGCCGCGTGAGGACGTTCACCATTGCCGACGGCCTCGCGGCCAACAACGTGGCGGAGTTCTGCCAGTCGGCCGACGGCATCGTGTGGGTGGCCACGTGGAACGGCCTCTGTTGTTACGACGGTTACGGCTTCAGCAAGTTCCGCGACGCTCCGGGGGCGTCCTCCGTGCTGTCGTCTAACAGGATAAAGCTCATCCGTCCCAACTCGCAGGGCGACATCTGGCTGTCACTTTACGATGGCACTTCTTACCTCTTCGACCGCAATTCATGCTCGTACATCGGTATGGACGGGGCTTTGCGCAAGGTCTGGCCACACCGTTTCACCACCCGTAACATCATCTCCCTCGGCAACGGCAGCGCCTGGCTGCTTGGCAACGGATATGTGAATTTCCACATAGACGAGGCCAAGGCCAAGGCGGGCGGCGGCATAACGCTGGTTGACACGCGCCGCCTGCGCCATAAAGGGCACATCCGCAAGGTGGTGGCCGACAGCCGCGGGCGCGAGTGGATGTTCGTGGGCGGCGGCGTGGTGCTTTACGGCGGCGGGCTCACCCTTGACTATCCGTTTGAATATATGTGCGAGGCCGGCGGCCAAGTCTACTTCGCTTCGCGCGAAGGACTGTTCGCCCGCTATGCCTCTAAGTCCCCCGGCCACGTTGAGAAGATACCCCTCGCGGGCGGGGTAGGGGCCATCAGCCGGCTTGAACACGTCGGCGGAGGCCTCGTGGCGATAGCCACAGACAAGGGCGTAGCCATGTATGACACCCGCACCGGGCGTTCGCGGATGATAGAGATAGCGCCTTCGGGCCGCTCGGTAGCCGTCAGGGCCATCTTCGCCGACAGCCGCCGGCGCGTCTGGGCGTTCACCGACGAGCCGGGCGTGAGCCTCGTCGGCGCGGGCGGCAGCGGCGTCACTTACCTCGCTTCGGCACGTCCCGGCCTGCACGGCACGTCGGCACGCAAGCCCGTGATGCACGAAGACGGCAACGGCGTGGTGTGGATAGTGCCGCGCGGCGGCACCTTTTCTTATTTCGACGAAGCCACGCAGCGGCTCGTCCCTTACGACCTCAACGGCCATTTCGGCATGAGGCTGCCCGTGAGAAGCATCGTGAAGTACGCCGGCGACAAGCAAGGCAACCTCTGGCTCACGGGCGATCACAATCTCACTCTTGTCTCCTTCAAGTTCCA
Organism: uncultured Prevotella sp.; assembly: GCA_944320255.1. Classification (GTDB taxonomy): domain Bacteria; phylum Bacteroidota; class Bacteroidia; order Bacteroidales; family Bacteroidaceae; genus Prevotella. Next base: position 13,438 of record CALUGU010000042.1, on the reverse strand, counting down.
CAGGTTCCGTTTCGCCCCGTCGGTGCCCGGCGACGACACACGCTCGGTGATGGTTGACGGCGGCGGCGACGTCTGGACGGGCACCGTCAGCGGTCATCTCACAGTGCGTCAGGCCGGCGGCGGGCCGCTAAGGTATGTCGGCGCGGACGGCAGAGTGGGCACGGAGCCGGTTGTGTTCTCGCCAAACGGTGTCTACGCCCTTCACCGAAGGCGCGGCGGCGAGGTGTGGGTCGGCACCAAGGGGGCTGGCGTTTACGTGTTGAGGCCTGCCGGCGGACGCTACGCCGTGGGCCATTTCACCCACTCCGACGCCGACCCCGCGTCGTTGAGCAACGACAACATATACGATTTCATGGAAGAACCCGGAGGCCGTCTCTGGGTAGCCACTTACGGCGGCGGGCTAAACATAGCCGTTGACGACGGGCACGGCGGCGTGCGGTTTGTCAACTCACGCAGCGGCCTAAGCCCGTTCAGACGCGGCGGTTTCGATAAAGTAAGGAAACTGGCAATCACCCCGCAGGGCGTCATCATAGCCTCCACCACGGGCGGCTTGGTAACATTTTCGGCCAAGGCGCAGTCTCCCGGTAAGATAAAGTATTATTATTCAACCCACGTGCGGGGCGACACTACGTCGCTTAGCGCGCCCGACGTGCTCAACGCTTACGCCTGCAAGCGTTCGGGCAAGGTGTATGTCACGACGATGGGCGGCGGCTTCCAGCATGCCGACGGCGGCGCGCTGCTGCGCGACGGCGTGCGTTTCAGCAGCGTGAAGGGGCTTGAGCCTGACGAGGGCATGGTGCTCTCGATGGCCGAAGACCGCACGGGCAACCTGTGGCTCGTGAGGGAAGGCAGCCTGAACGTGCTCGACGCACGAAGCGGCGCGATAGAAGTGTACGGCCCGAACGACTGGGACGACGACATCGAATTTACCGAGGCGGAGCCTGCCACGAGCGCCGGCGGAGGCGAGATAGTGGTCGGCGTGGCGGGCGGATACGTGAGTTTCAGGCCGGAAACGTTGCAGAAGAGCGCCTACAAACCAGCAATAGTGTTCAGCGGAGTTAGGTTCCAAGGCGAACAACACGTAACTCCCTTCCTCGGCGGCGGCACGCTCGTCATACCGCCCGACAAGCGCGGAGTGACCGTCTACTTCTCGGCGTTGGACTATTCAGACAACCGCCAGATACGCTATGCTTACCGCATAAAGGAGCTTGACGACCAATGGAGCTACACGGGGGCGGAGCACAGCGCGCCGCTCGGCCACATACCGCCGGGCCGCTACACGCTTGAGGTGAGGAGCACCAACTCCGACGGCGTGTGGACGGCTAACACCCGCGAGCTTGAGATACGTGTGTTGCCCACGTTCTGGGAGAGCGGTTGGGCCTGGCTGATATACGTCGTGGCCGCCTCGTGCGCCGCTTTCGCCCTGCTTTACGTGTGGAGGCTCAGGCAGAACGCCCGTTTGGAGCGGCGCATGAAGGAGCGTCAGCTCAGCTTTTTCACCGACATTTCCCACCAGCTGCGCACGCCGCTGACGCTCATAGGAGGCCCCGTAGGCCAGGTGCTCGACGAGGAACCGCTGTCGCCCAAGGCGCGCACTTACCTCGAATTTGTGAAGAAAAACGCGCGGCGCATGCTCGAATTGGTTGACAAGGCGCTTGACCTCAACAAGCTGCGCGGCCTGAACAGCGAGATGGAGACCGACTTGCCGCCCGACGTGCGCCCAGCCGACGATGGAGCCGTAACGCCGGCCGTGCCTGCCGGGACGGAGACGCAAGGCGGAGGCGAGGGCACGCGGATGCTCGTGGTTGAGGACAACGACGAGCTGCGCTATTTCCTCACGACCACGCTCTCGGCCGACTACGCCGTGACCGAGGCGCGCAACGGCCTTGAGGGCCTTGAGAAGGCTAAGGCCGTGCAGCCCGACTTTATCATTACGGACATAATGATGCCCGTGATGGACGGCATGGAGATGGTGCGCCGCATTAAGGCCGACGCCTCGATATGCCACATCCCCATCATCGTGCTTTCGGCCCGCACGGCCATGAATTACCGCATAGAAGGCCTGAACGAGGGCGTTGACGACTACATCACCAAGCCCTTCAGCATGGACTACCTGAAGTCGCGCGTGGCCAACATCATCAGCCAACGCCGCCGCTTGCAGCAGTCGTGGCTCGACAAGCTGAAAGAAGGTACCGACGGCAACCTCGTCGTCACGGCCGACGCACCAAGCATGACAGTCGCCGACAAGCAGTTCGCCGACGCCCTGCTGGCCTTCATCGACGAGCACATATCCGACCAAGACCTGAAGATAGACGACCTGGCCAAGGCTATGGCCGTAAGCCGCACGGTGCTCTACGGCAAGGTGAAGACCCTTTCGGGGATGTCGCCCGTTGACTTCGTGCGCCACGTCCGTATGGTGAAAGCCGAGAAGATGGTGGCCGACACGGGGATGACGCTTTCCGAGATAGCCTATGCCGTAGGCTTCACAGACCCCAAGTATTTCAGTCGCACGTTCAAGCAGAAGACCGGCGTGACGCCTTCCGAATACCGCCGTCGCCACGCTAAAAAGGGCGGTTTGCCGCCCCTCTCGTAACCCCTTGATGTTCAACGTATTATGAAAGGCCATCTTTTACACTCTAAAAGATGGCCTTTTATCGTGTAAAAGGTGGCCTTTTGCAGTGCGAATGGCCACCTTTTGCAGAATTGAAAAGTAACAATTAAAAATTAAGAAGTCATCAGGCAATAAGACATTTGTAATATAACTCTTGAACTTTTTTCCCGGATAAAAACCAAAAAATCCTCCTTTTCCGTTAAAAAATACCCCATTTCATCGGTGGTTTCAGGCTAATTTTGCAGCCGTGACAAAAGCCTTTGACTCGCAAGACACAATTTACTAACAACCTAAAACAATAAAAAATCATCTTATGGGAAAACTAAAATCACTAATGGTTGCGGCCGCCATGCTGGCATCGACGGCCGCGTCAGCCATCACCGTACACACCATCGGCGACTCGACGATGGCCGACTACGACGAGAACACCACGCCTAAGCGAGGCTGGGGAATGATGTTCCAGCAGTTCTTTACGGGCGACCTGACGGTTAACAACCGCGCAAAGAGCGGCGCCAGCAGCAAGAGTTTCTATAAGGAATCAGCCTACTGGGAGTCTGTGAAGAAGCAGATACAGCCCGGAGACTACGTGCTGATACAGTTCGCCCACAACGACGAGAAGACCGACGGAATGGACGGCGACGAGCTGATAGCCTATTACGAGAGCGTCGGCGACAAGGCTTCGGCTGACGCTACCGACTACCGCGGCACCACGGCCGCCGGCACTTACAAGGAGTATCTGCGCAAATACATCGAGGAGACGCGCGCCCTCGGCGCAACGCCCGTGCTCGTAAGCCCCATCTGCCGTAACTATTTCAGCGGCTCGACGATACGCCGCAACGGCATGCACGACCTCGGCGACGACTTCTCCGTGCTCACCGCCGGCGGCATAAAGACAGGCCAGAGCGTCCCGGCCGACGACAACAGCCAGGATTATCCTTACCAGATGAAGCAAGTGGCCGATGAAATGGGCGTTTCTTTCATCGACCTCACCACGGCCACCAAGCAACTCTACGAGGGCTACGGCGCGGCGCAGTGCAAGGCGTTGCTCTTCACCGACGGCGACAACACGCACACTTCGGCTATGGGCGCGACGCTCGTGGCACGCCTCGCAGCCCAGCTGTTGCAGGCTCAAGGCATACTCTCTGACTATATCCGGCTCACGAGCGAACTCTCCGTCAACCCCGCCGCATGCGACCTCGGACAGGCTTACGCCGGCATGACGGTTACGCGCGAGATGCAGGTGAGCGGCTTCGACCTCCAGCCCGAAAGCGGCACTGTCACCGTGGCGGCATCGGAAGGCATACAGGTTTCAACTGACGGCAACGACTATTCAAACTCTATTACACTGCAATACGAGGGCGGCACGATGATAGGTTCGTTCTGGGTGAAGTGTGAGTTTGCCGGTGAAGGCGCGATAAACGAGACCATCACCGTGACGAGCGGCGACAAGACAATCACCGTGCCCGTGACAGGCACCGTGGCGACGCTGGCCGAAGGAGCCGAGACACAGGCTTACTGGCGTCTTGAAAAGGACGACCTCTGCGTGACAACAGGCCCCGTGAACCCCATGCAACAGGCGTTTTCGGGCATGGAGGTGCAGAAATATTCAGCGCCGAACGCTAAGACAACGTGGCCCGAATGGACAGGTTTCACAGCCGACCGCAAGACCCAACGCTGCATAATCGAGGGCGAGGCATGGCCCGAAGGGGAAATCGACGAAGTGTCAACGCGCTACATCGAGTTCGCCGTGCAGCCCGCCAAGGGCACCACGCTCAACGTTGACAAGCTCTCGCTGTTCGTCTGCGGATGTGGCGGCAACGGCATGTGCTGCAAGATTTACTACTCTAAGGAGGCCGATTTCGCCAACCCCGTGCAGATGTTCGAGATGACAAAGATGCCCGCCAACGCCATGCAGTATGTTGAGGCCACGCCCGTGCTCTCCGTCAACGAGGGCGAGACGCTCCGCCTGCGCATATATCCCTGGTATAACGGAGCCGCCACAGGCAAGACGATCTGCCTTAGCGACGTCACCGTTCACGGCGTGGCGGTAGACGCAGCCACGGGCGTCGAGACGCCCGTGGACGTAACCTGCGGCCAGCCAGTGCGCACACTGTACTACGGAACTGACGGCACACGGCGCAACGGGCTGCAAAGCGGCCTGAACATCGTGCGCACCGAGTACGCCGACGGCACCGCAAAATGCGTGAAAATAATGAAATAAGCATATTTATAGATTAATAGCATGAAAACAAAAAGCATCAAACTAAGAGCCGTGTTGGCCATGATGGCGGCCGCCGTCATGACCGCCGGCACGGCGGCTGCACAGCAGCAGGGCGAAATCAACGCCCCAGGAGCCACCGTGACATGGGCTTTCAGCCAGGGCGCGGACAGCCCAACGTCGGCCGAGGCGTCAGTGCCTGAAGCCCTGTCGTCGTCAAGTTACAGTCTCGGCGACAAACTCACAATCTACGGCACGCAAGCCGTTGAGGGCGAAACGCTCACCTTGCTGCAGCCCACTGAGAAGATTAACAAGCCCGCCGACGAGGCTTCGTACATCACGTTCTCGCTCATTCCCAAGAAGGGAGTCAGCTTCACGCCCCGCACGTTGGCGTTCAACGCGGCCAAGTTCGGCACGAGCGGCGGCACGATGGACGTCTACGCCGTGTCCGGCGACAACCGTGTCACCCTGCTTTCGGCCTATGATCCGCTGCGCAACAACACCGGTTTTTCGAGCGAAGAGTTAGACATCGGCTCGCTCGGCACCGTCAGCGACCGCGTGGACTTTGTGTTCTACGTCTACAACTTAGCCGCCAACAAGCAGCTCGGAATGAACAACATCACCGTGACTGGCGACTTCAGCGGCACTCCCGTGGCCGTGCCGTCTTACTCGCTGACCGTCACTCCCGACGCCGAGGCTGGCCAAGTGACGGTTAACCCGGCAGGAGACAAGTTTGACGAGGGCACGAGCGTCACCGTGACTGCCACCGAAAACTTCGGCTATCACTTCTCTGCGTGGGTTGACGAGGCCGGAGCCGCCGTGTCAACCGACAACCCTTACACCTTTGAGATAGTAAAGGACACGCAGCTGAAAGCCACGTACACGAAGAACAACGTATACGCCCTGAACGTAGAACTGGAAGGAGGAGCCAACCCGAACTTGGTGCAGTTCGCCCCCGAAGGCAACGTCATCGACGGCGTGCACTGGTATGAGGAGGGCACGGACGTGAAGCTCACGGCCCTGAACAACCGCATACTGACGTTCACCAACTGGGAAGACAACACCACGGCGGCGGAGCGCGACGTGAAGATGGACGGCGAGAAGAACCTCAAAGCCGTGTTCGCCTGCGCCGACTACATCGTAGGCTGGGACTTCTACAACGACAACCCGTCGTCTGAACGTGCCGCCGACTACAAGGCTGAAAGCGAGAATGGCGGACTGCTTTCGCTGCGCAAGGAGGACGGCGCCACGTCGTCGTGGCTTGCCTGCGGCGTTGGCAAGGGAGGCCAGAACGGCAAGTACGCCGCCCGTTCGTGGCGTCCGCTGGCCGACAAGTATTACTTTGAAATATCATTCTCTACCGTAGGCTACCAGAACATCGTGCTCTCGGCGTCGGTAGGCGACGACTTCAACGCCCACGAAACTGTCTTCGCGCAGTACAGCACGGACGGAAAGGAATATAAGACGTTCGGCACTTACACCCTGCCTTACCGCGCATGGACGAGCGAGGAGTTCGCCCTGCCCGCCGAGGCGGAGAACCAACAGCTTGTGTACATCCGCTTCATGCCCGACTGGGAGTCGCCTCTCGTGGGCAACAAAAGCGACTATGACGGCCTTGCTTTGGCCGAGCTGTTCGTCCTTGCGGACAAGGAAATCGTGAACGACGACATCGCGCCGAAGCTCGTGGCATCTATTCCGGCCGACAAGCAGGAAGGAGTTACGGCCAACGGCCAGGTGATACTGACTTTCGACGAGAAGGTACAGACGGCCGGCGGCGGCAAAGCCATGCTCGACGGCAAGGAACTTGAGCCGACGGTAAGCGGCAAGACAGTGGCCTACAAGTACGCCGGGCTTGACTATTCGACGGCTTACACGTTCACGTTGCCTGCCGGAGCGATAGAAGACCGCAGCGGAAACGCCTTCGAGGGCGTTGAGATTACGTTCACCACGATGGACCGCCAGCAGCCCGAAGCGCGCGTTTACGACGCCGTAGTGGCGCAAGACGGCACCGGCGACTACGCCACGGTGCAGGCCGCAGTGGACGCCGCGCCCGCCAACCTGGTGAAGCCTTGGCTGATATTCATCAAGGAAGGAACGTACAACGAGCACGTTGACGTGCCCGCAGACAAGCCTTACCTGCACTTCATAGGCCAGGGACGCGACAAGGTAAAGATAGCCGACGACAAGCTCTGCGGCGGCGACAACGCCCTGCATGTGGACGTAGGCGCAACGTTCGTAGCCAAGTCTTCCGACCTGTATTTTGAGGGAATAAGTTTCGTCAACACCTACGGCGTTGAGCAAAACGCCGGTCCGCAGGCCTTGGCCTTGAACACTAAGGCGGACCGCGTGGTGTTCAACAACTGCGGAATGTACAGCTATCAGGACACGTGGATTACTCCGAGCGAGTCAGACTGCCGCGGATACGTCAAGAATTGCTTCATCGAAGGCGCGGTGGACTTTATCTACAACAACGGCGATTACTTCTTTGACGGCGACACGCTCAACATCGTGCGCAAGTCGGGAGGATACATAGTTGCGCCGAGCCACGACGCCGACTCCAAGTGGGGTTATGTCTTCATGAACAACGTCATCACCGCGCCGGGCGTGCCGTCGGAGACCGACGTATGGCTCGGACGCCCCTGGCACAACCAGCCGAAGACAGTGTTCATCAACACCAAGGCCGAAGTCACCATACCCGCCGCCGGCTGGTATGACACTATGGGAGGCATTCCGGCCATCTTCGCAGAATACAACACGATGGACGCCGACGGCAACCCGCTCGACCTGACCCACCGCAACAACTATTACTGGTACACGGACGGCAACGGCCAAAAGGTGGAAGGCTACGCCAAGAGCGTGCTCACCGACGAGGAGGCGGCCACGTACACCATTGAGAACGTGCTGCGCGGCACCGACAACTGGCAGCCGGAGCTGATGACCGAGGCCTGCGCCGCGCCCGCGCCCGTTGCCGACAAGGCCGCCGGCGTGATAACATGGGAGGCCGTGCCTTACGCTATCTGTTACGTGATAACCAAGGACGGCAAGGTGGAAGGCTTCACTACGGAGACACGCTGCGCCTACGATGAAGGCGCGGAATACGCCATACAGGCGGCCAACGAGTTTGGCGGACTGAGCGCGCCGGCCGTCGTAGACGGCATAGGAACAGGCGTCAGCGGCGTTGAAGCCGCCGAGGCCGTAGCCGTGAAGGCCGTATATTCAGCCGACGGCGTTAAGCTCAGCAGTCTGCAAAAGGGACTGAACATCGTGGTGTACACCACCGCCGACGGCAAGACCGCCGTGCGCAAGGTGATGAAGTGAAGATAAGAAGTCAGGGAAGTTACAGAAGTTGACGCTATCTGCGTCCGCTAAGAAGTTAAAGACAAATGTCTTGTCGTAAAACGTTATAAACTGGCGGACGTGATCAACGCTGGCATCCCGTTTTGTAAAAGACGGCAAAACGCCTTGTAAAAGGTGCCGAATTAGAACGTAAAAGGTGGCTTTTCGCACTGCGAAAAGCCACCTTTTGCATTGTTGTAGTTAAGCTGTTGATTATAAGAATGTTATGTCAGGCAGGCCGTATGGCTTGACAAGACATCTGCGAAAAGGTGAACATATCGTTTAAACCCAAATCGGTCATTAGGCTTCATACGTATTTCGTGCTGCTGCCAGGCAGATTGTTTTCCACTTTTATCGAAGATGTAGCGGGCTACATCGAGAAAAAGTGGGAAACAAAATGACGGCGGCAGTGCGGAAGATGGATGAAGAGCTGACAATCAATCAGTAATGTATGATAAGCGTTCCAATGACCGATTGGGGTTAAAGGTATTGCCTTTGACTTCTTTGCGGACGCAGAGAGTGTCAACTTCTGTAACTTCTTTAACTTCTTTTCTTTAAATACTCGTAGCCTATCTTGCACCGCAGGCATTCCTTGCGGTCGCAATACTCGCGTTTCAACTGTATCAACGCCTGGCTGTCTCCGGCGTTGTCGGCCTCCAGTCCGCACTGCCGCCACAGGCGCACGATGTGGTTGTCCTCCGCCTTCAGCTGCGCCAGGATGTCGAAGGCGCGGGCGCAGAGGGCTTCGTCGCGGCGGTGGCGTCCGTAGGCGAACAGCATGGGCGCGGCCGTGTTGATGACAATCAGGTAGAGCGAGGCCGTCGAGAGGGCCTTGCGCCGCCGGTCACCGGCCTGTCCGAAGGCGTAGTGAGTCTCCCAGTAAGGCGTCACCTCCGTGCGCAGCAAGGCGCGCATCTGCTCCGCCGAGGCGCATTCGGCCAGGCGGCTGAGGTCGGCGCGGCGCGAGTGGTACAGCCTTGCGAGCTGCGACAGGCGTATGTGCGGGAAGTTCTGCGGCCTCGTCCGCATGAATTTCCACGCCTTCCAGTCTATCTGGTTGAGGCCGAACTTATGCGCAAGGTACGTGTATTCGGCCCTCAGTTTGGTGAAGTAGGCGTCGCTTTCGGCGTCGGCGCGGTGGCGTTCGGGCACGGCTTCGGGCGCGAGCAGCCCCGCCTGGCCTATGAAAAGGGCCTCTATCTGGAACAGGTCGTCCCTGTGGCGGGCCGCCGCCGACAGCGGCACCGACATCGCCCAACGCTCGAAGGCGTCGCCGTTGACGCCGAAGCCGTAGTTGCGCGCCATCGTCACGAACAACGCAGCCTCCCAGTCGCCGCCGCAAAGCTCCGCGCGGCGGGCTATGGCAGCCGTCTTTTGCTCCAAGCGTTCGGCCAGCAGGCGGCTCATCCAGCCGTGCGCCGCCAGCCGGCCGAGCGTCGGCACTACGGCGTAGCACGGCGGGTAGCGGTCTTCGTGCAGCAGTGCCGCGTAGTTTTCCGTCACGCCCGGCGGCACGTCCATCCTCACCTGCGCCACCCTTCGGCCAGCCGCTGTCACCACGTCGGCGTCTATCACCGACGCCACGTGCAGCACAACGTTGTCGTAGGCGGCGTCGCGGTCGTGCCCATGGGCCGTCCAGTAAGACGATTTCTCGTGTATCTCGACGTTCCCTATCCACACCGTGCCGCCTATCTTCACCTTCGCGTTGAAGAAGTCAGGCCCCGCGTCGGCGTTTTGCAGGCCCGTGTCAATCACCTCCACGGGCAGCCCGTCGGTGGTTTCCAGCGGTTTCAGGGGGAACATCTTGTGCTTCCATGCGTATTGTAACAGGGCTTCCATGCTTTTATTTAGAAGTTAGAGAAGTTAAAGAAGTAAACGTTCGCTCCGCTCACTAAGGAGTTGAAGGCGAATGCTTCGCCGCTTGATAATGAGCGGGTGCGTCGTTTCCTTCATGCCAATGCAAAGCTACAAAAAAATCCCGGACGGCATGCCGCCTCCGGGATTTTTGTCATATAAAGCCTTTAAAATGTCTGCTTGTCGTTATTTCTTGAGCACTTTCACGGTTGTTCCGTCGGCCTTGCGCACGATGTTGACGCCCTTTTGCAGCTCGTTGAGCTTCTTTCCGCTGAGGTCGTAGATGGCTTCCACGCCGTCGCCGGTGGTCGTCGTTACGTTGCTGATGCCTGAAGTGATGTCTTCGCCGAAGGTTACGCTTATCTGCATACTGCCCAAGTTGATGCTTATTACGGTATAGAGTTGGTCGCTTGTCATCTTACCTGTCATTTCTACAGGTACGGTCTCCCCGGCCATAACCCATTTTATGTCGGCGTCGTCACCTTCTTTGATTGTGACGGGAGAGTTGAATGTGAAGTTCTTGATGCCGTCCACATCTGTCATTTCAACGTCGTTGATTTCGATGGTGCCTACGTTCATATCAGCAAAACCCATTGTGAACGAGAAGTTTTTAAGTGAGATGGTGTATTTCCCGTCCTTCTGGTCGGTTACATATATGCTCTGTTTGCCTTCTGTCAATGGGTTCCCGTTCATGCTTACGCTCAAGTTGTCGTCGTATATGGCAATGCCGTAGATAGCACTGATGTCCATATTCAGGGCGGAGATTGACATTTCAAGATACAGCTTGTCGCCTTTCATATAGCCGTTTTCTTTCAAAGTAACGTCGGCAGAACCGATAATAGGAACCTTTATCGTGGTCTTCGCCTCTTCAAAATAGGTGTAACCTTCAGTGTCGTCATTGCCTTTTACATTTTCAATGTTGATGTCTCCGATAGTGAGAGGGCCGAACTTAAAGTCTTTAAGGGTTAAGTTGTACAGTCCGTCGGAGTTTTCCACTTCATCTACAATCAGCTTTGTGTCCGGTGTGTTGGTGCTTGAACCAGCCAAAGTCACAACAAGATTGTCGGTGAAATCCTTTGCGTTAGCCGCCAAAGCCATCACGGCTGCGGCCATGAGTGTAAAAATTTTCTTCATCTTTTTTCCTTTTTTAGTTGTTGATTATTTAATTCTGTAACTTATACCTATTGTCCCGTAAACGGGGTAAAGGTCTTGCTCTATGGTGTCGAAGCTCTCGTGGAAGATGTCGGTGAAGCCCCATGAAAGGTCGGCGAAGCATCCCCAGTGCTTGTGGAAGTACCATTCTACGCCGAGGAGCATGCCAAACTGCCACGAGCGCATCGAGTCGGAGAAGTCGTATGTGCCGCGGCTGCCATCGTCGGTGCCTATCTCCACCTTCGCGCCCGTGGGATCGCCGATGCGGATGTGGCCGCCGTAGGCGTAGCCGGTGAAGCTGTGCGAGCGCACGTAAGAGAGGTAGGGGCCGAGCTTCAGGTGCAGGTTCTTGTTGAACGAGTAGGTGGCTTGTATCGGCAGTGTGAGCATCCACTGCTCCACGTCGATGCTTACGCCGCCGGTGAAGTTGCCCTCAAGCCGCTGGCCTCCGTGTACGAAGGCCATGTGATAGTTCTTTACAGTGGCTTCAACGTCCATTCCCTTGTTCTCAAGGAACAGGCCCGTGCTGAGGCCCCAGTGCTCGGTGATGTCGCGGTAGACGCCGAGGCCGAGGTTGAAGTTGGGCGTTAGGGTGAACTTGTCCATGCTCCTTATTGTGGCCGGCATGCCCATGGGGGCCGTGCCTCCTATGCTGTAGCCGAAGCGCAGGTTGTAAGTCAGGTTGTCGAGCAGGCCAGCGGCCTGTGTCTGCAAGGCCGTGGCGGCGGCCAGCAGGATGGTGAATATAGCTTTCTTCATGGCTGTTCTGTTTGTTCGGCGCATATTATTTTAAGTTCGTCAACGTGGAGCGTGCTGCCGATGGCTCCCTTGAACGAGGCTCCCTCGATGCTCGACGTGGCTACGACGGCGAGGCTGTAGCCGCGGTTGGCGAGCAGTTCGCGGTCGATTGGCTCGCTGTAGTCAAAGTTGACGGTGAACTGTGTCCATTCGGCTGCGTCAGTAATGTCGGGCACTTGGGCCATGGCCACGATGTATTTGCTGGTCTTCACGTCGTCACCGTGCAGCACGAAGGCGTTGCCGTCGTCGTCGTGGTTGCGGTAGAGCACGGCGTAGATGTCGCCCTTGTCGTGCGAACCAGGTATGGGGGTGACGTCGCCATCGACGCATTGGCCGCCAGATTTGTACTTGTACCAGCCCGTGAACTGCAACGGCTCCTGCCCGAACGGGCGGCCGAACATTGTGGCCTGCATGGCTCCGGCCTGCCCTCCGGTGATGGCGGGAGTGACGTTGAACTCGCCGAGGAATAGGTTGCCGGCGGCTATACCCATACTGAAGAGTTCGCCGAGACCTTCGGTGCGCATTGTTTCGAGCTTGACGCCGTAGCCGCTGTGGCCTTTGGCGGGAATTGACGGGAACTCGTCCGGCCCGGCGTTAGGCTTGCTTATGGCGAAGCCGGGGTTGCCCGTCGCCCAGTTGCCCATCCAATCGCCCGTTGACGAGAGGTCGCTCCATTCATAATGTCTGTTGTTGGATGACAGGCGGTAATGCTCGAAGTTGTATTCGTTGACGTTGTAGGCCACGCGGAACGACACGTTGTAAGCCCGCTGCCACGACCCGTCTTGCGACGTCACGGTGTAAACCACTGTGCGGCCGTCGCTGAAGTCCTGCGCGCTTCCGCTCTCCGGGCTTACCGTTGCGCCCTCGGTGAGGCGGAACACGGGAGCCATCGCCGAGACGTCGGCGCCTTCCTTGATTTCAAATGTGATGTTGTCGGCGTCAGACAGCACGTTGACGAGCGTGTCGCTCTCGGCAAAGAACACTTCCGTGGGGTTATCGATATGGACGTAAGCCTGCTCGATGTCGCATTCGGCGTTGAGCGGCTCGTCCTTGAAACAAGACGTAAGGAAGCCGCACAGGGCTGCGCCGAACAGCAGGTAGGATATTTTCATATTTATATATAATAGGTGAAATTAGGTGCAAAATTAAGCTAAAATGCGTTTCCTGCCAAATTTTTTGACGAATACCGTAAGTTTTTCGATGAAATTTAATTGAGCGTCCGCAGTTTGTTTGGATAATCACTTAGTGCGGCCCGGCGTCTTCGGCGTAGCGGTTAGCCCCTTCGGGGACGGGATTGATTATTATGGAATTTCTAAAATGTTTGCGGATGAACCGCCGTTTGCGGCAAACGGCGGTGCGATTTGCCGCAAAACGCACGCTAAAAAGCTGAATTGTCCAAATAGAAACGCAACGTTTTAGTGGCAATGGCTTCAGCCCAAAACCATGAAAAACACTGCGGGGGCCGCCTA
>CALUGU010000041.1 GCA_944320255.1 uncultured Prevotella sp. | reverse complement strand
TTTGTTTTAGTAGATTAGTTTTTAAGTAGTTTGTTTTTTGAAAATCGCTTGTCGTGAGGACATGCGATTTTTTTTGTGCCTGTATGAATAAAAGCCTATTCTTTTCTCTTAATCGGATTTTTACATTACCTTTGCATTGATATTATGATTGCGGTGGCGCAAAGTCAAATACCTTTATATTATATGGATGTTAACAAATACAAGATAAAGTGGTGGCAATGGGCGTTGTACATCGTGGTTTCGGGCGGGTTGCTAATTATTACCGACTCGTGGCTGATGTCTCTTGGCATAATGCTGTTGCTGATACTTATAGACAGGTTGCTCGCCGAGTATGAGCGCAAGAAGCGCGGCGGCGATGATGACGACATATTATTGTGACGTATGCAGAAACTATTGGATTTATACAAGTCGTGGAGCGGCGTGGAACCCGCCGGCGTGGAACGGCTCGACACAGCCGGCAGCAACCGGCAGTATTTCCGCCTGACGGGCGTTGACGGCGCGTCGGTGATAGGCGTGATAGGCACGAGCCGTGACGAGAACCACGCTTTCGTGTACCTGTCGGGGCATTTCAAGCGGCGTCAGCTGCCCGTGCCGCACATTCTCGCCGTGGCCGACGATGAACTCCGGTATTTGCAGGAAGACTTGGGGCGCACGTCGCTGTTCGGGGCGATAAGCGGCGGGCGCGCAGCCGGCGGCAGGTACAACCAGCGCGAGAAGCGGCTGCTCGTCAACACGATACGCGAATTGCCGAACATACAGGTGCGCGGCGCGCGCGGCTTGGACTGGACTAACTGTTATCCGCAGCCGGAGTTCGACGAGGACAGTGTTCTGTTCGACCTCAATTATTTCAAGTATTGCTTCCTGAAGCCCACGGAGCTTGACTTCCATGAATTGAAGTTGGAGGCTAATTTCCGCCTTTTCGCCAAAGACCTTGTGGCCGAAAAGGCCGACAGCTTCATGTATCGCGACTTCCAGGCGCGCAACGTCATGCTCGACGCAGCCGGACACCCTTATTTCATTGATTACCAAGGCGGGCGCAAAGGGCCGTATTACTACGACCTGGCCTCGTTCCTCTGGCAGGCTTCGGCGAAATATTCATACAAGTTGAGGCGTGAGCTGGTGTATGAGTATTACAATTCGCTGAAACTTTATACTGAAGTCCCGTCGGTGCGCCACTTCGTCGAACGGTTGAGCTTGTTCGTGTTGTTCCGCACGTTGCAGGTGCTCGGAGCTTACGGTTTCCGTGGATACTTCGAGCGGAAGAAGCATTTTATCGACAGCATTCCGCCTGCGATGCAGAACCTTCGCGAACTGTTGAAGCTCGACGTCTTCACTTATCCTTACCTGATGGACGTGCTGCGCCGCTTGACTGAACTGCCACAGTTCGCCAGGATTGAAGAACCCGCGTTGAGCCGGGCCGACGGCTTTAAGACGACGGACAGCAAGGTGTACACCGCCCATCCGTCTGACGGGCCGGCAACGTTCTCCAAGTATGACAACAAAGGGCCGCTCGTGGTGCGTGTTTACAGCTTTTCGTTCCACAAGGGCATACCTGAAGACGAGAGCGGCAACGGCGGCGGCTACGTGTTTGACTGCCGCGGAACCCACAACCCCGGACGTTACGAGCCTTACAAGAAACTGACAGGCCTCGACGAACCCGTCATCCGTTTCCTTGAAGACGACGGCGAGATACTTACTTTCCTTGATAACGTCTACAAGCTGGCCGACGTCCACGTGCGCCGTTACATCCAGCGAGGTTTCACGAGCCTGATGTTCAGTTTCGGATGCACGGGCGGACAGCACCGCAGCGTTTACGCCGCGCAGCACTTGGCTGAGCATCTCAATAAGAAGTTTGGCGTGGAGGTTCGCGTCGTTCACCGTGAGCAAGGCATATCTTCTGTACTCGAAGCAAAGAAAAAACATTGACGTAATGCAAGCAATGATATTCGCCGCAGGCCTCGGCACACGCCTCAAGCCGCTAACCGACACAATGCCTAAAGCCCTCGTTAGGGTGGGGGGCAAGCCGCTTATCGAGCACGTGATTAGCAAACTTAAATCTTCAGGCGTTGAAAGGGTGGTCGTCAACGTGCACCATTTCGCCCGGCAGGTAATTGATTATCTGCAAGAAAACGACAACTTCGGCTTGGATGTCCGCATTAGCGACGAGTCGGCGAAGCTCCTCGACACGGGCGGCGGCCTGAAGAAGGCCGCGCCGCTGTTCAAGCCTGACGCCCCGGTGCTCATCCATAATGTTGACATATTAAGCAATGTAGACCTGCGTTGGCTTTATGAAAACAGTAAAGGCAGCGACGCCGTGCTGCTCGTCAGCGAGCGCAAGACCAAGCGTTACTTGCTGTTCAACGACGATATGCGCCTCGTTGGGTGGACGAATGTCGAGACCGGCGAGGTGAAAAGTCCGTATGAAAATCTTGATGTCAGCACCTGCAAGATGTACGCCTTCAGCGGCATCCACGTGTTTTCACCACGCTTGTTCCCGCTGATGGACAGCTTTCCCGACAAGTTCGGCATCATCGACTTTTACCTCAAAGTGTGCGGCGAGGCTGTAATCAAGGCCTGCGTCAAGCCAGACCTGCGCCTGCTCGACGTCGGCAAGCTCGACACTTTGGCCGAGGCCGAACGGTTTATGTCTTTTGGTTGTTGATTAAATGACCCTTTTATGACTGTAACATGGAAAATTTGTTGTAACTTTGCAACCGATTTTATTAAGGTAAGAAAGTCACAACATACAAACAGTGGGCAAACCGGGGAGGCACTGTAAGAAGCCTTACGGTTCGCAGTCCGTTGTTTCGTAGCGGTAAAGCATTTGGCTTTAACTTCCCTGACTTCTGTAAATTCTATAACTTCCAAATAAAACCATACGATGCAAAAAATCATCATTCTCGACTTCGGTTCGCAGACCACGCAGCTCATCGGCCGCCGTGTGCGCGAGCTTGACACGTTTTGCGAGATACTGCCTTACAACAAGTTTCCGCAAGACACCGAGGGCGTCATCGGCGTAATCCTCAGCGGTTCGCCTTACTCGGTTCACGACCCGGAGGCGTTCAAGGCTGACTTGAGCCAGTTTGTAGGCAAGTTCCCCGTGCTCGGAATATGCTACGGGGCGCAGTTTATCGCCGCCCAGAACGGCGGAAAGGTGGAAAAGACCGACACCCGCGAGTACGGACGCGCCCATCTTATGCAGTTCGACGCCGAGAACCCGTTGTTCAAGGGTTTCAAGGAAAACTCGCAAGTGTGGATGAGCCACGGCGACACCATCACGGCAATTCCCACCGACTGCCGCGCAATAGCGTCCACTGCCGACGTTAAGTTTGCCGCTTACGCCAGCACGAAACTGCCCCTTTGGGCTGTGCAGTTCCACCCCGAAGTATTCCACACGGAGCAAGGCAAGCAGCTCTTGCAGAATTTCGTTGTTGACATCTGCGGCAGCAAGCAGGAATGGAGCGCAGCCTCGTTCGTCGAGACGACTGTCCAGGAACTGAAAGAACAGCTCGGTGACGACCGCGTGATACTCGGTCTTTCGGGCGGTGTAGACTCTTCCGTCTGCGCCACATTGCTCAACCGTGCCATCGGTTCTAACCTTACGTGTATCTTCGTAGACCACGGAATGCTGCGCAAAAACGAGTTCCAGAAGGTTATGGACGCTTACAAAGGCCTTGGCCTGAACGTCATCGGCGTAGACGCCAGCGACAAGTTCTTCAAGGATTTGGAAGGCGTCACCGACCCGGAGCAGAAGCGTAAAATCATCGGTCGCGACTTCGTAGAGGTGTTCAACGCCGAGGCGAAGAAGATAACCGACGCCAAATGGTTGGCGCAGGGCACTATTTATCCCGACCGCATTGAGAGCCTCAGCATCACGGGTATGGT
Source organism: uncultured Prevotella sp. (assembly GCA_944320255.1). Classification (GTDB taxonomy): domain Bacteria; phylum Bacteroidota; class Bacteroidia; order Bacteroidales; family Bacteroidaceae; genus Prevotella. The sequence goes on along the minus strand of CALUGU010000041.1, from coordinate 20,803 downwards.
GATAAAGAGTCATCACAACGTCGGCGGACTGCCCAAGGAGATGCACCTGCAGCTCTGTGAGCCGCTGAAATGGCTGTTCAAGGACGAGGTGCGCCGCGTTGGTTATCAGCTTGGTATGCCCGAACGCCTCATCAAACGCCATCCGTTCCCCGGTCCCGGCTTGGCCGTGCGCATACTTGGCGACATCACGCGCGAGAAAGTCCGCATACTGCAAGACGCTGACGACATCTACATCGAGAATATGCACAACTACGTCTGTGAGGACGGCGAGTCATTATATGATAAGGTATGGCAGGCCGGCACGGTGCTTCTCTCCACCATCCGCAGCGTCGGAGTGATGGGCGACGAGCGCACTTACGAGCATCCCGTTGCCTTGCGCGCCGTAACCAGCACCGACGCCATGACTGCCGACTGGGCGCATCTGCCTTACGACTTTATGGCGAAAGTCTCTAACGAGATAATAAACAAGGTGAAGGGCGTCAACCGCGTATGCTATGACATCTCGTCAAAGCCGCCTTCGACTATCGAGTGGGAGTGATTTTAATTCATAATTAATAATGCACAATTCATAATTGGGCGGACGCCTTTAACGAGGCAACAACACACCCAATTATGAATTGTGCATTATTATTATGTATTAACCAAGGCGTCCGCCCAATTATGAATTATGCATTATGAATTATGAATTAAAAAAGCGTCCGCCCAATTATGAATTGTGCATTATGAATTATGAATTAAAAAAGCGTCCGCCCAATTATGAATTATGCATTATGACTTATGAATTAAAAAGTCATCCGCCCAATTATGAATTATGAATTATGAATTAAAAAGGCGTCCGCCCAATTATGAATTATGCATTGTGCATTATGAATTAAAAAAAACGTTTTGTTTCTTTAACAAAATATTTACCCCCCCCCATACATATTTTTGCTATTTTTGCAAAAAATTATCTTAGACAATTTACTAATAACAAATTATAAACCTTTAATTGCATGATTAAACAACGTTTACTTAGATGGGGCGCATTGTGCCTCATGGCTCTTGTTACGTGTGGGGCGGGAGCGCAAAAGATTGAGGAGCGCGAGCTTTACTCTACAGACTTTTCCGATTGGACGGCGTTAGATGCTTCTGCTGCGGAGACAGTGGTCAACACGGCTAATACTAAGTACAGCCGTGAAACTTTAAAGGTATCTGTGTATAACACGAACGTAGGCCCTGATGCCGAGGTTATTATTGGTAGCAGTCAGTGGAGCAAGTTCTCGGATTATCCTATTGGTGGAACTCTTCAGGCAGCGAAGAACGGAGGTTCATATATTGTGACATCACCGTTGGCTTCAATTACAAAGGTTGCTTTCGTTCACGGTGCTACGGGCGGCAACCGTGGTTGGAGTCTTTGGGCAAAAGGTGACGGCGATGATGATTGGGTGCAGATAACAAAAACAGTTGCAGACCCGGCTTCTTATTGTGAGGTTACGGCTGACATCAACCGTACCAACTGCCAGCTGAAGTTTACTAACATCGACGATGCGCAGAACGCTTATATGTTCCGCCTTTCAATCAGCGGCAACGTAGACCTCTCCAAGTATCCGATGCTTGGCACGTTCTCGTTCAACGGCGTTACGTACACAGCCGCCGAAATCTTCGACGAGGTTGAGTCCGGTGTTCAGGAGGCGAGGATAGAGATTGCAAGCGACGACCCTGTGCCGTCGGAATCAAATCCTATAACAGACTTGACATTCGACAACGGCGAACAGGACGGCGCAATCACTTACACCAAGCAGGAAGACGGCTCAACCGTTGTGTCTATTAAGGTGAAAGCCGGTGACCAGACGGTTACTTACAACGCCGTGTTCGCCCTCAAACCTAAGTACACTCTGACTTATTACAACACTGACGGCAGCGTAATCAGCAACGACCAGCTGGTTGAGGAAGACAAGACAATCGCCGCCTTCACCAAGGGCGAGGCCGACGTTACGGTGCCTGAAGGCATGAAGTTCCGCGGATGGTTCGTTAACTCTTATGGTGGCGAGAAGTACACCACTGACTATGTTGTAACGTCAGACATCAACCTCTATGCCGTTGCAACGAAGATAGAAGACGGCACGGACTCACGTTACGATTTCGCCCTTAACGACGAGTTCTTCTATGACGAAGACCACGAAGCCATCAACGGCGTGGGCGCGAAGTTCCACGACACGGCTCACGGATGGAGTATGGGCGCAGGCGACAAGATTGAGCTTATGGTAGGCGGCGACGCCACAATCCTTGTGCAGCTGTGCAAATTTACAGCCAAGGAGGCCAAGCTGCAACTCATCGGCACCGACGGCGCGACCGTAGTCAAGGAAGTCAACGCTTACAACGCTACCGACGGTTACACTGAAACTATTGAATACACAGGCCCTGCGGGCACGATAAGCCTCGTTGCCGACGGCACGGCTTACATCCACCACATACTCGTTATGAACACGGGCGCGGCTCCGATAGAGAAGAATGAACAAGGATATTACGTAGTTAACGCCGGCGACGGCGGCCACCTGCTCAACGTGCTCGACGTTGTTAACGCCCTGCCTGCCGACGAAGGCCGCGCTTACATCTTCCTGCCCGACGGCGTTTACGACCTCGGCCACGAGGTGCTCACCCCGATTTCACGCAACAACGTCTCAATCATCGGCCAGAGCATGGACGGCACTAAGATTGTGAACGAGGCACTTCAGGAGGGCATCAGCGTTTCGGCGACGTTCCTCATCAAGGCAAGCAACACTTACATCCAGGACGTAACGCTGCAAAACGCTTACGACTATTACAAGCCGGGCTTCGCAGGCCGCGCCGTTGTAATACAGGACAAGGGCCAGCGCACCATCTGCAAGAACGTGCGCATGCTTTCTTACCAAGACACTTACTATTCAAACAACAAGTCGCAGTTCTACTTCGAGAACTCCGACATCCACGGCACTGTTGACTTCATCTGCGGAGGCGGCGACGTGTTCTTTAAGAACTGCCTGCTCACCGTTGAGCCGCGCACAGCCGGCGGCAGCGGCGAGTGCACCATCACGGCTCCTTCAACCGACGTTGCGGGCGGCAACAAGTGGGGTTACGTATTCTCAGGATGCACCATCGACAGCAGGGCCGAGGCGTTCAACTACGGTCGTGCTTGGAACGACAGCCCGCGCTGCGCTTATCTTAACACGACGTTGTTGCAGCCTGAAAAGCTCAACGCTAACCGTTGGACTCTCGGTGGCATGAACGTAGCGGCCGACAAGTTCGTAGAGTATAACACTATGAACGCAAAAGGAGACGTTATTTCTCCGGCGTCACTTGTCCTCAAGTTTGAGAAGAACGACAAGGTTAACGAGTATGAGACCATCCTCACGGCGGAGCAGGCTGCCGAGTACGACATAGACAACGTGTTCACCAACTGGGCTCCCGACGAGGACGCCGCCCAGAAGATGCTCGGCAAGCTCAAGGCCGACGGCACACGCCTTACCTGGGATGCCGTTGAGGGCGTAACGACATATGCAGTGTTCCGTGACGGCAAGTTCGTAGCCATGACGTCAACCAACGCTTACGACATAACCGAGGGCGACGCCGCCGACTACACCGTGCGTGCCGCCAACGCCCACGGAGGTTTCGGCCGTCCTGCAAGCACTGAATACACGTCTGGCATCGCCGGCGTTGAAGCCGCTGGTGAGAATGTCGTGAGCACGGCGTATTACAGCATCGACGGCGCGCGCGTCAGTAATGCCTGCAAGGGTATTGTCATCAAGGTTGACACGATGAGCGACGGCACCGTAAAGACAACAAAGATAGTCAAGTAATATCACAATGTCACCGCGCAGTTCAATGTGCTGACAACCAACGGGTTGCACGGTGACATTACGAAGAGGGCCACATTCACCACTGTCACACACATCTATGCTTGTGACGGTGGTGAATGTGGCCCTTTTTGTGATGTCACCGTATAATGCCATGGCTTTCAACGCCTTACACCGCATTGTGACATTGTGACGTTTTAACCCAAATCGGTCATTATACTTTATCCGTGTTTCGTGCTGCCGTCAGGCAGATTGTTTTCCGCTTTTGTCGAAGATGTAGCGGGCTACACCGGGAAAAAGCGGGAAACTTTGATACACCTTTTGTAAAAAGCCACCTTTTATCAGGCAAAAAGCCGTCTTTCATCTTGCGTTTAGCCATCTCTTGGAAAGGCGTTAATCACAAATAACCGGGCGTTAGATTTCAGTCAGATTTTGTTTAAACCCAAATCGGTCGTTAGGCTTCACCCATATTTCGTGCCGTTGTCAGGCAAGTTGTTTTTCGCTTTTGTCGAAGATGTAGCGGGCTACATCGAGAAAAAACGTGAAACAAAATGACGGCGACAGTGCGGAAGACGGATGAAGAGCTGACGGATAAACGTAAATGTACAGTTGGCGGTCTAATGACCGGTTTGGGTTAAAGAATGACTGAAAAAGTTACTGCGGACATAAAATCCGATAATTACCGTTATAATCAGCAATAACTACCGTTATAATCGTCGATAAATACCGCCTAAAAAATGTTAAACACCAATCGGTGTTTTTTACCTTATATGAATGTCCGCAATTTGCCAACACCAACGTGAGGATGTATCATAATTCTGAAGTTATCAGGAGTTAACAGGAGTTAGGCTCGTTCCACTCGCCGGAGTTAACGGACAATACACTATGTTACAACAACTTAGCATTTGTCCGTTAACTCCAGCTAACTCCGACGCGAAGCGTCTAACTCCTATTAACTCCTTTTTGATACACCTCCATAAAATGATTGGTAAAATGCGGACATTCATTTTACATTAATACGAAAAGCCGCCGCGGAGAGATGTCCGCGGCGGCTTTAACAGTTTAAGCCTTCAGTCCGTCAGGGTTACTTGTTGATGAACTTCCTGCCGTTCTGGATGAGTATGCCCTTCGTGTCCTTGCTTACGCGCTGTCCGGCGAGGTTGTAAACCGGGGCGTTCTCGTCAACTTCCTCTACCATCGGAGCGTTGATGCCTGTCCCAACGTGCTCTGTAACACTAATCAGGAAAATCTCGTTAGTATCTTCATCCAGTGTTCCGAGAATGCCTGTAACGTCATACGTTTTGTCATCAGAAGGCGTTTCGATGTCAAGTTTGAACTTGTCATATACCATTACCTTGCTTTTATTAGCCCCAACTGCATAGTCATTTGTGTGTTTGCCGTCAACTTCAGATGTGAACGTAACGTTTTTAACCAAAACAAGGTCGCACAAGTATTTGCCTGTAAGCAATTCTGCAACGTCGTTTATTTCCACAGGTTGTGCTTCTGTACCTGCTGTTATGGTTAATTTTTCGGCGTTTGTCTCATCCGTTTTGGCAAATTGTGGCAATCCTTTGTATGGACTATATTCGCAGATTACCGTACCGTTGATGATGTCATTCGCCTTCAATTCAAGTCCTGTATTGCGGAAATTGATTGAGCCGGAAGCATCGCGGACATAATATTCCGTTGTGTTAGAATAAGCGTTGACATATACCACTTGCGCGTCTTTCAGTGTCAACGAAACCAGCGTACCGCTTTCTTGTGCTTTTACGGCGGCAATATTCTCACAGGCAACAGGGAAAGTGTAAGTCTCGCTTACAATGTTGCTTGCACTGCCTTCTGCGTTGTAAGCAACGGCTTTGATTGTCTTAGTCTTGTCTATGGTTATCGGAGCTGTGTATGCGGTGCTTTCTTTTGTCGGGTTTTCGCCGTCTTCGGTATAGTAAATTGTGCATCCTTCACCAGCGCTGAGCGTAAGTGTCTGCGGTTCTGTATACATACCGCCTTTGATAGAGAAGGTAGGTGCTTCTACAGCCACTGTATAGGTAACTTCAATGCTCTTGATGTAAACGGCTTTTGCTGAACTATTTGTATAGTTCAGTTTGATTTCTCCTTCTGCTGAACCGGTAAAGTCTACGTCTGTTGCAGTCGTAGTTAAGGTGTACTGGTTGCCGAAAGGTTTTCCACCTACAGTTACATCAAGCGTGCCTTCAATGCTTGAAGCACCGCTTGTGTTCACTTTAATGGCAGTTATAGTTCCAGAAATGCCGTTGGTAGATAATGTTGCAGTTGCAATAGGGCTGCCAGAACTACCAATTTGAAGTCCCTTGCCGGTATCGCCGCCTTGGAAACCTAAATAGCCTTCACCTTTTTGCAAAGTCCATTCTAATGTCCAGTCAATACCATTGAGGTTTTGTGTAAACGGCTTGTCTACGGAAAACACTGCATTAGTGAAAGTGTACGAATAAGTGGCTGCATATGCAAATGAGCCGACCATTGCCAATAGGCAAGTTAAAGTTAAATGTAAAAATCTTTTCATAATCGTAAGTTTTAGTTAGTAATTAATTATACATTGACACCGCAAATATAGCGTTTTTTCGTTATCAGCAAAATGCTACGGCGTTAAAATTCAGTTAAGGCGACAGAAGGGACAATAAAGTGGAAACATCGGACATAATGTAAACCAACAGTTGACACGTTTTTTACACCTTATTATATTATAACGCATTGGCGGCCGTGGCGGCTCCGGTGTTGCCAAACGTTAATCTGAATGTCCGAGGATTTGGAGTAAAATACTTTTTAATTAAAAAACAATGAAAAAGTTTTGCATAAATTAAAATTTTAGTACCTTTGTAACCGAAATTGGCAAATTATTAAAAACTAAAATCAAAAAAATAGCTGATGTTCCAATTGCTGGCTTATGAGTGTTATGCTAACAAGTTGGCAGTCAGGGTGTTTGTGCCGGCGGTGAACTGATGAAGCCTGCCGTCGGGATGTGTTGCATGAAAACGTTATACCCATTTATGAAAGACGATAACATTCAAAATTTAATCAATTAATAAGTAACATTTATGTCTGGTAATTTAAAAACTTTTCGACTGGCGCTTGTCGTGCTGTTCACGCTCATCGTGGGCGGCATATCGGCGCAGACAGTCAAGGGAACCGTCAAGGACGCCAACGGCGAGCCCGTCATCGGCGCGACGGTTCAAGAACAGGGGACGAAGAACGTCGCGGTGACGGACCTCGACGGAAATTACTCCATCAAGACCACCGGCGACAACAAGTTGCAGTTCTCATACATCGGTATGAAGACGCAGACCGTTGACGCCTCCGGCAAGACGGTGGTGAACGTCACCCTCGAAGACGAGGCCACGGCCTTGGACGACCTCGTGGTAATCGGTTACGGCGCCGTTAAGAAGCGCGACCTCACCGGAGCCGTAACATCGGTGAGCGCCGAGGAAATCGGCCAGATACCTGTGTCGAACGTCAGCGAGGCGTTGACGGGTAAGATGGCCGGTGTGAACATCACCACGACCGAGGGTTCGCCCGACGCCGACGTGAAGATCCGCGTGCGCGGCGGCGGTTCACTCTCGCAGGACAACTCACCGCTGTACGTCGTTGACGGCTTCCCCGTGGAGAGCATCAGCGACATTTCTCCCTCGGAAATCGAGAGCATCGACGTCCTCAAGGACGCCTCTTCAACGGCCATCTACGGTGCCCGCGGTGCTAACGGCGTCATCATCGTGACGACCAAGAGCGGATCGGAAGGCAAGATACAGGTGAACTTCAACGGCTCTCTCGGATGGAAGAAGGTGACGAAGATGGTCGACACGATGGACCCGTACAACTTTACCTACTACCAGTATGAAATGGGCAACGAAACTTACGGCTCTTACAAAGACCTTGACATCTGGAAGTCTATCGAAGGACGCGACTACCAGGACGAGATGTTCGGGCGCACCGGCTTGCAGAAGCAGTATAATGTGAACGTGAGCGGAGGTTCGAAGGAGGTTAAGTTCAACCTCAGCTTCGCCCACACCGACGAGGAGAGCATCATGTACGGTTCGGGCTATGCCAAGAACAACATCAACGCCAAGTTGAACGCCAAGCTGAACAAGTGGCTGACGTTGGACTTCAACGGACGTATGGCCTTCACCAAGCTCGACGGACTTAGCGGCGGTGCGGACACCAACGAGAGCAATGCCGCCAACTCGACAGTGGCCAACACTGTGAAATGGAACCCCGTGGAGCCTTTATCGTCGGGCGACGAAGGCGACGAGGAAAGCAGCTCGAACACGCGCCGCAACCCTATGGAACGCATCATGGATACGTACAAGTACAGGGAGCGTTTCCAGCAAAACTACAACGTGGCGTTGAACTGGAAACCCTTTAAGGGCCTGACGTTCCGCACGGAGTTCGGCTACGGATGGAAGTATAACAACACCGACCAGGTGTGGGGCGCAAACGCCGTGACCAACTCGAAGTATGGCTACAACGGACAGCCGCAGGCTTACTTCGAGCGCGTGGAGAACAAGAACTGGCGTAACTCCAACACCTTGACTTACGACAACGACAAACTCTTCGGCGGACGCGACCACCTGAACGTCCTCATCGGACAGGAGTGGAGCAGCGAGCAGGATGTCACACGCACCAACGTGTCAGTGGCTTACCCGACGACGATGACTATCCAGGAGGTTCTGGCCAACACCGCAGCCGGCACGGCCCTGCCCAACAGCGGCAACATCGCGGCTAAAGAGAACATCCTCTCTTACTTCGGACGTATCAACTACACGATGGCCGACAAGTACCTGGCAACGTTCACGCTGCGTGCCGACGGCTCGTCTAAGTTCGGCAAAGGCAACCAGTGGGGTTGGTTCCCGTCTGCAGCCTTGGCTTGGCGTATCTCCGAGGAAAACTTCATGAAGTCTTCACAAGACTGGCTCTCTAACTTGAAGCTCCGCTTGAGCTTCGGTATGGCAGGTAACAACCGTATCAACAGCGGTCTGATTTACCCCGTTTACTCCATGCCGGAACAAGACGACGCCAAGTTCCCCGAATGGAACACCGGCAACTCCGGCCTCTCTACGCCCTCTCTTCTCCAGCACGGCAAGTATCTCTACAACCCCGACCTGAAGTGGGAGACTACCATCACACGTAACGTCGGCGTTGACTTCGGCTTCTGGAACAACCGCATCAGCGGTACGTTGGACTTCTACTGGAACACTACGAAAGACCTGCTCATGCAGACGTCCATACCGTCAAATACGGGTTACGAAGACCAGTACCAGAACTTCGGAAAGACATCTAACAAGGGTATAGAGTTCGCAGTTAACGCCGTGTTGGTTGACAAAAAGAACTTCAGCTTGAACTTCAACTTCAACATAGCTTACAACAAGAACAAGATTGAGGAGCTCAACACAAGCTCACCCTGGCAAAGCTCTAACTGGAGCGGCTCTACCATCAGCGAGTATGAGGACTTCCGCGTTGAAGCTGGTGGTGCCCTCGGCGAAATCTGGGGCTACAAGGTTGACGGCATCTACACCGCTTACGACCCGGCTACAGGCACCGGTGACCTCATCTTCCAGAACGGTGCATGGCAGTTTGCCGACGGACGCAAGGACAACAGCTCTACCAAGTTCGGTAGCCTCGCTCCCGGTGGCATCAAGCTCCAGGTTGACGAGAACGGCGCCCCCATCAAGCAGCGTCTCGGTAACACGATACCTACCACTACCGGAGGTTTCGGTTTTGACGGCCGCGTCGGCAATTTCGACTTCAACGTCTTCTTCAACTATTCTCTCGGCAACAAGATTGTCAACGGAACGAAGCTCGCAACGTCGTTCCGCGCAGGCTCAAGCCAGAACTACAACCTTGTGGCTGACTTCAATGTTGACAACCGTTATACATGGATTGACCCCAACACAGGCATGAACATCGGCAACCCGGCTACGGCTACAATCAACGCTTATGGCGGCATCGAAAACATCTACGCACGCCTGAACGAAATCAACGCAGGCCGTACTCTGTGGAACCCGGCAAGCGCAACCAAGATGGTGCTCCTTGACTGGGCTGTAGAGGATGCCGACTTCCTGCGCGTGCAGAACATCACCGTAGGCTACACCCTGCCTAAGAAGTGGGTTAAGGCTCTCTATCTTGAGAATGTCCGCATCTACTTCACCGGATATAACCTCTTCTGCTTCACCGGCTACGACGGCTACGACCCCGAAGTTGACACCAGCAGCAAGAAGAACCCGATGTGCCCCGGTGTTGACTATGCCGCTTACCCGAAGAGCCGCACATTCGTTGGAGGTATTAACGTTACATTCTAAAAAATAAGGTTGTCGGGATATGCGGTTATAAGGTTATACGGTTGCAAAGGCGCAAGTCTTGACACCGTTATCCGTAAAACCGCAAAACCCAAAGACCGCAAAACCTAAAATAACAATGAAAAAGATATTATCATTAAGCGCGCTTGCCGTAGGGGTTATAACTCTTGCCTCATGCTCCGACTTCCTCGACCAGACATCCCCGTCGGAACTGAGCAACACCACGGTCTATGGCTCAACCTACTACACGGGTTTGCGCGTCAACCAAATATACGGCGGAATGGGGCAGGACAGAACTTATGCCCAGGACTTCGCCATAACGTCAAACCTGAACTCTGACATCGAGTTCGTTGACGGCGTGGAAAGTGACACCTACCGCGACACCGGCCCGCGCAGCGAGGGAAACTTCTATATGGACCCCGGATACTCGCGCCTCGGTGACCGCTGGACCGATATGTACGGAATAATCGAGGATTGCAACGACGTAATCGAGGGTGTGCGCACAAGCCCGCTCTTCGCCGAAGACGCTCCCGAGCACGACGAGATGGGCCGCTATCTCGGCGAGGCTTTGGCAATACGCGCCATGGTCTACTTCGATATGCTGCGCACATGGGGTGACATCCCCTTGAAACTTGAGACGTCGCAGCCCGACCTTAGCAACGCATACCTCGGCAAGACAGACCGCGACGAGATAATGGACGTGCTGATGGACGATCTCGACGAGGCAGCCAACCTGCTGCCTTGGGCCGGCGAAGACGGCTACACCACGGAGCATGCGACAAAGGGCTACGCCCACGCACTGCTGGCACAGATAGCAATGACGAAAGCCGGCTACGCCATCCGCGAAAAAGCCAAGGAAGGATATGAGACGGCGCAGTACACTGACGGGAATTTCCCGACGCAGCGTCCCGGCGCCGACGAGCGCAAGGCCCTCTATGAGCGCGCACTGCAACATCTCTCGACCATAATCCTTGAAGGCCCGCACAAGCTGAACCCCTCGTTCGAGAACGAATGGTACCTTCAGAACCAGCTGCAGCTCGACCTTACTTACTACGAGAACATCTTTGAGCTGCCGATGGCCGACAACCGCACGGGCGAACTGGGCTACACCGTAGGCGTGCGCATATCAAAGGACAACGCAACTTGGGGCAAGCAAAACTCGACAGGCAAGCTGAAGCTGACGCCGACTTACTTCTACTCGTTCAACGAAGGCGACACACGCCGCTTGGTGACCGCCGCCCCTTACGAGATAACAACTGCAAGCAACTCTCCCAACTTCAGCGAGAAGTCTATCGAAAAACTGGCCGGCAACAAGCCTTTCAGCGGCATTTACGTAGGCAAATGGAACCCGAAATGGATGACGTCAAAATGGCTTTCAGACAACAAAAACACTACCGCCAAGCACTTGGCCGGCATCAACGTCGTAAAGATGCGTTACTCTAACGTGCTGCTGTTCTATGCAGAGTGTATGAATTATCTTGCCGGACCCGACGGTACTTACACCGGCAGCGCAGGTCTCACGGCGCGCCAAGCTCTCGGATTGGTGCACGAGCGTGCATACGACGACGCACACAAGGCCGACGCACAGGCTTACGTAGCGGCTCTGCCCGGCGACCCTGACGGCTTCTTCAACGCCATTGTAGACGAGAATGCGTGGGAGTTCGGCGGCGAAGGCTTCCGCCGTTGGGACCTCATCCGCTGGAACTTGCTGCACGACAAGATCGTGGAGATGAAGCAGGACTACCTGGCACAGCTCCTCGACGGCACTTATCCGTCAAAAGTGTTCTTCAACTACACTAATGATACGAAGACCGAAATCGACATGTCATCAGTGACATGGGACACTCCGGCGGAAGACATCAACGAGGCCGACTATGACGACAGCACCGACTGGTTCGGCAAGTTGCAGCCGGGCGACACCGACTGGGACGCCAAGTCGCCCGCGATAATCAACCTGCCTTACATCAGCAGCGGTCTCGTAGGCATAGGCGGATACCCTGACCCGACCGTCGGCGAGAGCAGTGTAACCGTGAAGAACCGCTACATCTACCCGATAGCCAACACCACGATTGCAGACTCTCAAAGCACGCTGTATAACTCGTATGGCTATTAAAAAACAAGGGATGCGGGGCGAGGCATAAGCCAAGCCCTTGCCCCTTGCCATGACATAAAAAACAATAAACGAAACAACAATGAAAACCATTAACAGATATTTAGGCATTGCGCTGATGGGTCTCACGCTGGGATCGCTTACGGCCTGCACCGATTACAACGAGTGGGACGTCAACTCCGCCTTCAACAGGCTCTTCGGCACGGGCGACGATGACATCTCGGTTACGCCGACGGCCACCACGGCGACAGTGGAGTTCAGTGCGCCGCAGCCCAAAGAGGCCAATTCAGGTAACATATATTACGTTATCGAGGTAAGCAAGGACTCTCTTTACGACGACATCCCGATGGGCGGTGAAAACGCCACGGTGTACGGCGAGGATATGAGCATAACAAAGTCGCCTTATGAAATTACCGGGCTTGACGGTGATACGGAATATTTCCTCCGAATAAAAGTAATGTCTGACACAAAGGCAGAGTCAAGATGGTGCTACTATGACGAAGGCACACACTTCAAGACCGATGCCGAGCAGATATTCAACGAAGTGGCCGCCAGCGACTACACTGACAACGAGGTGACTTTGAGCTGGACAGACCCGAACGTGACACACATCACCGTAAGCGTGGACGGCGTGGAGATAGAAGGTTCGCCCTTCCAGTTGACCGACGAGGAGAAGGCTGCGCAGAGCAAGAAATTCAGCGGCCTGAAAGCGTTGACTAACTACACGTTCGTCATCTACAACGGCGAGGCTAAGCGTGGCACACGCACCGTCACAACGGCTGCTGCTGCTCCTGCGGCAGACTCTAAGAAGTATCTCGACGCTTCAGTGACAAGGCTCAACCAGGCTTTGCTCGATCAGCTGGTAGCCGAGGCACGCGCCGAGAACAACAACGAACAGAGCATAAGTCTGACAATCGTCTTCCCGGCAGGTTCAACTCTTGAGGTAATTGGCGACGACACATCGTCTGAACCGGGCGCACTGAAGATACCTGACGGCGTGTCTGTAAACTTCTTCGGCGCCGGCGGCGGCGAAGTTCCTACGTTGAACTTGCTCAAGAGCATCGACATCGAAGGCTCACACAATTTCATAACCTTCGAGCATCTTAACATCGTAGACCCGAAGGCTGGCGGCAACTACCTCATCAACCAGGGCAACTCTTGCTCGGTAGACCAGGTGAAGTTCACAGACTGCAACATTTCCGGTATGGCCAACGCCTTCTTCCGTATGCAGGGCAGTGCCGACAAGGTGGTAAACAACCTCATCGTAGACAACTGCATCTGCCACGATATGTGCAGCGGCTACTCGTTCATCCACATCGATGCAAGTAGCGGCAAGGGTTCGGTGAAGAACATCACCATCACCAACAGCACGTTCTACAACGTAGCGCCAGGTGGCAAGATGTTCATCTACAGCAAGAAAACCAATATGGAGGCTTTGAACATCTCCAACTGTACGTTCTACAATAACATCGGCAACAACAACTATTTCATCGACTTCAATGATGCAAGCTACGGCCCGACATCGTTCACCGTGGCCAACTGTATCTTCGGAAAGAGCGCCGACGACGCCACAAAGAACGTGCGTTCGTCAATTGAACCGAACGTTTCAAACAGCTTCTGCACGAACGACTTTATGAAGGAGAAAGGGTTTGAGGGCATACAGGTTCTCGACTATGCGTCAGACAAGCTCTTCGTTGATCCCGCAAACGCAGATTTCCATCTGCAAAAGGGTACTCTCGAAGATTATCAGACCGGCGATCCCCGTTGGTGGTAATGTTTTATGAATATTGTATGAATTAATAGTAAAGGGAAGGGGCTTTTTTCGCTCCTTTCCTTTTCTTATTTGCTGGAAAACGCTATATTTGCATCAGTTTTTACTACTAAAACATTACGGATTATGAAAACAAAAAATTTGTTACAATCGCTGCTTCTCGCTTTGGCTTTCGTCTTAACCGGCGGCGTGGCTGATGCGCAGACATTAGCATTCCCCGGAGCGGAAGGTTTCGGACGCTACACTACGGGCGGACGTGGCGGAAAGGTTTACCATGTAACTTCGCTTGAGGATAATGGCGGGCAGGGGACTTTCCGCTATGCCGTTGAACGCAGCGGGGTTAGGACGATAGTGTTCGACGTTTCAGGAACCATACACTTGAGGCGCGAATTGAAATTGAAAAACGGCGACGTCACCATTGCCGGACAGACTGCGCCAGGCGATGGCATCTGCGTGGCAGACTATCCGTTTGTCATATCAGCCGACAATGTCATCATACGCTTTATGCGTTTCCGCCTCGGTAATAAGTATGTGGCCAACCACGAGGGAGACGGTCTCGGCGGAATGGACAACGAGAACATTATTGTAGACCATTGCTCGGTAAGCTGGAGCATTGATGAATGTCTCTCCGTCTATGGCAGCAAGAACACAACCGTGCAGTGGTGTATAGCAGCACAGAGCTTGCGTCATTCTGGCCACGAGAAAGGGAACCACGGTTATGGAGGCAACTGGGGCGGCAGCGGCGCAACTTACCATCACAACTTGCTGGCCCATCATGACTCGCGTGTGCCGCGCCTTGGTCCCCGTCCCGGCACACAGACCGATGAGCGCATGGATATGCGTAACAACGTGATGTACAACTGGGCGGGAAACGGATGTTACGGCGGTGAAGGCATGAACGTTAACATCGTGAACAACTATTACAAGCCAGGTCCGGCGACGATGACACGCAACGAAAATATCCAGAAACGCATTGCCTCCATAGGCATACGCACTACGGAATACACAAAACATGATACTGATAATCCGAACGAATGGGACGTTATGTGGCACAAGTGGGGAACGTTCTATGTAACAGGTAACGTCAATCCGCTGAATGCCGACGTAACTCGTGACAACTGGACTTATGGCATCTACAACCAGATAAACAATGCCGACGTGGATAATACGTTTACGGCTGAGACGCGTGAGGAAATGCGCCGTGCCCAGCCGTTGGCATTTGAGGCCGTAACCACTCATTCCGCCCAAGATGCTTACGAACGTGTGTTGGCATACGCCGGGGCGTCGCTCCATCGGGACTATGTTGATGAGCTTGTCGTCAACGACACGCGCAACGGCGTGGTTACTTGCACAGGTGCAGAGAGCAAAATTCCAGGGATAATCGACTCGCAAGACGACTTGAAGCAAGCCTTTGCCGACGCTGGTGACGACTTTGACCCGTGGCCGTTGCTTGAAAGTCAAGCTGCGCCTGTAGATACCGACGGCGACGGAATGCCTGACGCATGGGAAGACGCCAATGAACTTGACAAGAACAATGCGGCCGACGGCGCAGCTGTAGGAACCGACGGCTATACCAACCTTGAACGCTATATGAACAGCCTTGTAGCTGACATAATGGAGGCCGGCAACGAGGGTGGAATACTGTTAAGCGGCAACGAAGAATATGAAGAGCCGGGTGGAGACGCGCCGGTGCAGACTGTATATTACGATTTGTCAGGCAAAACTTATAGGGATGGCGACACACAGACATGGAACTTTGACAACGGTTTTACTATAACTAATGCTAACGGCAAAAGTTACAGCAAGGGTGAAAGTGACTGTATGAAGTTTTCACGCAACGTGCAGTTTTCCATCAATTTGCCTGAAGGCGTAAAGGTAACGAAGGTTGGCATCGTGGGGTATGACAATTACGACGACGTGGACGGCTACCTCGCAGAACTTAACGGACTGCAATATGGCGAGACGGAATATGTATTCCCGAAGAAAGTCAACGGCGCATCTGTTTACGCCAGCCACGAAATTGAACTTGACACTCCAGCCGAAGGCGCTATGACTTTCACCGTAAGCGGCCAGCAGTGCGCGCTCAAGTTTACGCTCACCACAGAAGTGGCCACCGGCATTGCCGACGTGACAGTAGGAAGCAAACCGAACGGCCGGACATTTACCCTGCAAGGCGTCGAAGTGAAAGAGCCTTTGCAGCCAGGCATATACATCCGCGACGGTAAGAAGTTCGTGGTAAGATAAATGCAGACACTCAATAGTGACTGTATGAAAAAAAGAGAGGCGCAGCTGAATGTTGCGTCTCTCTTTTGTTTTTGAATAACGGATGTTGACTTGGCTCAAAGTTACTTGATTACCTTGTCTGTCTTAACACTTCCGTTGGTGTAAGTTATCTTGCGGATGTTGATGCCCTTGACCGGATTGTTAACCTTGGCTCCGTCGAGAGTGTAATATTCTATTTTCTCGACCTCCGACGTCATAGTCGGAGCGTTTGTGATGCCCGTGGCGGGCGAGCAAGCCGGGTAGTACTCGTCAACGGCAGCCAGCGCGTCGGCGTTCTGCGCCTTGACAATCGGTTCTACAATCGAGTTGAGGTAAACCTCGACGTTGGTGTACCATCCTTTTGCAGTGTCTAATGTATAAAGGTTGGCGTCGGAAGCGTCGTTCGGGTTAAGTCCGTTGGCTGTCTCCCAGTAGTCAGGCATACCGTCTTTGTCAGAGTCGAAACCGGCTTCGCGCTGCCCTGTGGGGAAATTGGCTTCGGTGTAACCATTCACATCAGAAACGAGATCAATCTCTCCGGGTTTTCCTGTTACGGAACCCGTGTATTTGGCTGTTCCCGTTTCAGCTTCTTCCATATAGCGTGCGTCAACCTCGTCGCGATGGAGTGAAGCCCCGCAATAGGCTAAAACTTTATTGAAAGCGTTTTCAGCCGAGTGTGTTGTAACTTCTCCAACAGGTGCCGGCTCGTCCATCTTTATCCTTACGCACGATTGCCCGTCAGAGTTATTTTTGTGTTCAACGGCGTCGCCATAGTAATTTTTGGTGTCGAGCGACCAGCGTTCGCCGTCAATCGTATATACACCCTTATCGTAGTTTACACCGTTCCAGTCGCGGTTTGTTGTTTTCTCCCCGTTGTGTGTTTCGGTGGTGTTTCCATTTATGTAATAACGGCTCGTCATGCCAGTCATATTTGAAGGCGTGCTGTTGCCTGAAGAGCCTACGGTTACTAATGTTACTTGTTGTGCCTTCTTGTCAGATGTAGCCGGACCTCCTTTATAATAATTGTTTACTATGTTAATTTGTCCACCGCCGGGGCCGCCGTAACAATCGCCGGTCCAGTTGTACATCACGCAGTTGCGGAAGTCAACGTTTTCGGCCTGTACCGGGTTTGCCCAGTTGTATTCGTCGTAATTATAATTCTTGTTGTATCCCGTCCACTCATAGCGTGCACCATTGAAGCGTGGAGCACGGTTGCCTACGTGGGCAATCATATTATGATGGAAGCTGGCCAACTTTCCGCCCCATATACCGCCATATCCGTGTGGGCCTTTACCATGTCCTGCGTTGTTCAGGCTTTCGGCTATTGTGCACCATTGCATTGTAAAGTTGTTGTTGTCGTAGAACGAGGCAACTTCGTCAATGCTCCAGCTGAACGAGCAATGGTCGAATACCATGCCCGTCTGCTCGCGTTGCCATATAGCGTCAGCTCCGTCGTTGACGTCCTTTTCTTGCCCGCGGCGTATGCGGATGAAGCGTACCACGATGTTGTCGCCTTCGGGACGCACCGTGCGGTAGCGCAACGTTATTCCCGGATAAGGTGCGGTTTGTCCTGCAACAGTTGTGTTAGAGCCGATTTTCAAGTCGGAACGCAATGCGATGACTCCGGCTACGTCGAAGACTACTATTTTCTTCGTGTTTCCTTTTACGGCCTGCCTGAACGAGCCGGGGCCGTCGTCGTTAAGGTTGGTGACGTGCTTGATTACTCCGCCTCGTCCGCCCGTGACGTAGCGTCCGTGGCCTTCGGCTCCAGGGAATGCGGGAGCCTGCGCAAATGCAGTGGCGGCGCTTACGACTGCCGCTGCGGTTAATAAGATTTTTTTCATTCGTTTTATTTGATTAATTTTATGATTTTAATTGTAATTATATCGAATTTAGAGGCAAACAAATAGAGACGCAGGACTTGCGCCTCTATTTGTTAATGTGAGAAAACTGTTACTTGTTGAGCTTGGCAACGTCGTAACCCAACTTTTCCATTTCGAGCGAAGCCCAGATGAAGGGGCCTACGCCCTTGCCGTCGTTGTCGCGGATGGGTTCGCTGATGTAATACTCGAACGAGCCGTCGCGGCGGCGTCCCTTGGCGTCGTCAGGGCCGAGGCCTGACACTGAGCAGCAGCGCGTGAGCGAGAGCGTCTTGTCGGCGTTAACCTTGACAAACTGGCGCAGGATGCCGTTGTATGCTTTCACTCCGGCCTGTTTGAGGTCGTCGCCGAAGTAACCGAGGCGCGCGCCCTTGAGCAGCACGTAGGCGAACATCGACGAAGCCGTGGCCTCAAGATAGTTGCGCGGGTCGTTTACGTCCATCACGTCATACCATACGCCGGTTTTCTTGTCCTGGTATTTCACCGTTGCCTTCATCACGTTGTTGAGCATCTCGATGAGCGCGCCGCGGTTCTCGTAGTCCTGCGGCAGGGCGTCGAGCACTTCAAGTATGGCCATTGCGAACCAGCCCTGGGCGCGTGCCCAAGTGTGCTGCGAGAGACCAGTTTCGGGGTTTGCCCAGAACATCTTTTGCGTCTCGTCCCATGCGTGCTTCCACAGTCCGGTCTTCTCGTCGTAAGTGCGCTTGTAAGTCTTGCTGATTTGGTCGAAGGTGTCGTCGTAGTACTTCTTCGCCTTCTTTTCGCCCTTGAGTATCGGGGCGGCCATCGTGTAGAACGGGTGTCCCATGTAAACGCCGTCGAGCCATACCTGGTGGGCGTATATAGCCTTGTGCCACCACACGCCGTCCTTTGTGCGCGGCTGCTTCTCAAGCTGCTTGAAGATTGTCTTCACAGCCTTGTCGAGCTTCTTTTCCGGGTAGAGCAGGTTCATGCGCAGGATGTAGCGTCCGGGGCGCGTGTTGTCGAGGTTGAAGTCTTCGTACTTGTAGCCCGTGATGTTTCCCTTCTCGTCAATCATCTCCGCGGGGTATTGCTTGAGGTAGTTGATGATGCTTTCGTCCTTGTAGGCGAGGTAAGTGTCGAGCATGGCTTCCTGTTCTATGCCTACGACGTAACCCCACTTCGGCCTGGTCGTGAAGTCCATGTAGCAGGGGTTGGGTATGCGCTGCATTTCAGAGTGGGTGAGCCACTCGCTGTAATTCTTGTATGGAAATTCGCTGAGCACGAGCGAACCGTTGATGAACAGGTTGTCGTAGTTCATGTCCTTTGTCTGGCCGGTGATGTAGACAGGCTTGTCGTAAACGCCGTCGAACTTGCAGTCTTTGACGTTGATGTTGTAGACGTTGGTGCGGTCGTCGAAGGCTACCACCATGATGCCGTACTTGCTCTTTTGGCAAGTGACGTTCTCCATGTAGACATTGCGCACGATGGGGTAGAAGCCGCGCTTGCCTACTTCCTTGGGGTCGTAGTCGAGGTTGATTTTCAGCACGGCCTCGGCGCACTGGCCCACCTCCACGTTGCGCATATAGATGTCCTCAATCACTCCGCCGCGGCACGAGTTGGTCTTTATGCGCAGGATGCGGTCGAGGTTTGGGCTGTCCATCTTGCAGTTCTCTACGAACACGTTGTTGCATCCGCCGGAGATTTCAGAACCGATGACAACGCCGCCGTGGCCGTCTTTCATTACGCAGTTGCGCACGATGATGTTCTTGCTCGGTATGCCGGTGTAGCGTCCCTTGCCGCCTTCGCGCCCGTCCTCGTTGCGTCCGCTCTTTATAGCGATGCAGTCGTCTCCGGTGTCAAAGACGCAACCTTCTATGAGAACGTTCTCGCATGACTCCGGGTCGCATCCGTCACCGTTGGGCCCGTCGTTGTGCACAGTCACGTTCTTTACGGTGATGTTCTTGCTGAGCGAAGGGTGCATCACCCAGAACGGTGAGCGCACCATCGTAACGCCCTCGATCAATATGCCGTCGCAATGGTTGAAGTTCACCATCTGCGGGCGCAGGCCTTTCTTCGGGCCGAACACGCGCTTTTCGATTGGCACGCCGTCCTCGGCCATCTTCAGCAGGTCGGCGCGTCCGCCGGGGTTCTGCTGTTTTTCCTCAACCACGATGTCGCGGCTCTTTGGCGTCTTGCCGCTCATGAGCCACCATGTCTCGTCAGAGCCGTTGCCGTCTATCGTGCCTTCGCCGGTGATGGCTATGTCGGTCTCCTTGTAGGCGTAAATCAGCGGCGAGTAGTTGATGCAGTCAACCCCTTCCCAGCGAGTCTCCACCAGCGGGTAGAGTGAGCGGTCGAAGTGGAAGAACAGCGTTGCGCCTTTCTCTATCACGAGGTTCACGTGGCTCTTGAGCCTCAGCGCGCCGGTCTTCCATGTGCCCGCGGGTATCACCACTCGTCCGCCGCCGGCCTTAGAGCAAGCCTCGATGGCCTTGTTGATGGCTTTCTGGTTTTGCGCAGGAGTGGCGTTGAGCGACGCTCCGTACTTCTTGATGTCGAATGTGCGGTCGGCAAATTCGGGCACCCTGATGCTTTTCTCGATTTGTTTGTACTTCGCGTCGTCCCACGCCGTAGCGCATACGGCAAGGGGGAACAGCAGGCAAAGTAGCAATGTCTGTAAC
>CALUGU010000040.1 GCA_944320255.1 uncultured Prevotella sp. | reverse complement strand
GTTTTCAAAGGAAATCATAATTATCAATTCTAAATTCTCAATTTTCCATCCATGAAAATACAATCAAAACTCGGCAACGAGACGCTGATGCAGCGTGAAAAGACGGCTTTCTTGTGCTCGCGGAAGACGCCGGACGGGCTGGAATACCTCGTTGGCAAGTGGATACTTGGTCTTGACGAAGGGCGCGACTGCATAATGTGTGGCAACCAGTCGGCTATGGAGCGCGCCGTGTTCACAACGCTGTTGCAGCGCAGGATACCGACAATTCTCTGCCTTGCCGAGGCCATGCCGTCACGCTGGGGCGACGACGTGCGCGAGGCTTTGGCCGCGGGCAGGCTGCTGGTGGTGACACATTGCGACGCAAGCGTGCACTCGGTGACGGCGCGTTCGGCGTTTGACAGGAACGTGCTGATGATGTCTTTGGCGCAGAAAATAGTCGTGGGATGCTGCACTAAAGGCGGAAAGCTGGAGCGGGCGTTGGCCGGTTTCGACAACGTTGAGTATCTCGCCAACGGCCAGCCGTGGCTCGACCACATGGAGCTGATCAACAATCCGCCGGCGGAGAAGAAGCCTGAACCTACACGATTGAGCCGCTGGGGAAGGGTGTTGAAGCTGAGGCGTGGAACGATATTTCTCGACTTCAACGACAGCGGGCCGCAGACATTCTTCAAGATAACCCACAGTGTCACGGCCGCTGACGGCGGCTATTGCCGTCAGAAGATGTTTTTCGACCGCAAGGAGCTGACTGCTTTCAGCGGCGCGGTTGACTTCTTGATGGGCAAAATGGCCAAAGGCGAGGGCGTGCCGCCGGGACTTACGGTGGCGTCGCTTAGCGGCGACATAACGTTCAGCGAACAACAAGACGCCGGAATACGGATGTTGGCGATGACGCAGGCGAAGGATTTGGTGGGCGGCGTACACCGTGTGAACACCGTCACGCTGGCTTTTGACGAGTTGCCGATGCTCGCCAAGGGCGTGGAGGACGCCTTGGAAACGTGGTGACACGCGCAACAGACAGCCTGAACGGCTGCCGGATTATGTGTTTTGCGCTGCCTGTTTACTGTTAATTTATTGTAAAGCATTATTTAAAACGCCATTGTTTGCTGCAATGGCGTTATTTTTGTATTATGTAAAACATAATGTGGCGACGGCTGAAGGAAGTCTCCTTGCATGCTTGTGGCCAGTCATTTTATAACTGAAAAGGAATATGTCAGCAGGTAAATGGATAGGCGGCATACTCGGCTTTATGTCGGGTGGCGCGTTGGGAGCGTTGGCCGGAGTGGCCTTGGGCGCATTGTTTGATTACGGACTGAAGGCCGTCAACAAGGACGAGGGCGGCCATGACAGCGGTTTTTCTGATCGGGCGGGGGAATGGGGAGAAGCCCGACGCAGGCAGTATTACGAGGGACAGCGCAACAGTTTCCTGTTTGCGTTGCTCGTCTTGGCGTCATACATCATCAGGGCCGACGGCCGCGTGATGCACTCCGAGATGGAATTTGTGCGCTCGTTCCTGCGCCGCAACTTCGGCGAGGCAGCCGTAGGACAGGGCAACGAGATACTGTTGCGCCTCTTTGACGAGCAGAAGCGGATGGAGGCAAGCCGTCCGGGGGCGTTCAGGGAGACGATAAGGCAGAGCTGCGCGCAGATAGCAGCCAACCTGGATTACGCCGGGCGGTTGCAGCTGTTGAACTTCCTTGTGCAGATAGCCCAGGCCGACGGCAGCGTGCCGGGCAGCGAGGTGGAGGCTCTGAAGGACGTGGCGCGCTTCATGGGCGTGGCCGACGCCGACCTTGACTCTATGCTCAAGCTAAGCGGCGGCACGCTCGACGACGCTTACGCAGTGCTCGGAGTGCGCCCCGACGCCACTGACGACGAAGTGCGCGCGGCCTACCGCAAGCTGGCCTTGAAGCATCATCCCGACCGCGTGGCCACCCTCGGCGAGGACATACGCCGCGCCGCGGAGAAGAAATTGCAGGAAATCAACGATGCCAAGGAGCGCATTTACAAGGCGAGGGGCATGTAGACGCCGGAGGTCTTGTGGCTCGCAGTTTTGCAAAAGGCGGCAAATCGCAATGCGATTTGCCGCCTTTTGCATTCCCGTTTGCCGTATTTTACACTGCAAAATACGGCAAAATGTAACCTGTTGAACATCAACGTGTTACGCAAGACCTCGCCTTCGCTTTGGAAAAACCTGCGGGCAGCCTGCGCCGCAGCCTACAATTCGGCGTATTCAGGTATGTCTTTAAGGAAACTGTACGTGTGGTTCTCATAGTCCATGCGGCAGCAGATGTGCTGCAAGCCGTTGCTTACTACGAGGTAGTCCACGTGCAGCAGGATGTTGTAAGCCGTGATTTGGTCGAACACGTGTTGCGTCAACGCCACCGTCGGAGCCTTGTATTCCATTATCATCACAGGCCGCGCCTCCTTATTATATAATATGCTGTCGCACCGCAGGCGCTTGTCGCCCACGCGAAGCTCCACCTCGTTGGCCAAGAGCGACGGCGGGTAGCCCTTGTGGTCGGTGAGGAAGTGGACGAAATGCTGGCGCACCCACTCTTCAGGCGTCAGCGCGACGTAACGCCTCCGCAAGGTGTCGAGGATGCAAGTGCGGCCGTTGCGGTTGGCGATTTTTATTTCGTATTGTGGTAGGTTTAATCGATACATTTTATTAAATTTGCAATCTGAAAGCGCATTATGCGGCGGCAAAGTTACTGAATAATGGCGATAAACGGCAGTTTATCCTTGTTTTTTGCCGCCTGTGCGCACATTAACCACAACAACGATGGCTGAAAAGAAGACAGCGACATACGACAGCATAATGCGCGACCTGCGAGAGGGCAGGTATGCGCCCGTGTACATCCTGATGGGCGAGGAGTCTTATTACATCGATAAGATTTCGTCGTACATCGAGGCCAACGCCCTCGCCCCGGAGGAGAGGGACTTCAATCTGTCAGTCATGTTCGGTTCAGACGCACAGCCGAGCCAGATAGTAGACACTGCGCGCCGCTACCCGATGATGGCCGAAAGGCAGGTGGTGATAGTGAAAGAGGCGCAGAACATAAAGAACTGGGAGCGCATTGAGCACTACGTGGAGAAGCCCGTGGCGACGACGGTGCTCGTAATCTGCCACAAGAACGGCGCGATAGACGGGCGCAAGAAAATCCTGGCCAAGGCTGCGGCGGTGGGCGTAGTGTTCGACAGCAAGAAGAAACGCGACTACGAGCTGCCCGCCTTCATCGCCAACTACCTGAAGGCGAACGGCCGCGCTACGATAGACAACAAGGCGGCGCAGATGATTGCCGACCACATCGGGCCCGACCTGAACCGCCTGACGGGCGAGCTGGACAAGCTCGTGTTGTCGCTCACCGACGACGACCGGCGCGTTACGCCCGACGTGGTGGAGGCGAGGATAGGGGTGAGCAAGGACTTCAACGCCTTCGAGCTGCGCTCGGCAATCGTCAACCGCGACGTGGCGAAGGCGAACAGGATAGTCTATTATTTCAACAGCAACCCGAAGGCCGGCAACGCTTATATGCTGGTGCCGATGCTGTTCTCTTATTTCCAGAATTTGCTGATAGCGTATTACGCCCCGCGGCCTTACACCGAGGACGGCGTGGCGCGTTGGCTCGACCTGCGCAGCGGGTGGGCGGCCAAGGACTACATCACCGGCATGAGAAACTACACGGGAGTGAAGGTGATGCAGATAATATCGAAAATAAGGGAGACTGACGCCAAAAGCAAGGGTCTCGACAACCCGAATACGCCCATTGGGGAGCTTTTAAGAGAGCTTGTTTTCTTCATTTTACACTAAAATGAGGCTGTTTTCAGGCCTCTTTTTTTCTATTTCACAGATTTTCGCTGACAAGAAAATCGGGGTGAAATCGCTAAAAATCAGGCACTTTTGTGAATTTTGACGCCTTGAGAATTGCGTATTTTCAAGCGTTCTTTACGCCGCTCCGAAATATCGAAAAAACTCGAAAATCGGCCTGAAAAACACCCTTGAAATTTAGCGTTAGCATTTATTAATATATAAAGTTGTAAACTTTAAAACTTTAAATCTTTGCAACTTGTATATTGATTTACAATTTAAAACCATTAAATTTGCACTTTGTCAACATTTAATTAGTGGTTAAATGTAAGTTTGTATATTACAATATTTAAAACAATAAACCACAAGGAATATTTATGCAAAGCGTGCATATATGTGTAATTGCTTGATTTACAGCAATAAAAGCCCGTATATTAAACCGTGGACGGCCTTATACGCCCTTTTTACGGGCTAAATATTGCATAAACGCTTGTTTTACTATAAATCGCCGATTATTAACTGATTTATAATGAAATACATACGTAAAAAGCGTGAATAGCAGCTTTAAGCGTGATTTACGACTGTAAATTTACATTTGTATTTTCATATTATAAACTGCAAAAGTTGTTGATTGTGATTTATAAATACAAATATCTAAATTTGAAATTTAAATCTCTATATTTCCTTTAGATTTGTTGCGTATGTGAAAAATTCGATTTACCTTTGTAAAATCATAGAAAAATAGCGAAAAATCAGGTAAGCATACGATTATGACAGAAATGAAAGACAGGATAAGGCAGATAATGGAGGCCCAGCACATGAGCCAACAGACCTTCGCCAACTTCATCGGCATCAACGCCGCTTCGCTTAGCAGCATCTTCAACGACCGCACCCGTCCTACCCTCAACACGGTGGAAGCGTTAAAGGCGAAAATCCCCAACCTGAATGTGGACTGGCTGATATTTGGCCGCGGGGCGATGTTCCTCGGTGAAGGCAATGCGGCTGACGCGCATGCCAACGTTGCCCCCGCCGACGGCAGTCCGTCGCCAGGACAAGGCGAAGCGCGTATGCCCGACTTGTTTTCAGGCGGCGGCGATGCGGGTCCTGCACATCCGGTCAATGCCGGTTATGCCGCTCCGGTGAAGACGGAAGTGAAATACGTGGAGCGTCCAAAACGGCAAATCACCGAGATAAGGGTGTTCTTTGACGACCAGACATACGAGAGCTTCGTGCCTAAGAAATGACGTTATGCCGTGCAGACAGCCTTCTTGCAGCGCAAGGAAGGCTGTTTTTTCGTGTTTGGAGGCTTTTTCTTTGGTTGGAGTTCGCTTATTTTGTATTTTTGCATTGATAAACATACATTGTTTATTTTATAAGAAAGAAAAACTTGTTTTGAATGAAAAAATACGTTTCAGACCTGAAGGTCGTGTCGGTGGAACATATCAACGACAAGTATGTTCTCATCAAGTTGACACAAGACGAGCGGCTGCCAGAGGTACTTCCTGGGCAGTTTGTCGAGGTGCGCGTGGACGGTTCGCCCTCCACGTTCTTGCGCCGCCCCATCTCGGTTAATTTCGTTGATTACGCCGCCAACGAGCTTTGGCTGCTCGTTGCGGCTGTTGGCGACGGCACTCGCCGCCTCGCCTGTTTGCAGACTGGCGACGTGCTCAACTGCATGTTCCCGCTGGGTAATGGCTTCACTATGCCTTCATCTCCAGGCGACAAGGTGCTTTTGGTAGGCGGCGGCGTAGGCGTGGCTCCGCTGTTGTATTTCGGCAAATGCTTGAACGACGCCGGCTGCCGTCCCGTTTTCCTGCTTGGGGCGCGGTCGGGCAAGGATTTGCTTATGCTCGAAGAGTTCCGTAAATACGGCCGTGTGTGCCTTACCACGGAAGACGGCACCGAAGGCGAGCGCGGCTTTGTGACAAACCATTCGGTCTTAGGTGAGATACGGTTTGACAGGATTGCTACGTGTGGCCCCAAGCCGATGATGGTGGCTGTGGCGAAATACGCCAACAAGAACGGCATAGAGTGTGAAGTCTCGCTTGAGAATATGATGGCCTGCGGTCTTGGAGCTTGCCTGTGTTGCGTTGAAAAGACCGTTAAAGGCAACGTTTGTGTATGTAAAGAAGGTCCAGTAATCAACATAAAACAGTTATTATGGCAGATTTAAGTGTGGAGATAAACGGCTTGCGGTTGAAAAACCCGGTGATGACCGCTTCGG
This sequence comes from uncultured Prevotella sp., assembly GCA_944320255.1. Taxonomy (GTDB): domain Bacteria; phylum Bacteroidota; class Bacteroidia; order Bacteroidales; family Bacteroidaceae; genus Prevotella. Next base: position 20,125 of record CALUGU010000040.1, on the reverse strand, counting down.
GAACGTTCGGTTACGGGCCTGAATTTGCCGATTTCGTGCCCCTTGAAGGCATTGGCGGCATAATAGTCAAGGGCACTACTTTAAAGCCGCGTGAGGGCAACGATTACCCCCGTATGGTGGAAACGGCGTCGGGCATGCTCAACTGCGTGGGGCTGCAAAACAAGGGCGTGGATTATTTCTGTGAGCATATTTATCCGGAAATAAAAGACATTGACACCAATTTCATTGTCAATGTGAGCGGTTCTTCGCCCGAAGACTACGCCGAATGCGCCGCCCGCATAGCCGGGCTTGAACGCATCCCGGCAATCGAGTTGAATATTTCGTGCCCCAATGTCAAGGACGGCGGCATGGCGTTCGGCGTCACTTGCGCCGGTGCTTCGAGCGTTGTCAGGGCCGTCAGGGCGAAGTATCCCAAGACGCTTATCGTCAAGTTGTCGCCCAATGTGACCGACATCGCCGAGATAGCGCGCGCCGTTGAGGCCGAGGGAGCGGACAGCGTGTCGCTCATCAACACGCTGATGGGTATGGCCGTTGACATCGAACGGCGCCGCCGTGTGTTAAGTATCGGCACGGGAGGATTGAGCGGTCCGGCTGTGAAACCGGTCGCCCTGCGTATGGTTTGGCAGGTTGCGCGTGCGGTGAAAATCCCCGTTATAGGCCTTGGAGGCATTTGCAACGCCCGTGACGCGATTGAGTTTATGATGGCCGGAGCCACTGCCGTGGAGATAGGTACGGCCAACTTCATCGACCCGCAGGTGACAATCAAGGTGCGTGACGGCGTTAACGACTGGCTCGACAGCCACGGGTGCAAGTCAGTCAAGGAGATTGTCGGCGTGCTGGAGGCGTGAGTTCTCGTTATGTTACGGCTTTAGATAATACTTTACTTTAAAACATATCTTTATTAACAAATGAACAAGATTTCAGTTATTATTGCAGGGTTGGCGTTATGTACGCCGTCCGTTGCCCAGCAACAGCTTGCTTTCCCCGGTGCCGAAGGCTTTGGAAAATACACCACCGGCGGTCGTGGAGGAAAGGTTTATTACGTCACACGCAATGACGATTGCAAGGACAACAACCTCGTCGAGGGCACTTTCAGATGGGCTTTGCGTTCGGGCGACGATACGCCGAGGACAATTCTTTTCAAGACTTGTGGTACGATATACCTTACTTCGGACTTGCGTTTCGACCATCCGAATGTAACCATCGACGGCTCTATCGCTCCAGGCGGAGGCGTTTGCATAGCCGGTAACAGGTTTTATGTGTCAAAGCCTAATGTGATAATCCGTTATATGCGTTTCCGCGCAGGCGATGTGCCAGACAAGAGCAATCCTGCCATTGACGTGGAGAACGTGGATAACGTCATAATAGATCATTGTTCGATAACTTGGTCGATGGAAGAATGTCTCACGATGTACGATTGCGACAGCACAACGGTGCAATGGTCTATCATCGGCGAGGGGCTTTACAACTCCAAGAACAGCAAAGGTGCGCGTGCATACGCCACCCAGTGGGGCGGTGAGCACAGTACAATGCACCATTGCCTGATAACAAACTGCAACAACCGTACTCCCCGTTTCAACGGCGTCCGCAATGCAAGCAGCAATCCTGGAGACCATGACCAGTTTGTGGACAGTGAGTTCTTTAACAACGTAATATTCAACTGGGGCAAGTCAAATTCTCTTTACGGAGGGGAATGTAACGCCACGATAAACAACGGCAACAGCTACAACCGCGTTTATATGCTCAACAATTACTTCCGTCCGGGGCCCGCTACGCAGAAAAACGCATCGTCAACAAGGTATTTTGTCGAGGCTTCAAGTGACGATGGACAGGGCCAGTGGCTCATAAACGGGAACAAGTTTGAGACTGGCAGCAAGTTTGCTGCGACGAATAAAAACTGCTGGAAGGATGAGTCTCTTGAGAAGGTGAACGCCGACAACTGGTATGGGGTAGCCTCAAACAGCAGCGACCGCGCCGTCAATATGAAACTTGGAAACAACGAAGAGAACCTCAACAAGTATGCGCTGGCCACCCAAGAAGTGTCAAGTGGCATCACTTTGCAGACAGCCGATGAGGCTTTCAAGGCTGTTGTGGAAGGTGCGGGGGCGTCGTTGCCGAGGTATGACGAGGTTGACCGTCGTCTCCTTGATGAAGCCGCAGGCAAGATTGACCCTGAATTTGCCGGATATACCGATGGGAAACTTGACCGTGGACTCGGCATCATAAACTCTCCGGCAGACATTATGTTGTCAGAACACGATAATTTGGTCGTAAACGGCAAGGAGGTGGATTACTATCCTTATCTCGGAATGCGTGAAGGAGAGAAACTAATGCTTGACTCTGACGGCGACGGACTACCCGACAAGTACGAGCTTGAGAAAGGTCTCGACCCGGAAAACGCCGCTGACGGCGCGATGATAACAGAGTCGGGATATTCCAACTTGGAGCTTTTCCTCCACGGCATAATCGACGGTTCGTTGGACAAGGCGTCGTATGAGACAGAGACAACCGGCATCGCTGCAGTCGGCGTGGACGGTTCGCAGGTGGAGTCGAGGTCGTATTACACAGTTTCTGGTGAACGTCTTAATGCTCCTGCACGTGGTGTTAACATCGTAAAAGAGAAGTATTCCGACGGGACGCAAGCTGTGCGTAAGACCGTCAGCGAATGATTTTTGCAGGTAATCGCACATTAATAAAACCGCCTTGTCATACTCATTGTTGTATGGCAAGGCGGTTTTTCTTGTTGTTGGCAGCGTGTGCCTGGTTCATTATTTAACGCCTTCTACGGTGTATCCGGCCTTTTTCAGTTGTGCCAGCAGGCCGCGTTCGCCGGGCAGGTGGCCGGCTCCGACGGCGAAGAATGTTGATTTTTGCTTCATTATTTCCGGCATTTGCTTCATCCAGTTGTCGTTACGTCCGTAGATGAGCCTTTCCTCTTCCTCCGGCGTACCGTCGCAGGTGTTGTTCAGCTTGGCGTCCATCGCCGCCTTTATGCCGTCAAGGTCTTGCTTGAAGAATGCGTTTACAACGTTTTCCGTTTGCTCTTCGGTGAAGTCAAGGTTGTCTGCAAGGCAGAGCAACAGCTCCTTTTGGCGTTCCATAGGCAGGCCTTTGAGCAGTGTGTTTACCTGGAAGTCTATCGTCTCAAGCCCTCCTACGGGTTTCCCCTTAGCCGCCGCTTCCTTTTGGAAGTATGCATCGAAACCTTCGTTCGGGTTAAATCTGGGGTGTTTCTTCAGGTAAATCAGCAGTCCGAGCTGCGTCTGCAACGCTTGCGGAGTCATCTTTCCGAGTTGCTGGGCGAGTATTGGGTTCGTCATGTCCGCGCCGAGAATGCTTTTCAGGGCGGCGTTTATGCGTGTCAGTTCTTCTGCGGTGTAGAGCTTGTCGAGCGTCTGTCCGTCGGGAAGCATCATCGCCGCCTGCATCTTTTGCAGGTTTTCGGGCGATGTCATGTCGGCTGTTACAACTTCTCCGTACACCTGTTCTGCCGCAGCGAGGGCGTCTTTCAGTCCCTTTATGCTGTCGGTGAACGACACGGGGGCGAGGTGGTACGTGCCGATGATGTACGAAGGTTTCTGCAATCCGTTGCCGGATATTTTCCAGAGCAGCTGCGCCTGTGCGCCTATCGCAGCCAAGAACAGCAGCATGGCGATTGTGATTTTCTTCATTTTACTTTGTTTTTAATTGTTGAATGAATGTTTGTGTTATGGTGTTTTAACCTTATTTTGTGTTCCAAAGATAATTCATTTGCCGTACAAATGAAAACAAATTTTGTTTTTTTGCATATTAATACATTCATTAACAGTGTCTTCCGGTGTTGTTTGGGGCGAAAAAAAGAGTGCGGCCAATTGACCGCACTCAACCAACACAAAAACTAAACTAGACTTAATTGACGAAACCGAGATTTTCACAAACCCCCTGTTTGTCGATGCAAATATACTTCAATGATTTGTAATATGCAAGTATTTAGGCTGTAAATTAACACTTTTTGCATAAAAAGCTACATCCTGACGGACTTCCCTATCAAATATTCATCGAGTAAGGTCATAGCCGCCATGGCCTCGACTATCGGCACGGCGCGTGGCAACACGCACGGATCGTGCCTTCCGCGTGCTTTCAGTGTAGTTTCGTTGCCGTGGATGTCAACGGTCGGTTGCTCCATAAGCAGCGTAGCCACGGGCTTAAACGCTACGCGGAAATATATGTCCTCGCCGTTGCTTATGCCTCCCTGTATGCCTCCGCTGCGGTTGGTCCGTGTGGCTGTCCGCCCGTTGTCGTTGTAGAATATGTCGTTGGCCTGGCTGCCGCGCATGGCCGTCATGTCGAAGCCTGCGCCGAATTCCACGCCCTTCACGGCGTTAATTCCGAGCATGGCGCACCCCAAGGCGGCGTTCAGCTTGCCGAACTCCGGCTCTCCCAAGCCCGCCGGGCAGCCCTTGATTACGCAGGTTATCACTCCGCCTACGGTGTCGCCTTCGGCCTTTACGGCCTTTATCAGCCGCTCCATCTCTTCGGCCTTGGCGGCGTCGGGGCATCTTACGGCGTTGTTTTCAGCAGCGTTTAAGTCATATTTGCGGTAGTCGCGGTCGAGGCAGATGCCGCCCACCTGCGACGTGTAAGCCTGCACGTTGATGCCTATTTGTCGCAGGGCGAGCTTTGCCAGCGCGCCTGCAACGCACCGGCTTATCGTCACTCGCGCCGACGAGCGTCCGCCTCCGCGATGGTCGCGCACGCCGTATTTCACCGTATAAGTATAGTCGGCGTGCGACGGACGGAACGCCGTGCGCATCTCGTCGTAGTCTGCCGACCTCTGGTTGGCGTTCCTTACGATGAAGCCTATCGGGCAACCGGTAGACTTCCCCTCGAACACTCCGCTCAGCAGTTCCACCCTGTCGGCCTCGTTCCTGCCTGTTGTTATCGCGCTTTGGCCGGGCCGGCGGCGGTCGAGTTCGTGCTGGATGAAGTCCATGTCGATGCCGATGCCGGCCGGGAAGCCGTCAACCACGCCTCCTACGGCGGCTCCGTGGCTCTCGCCGAAGGTTGTGAGGCGGAACAGTGTGCCGAAAGTGTTACGCATGTTAAGTTGAGAATGAAGGGTTGAGAGTGAAGAATTAAAGTGCAGGAAGATTTCCCAATGAAAGAGGATTGGTAAAGTTCAGATGAATTTATAATGAAAAAATGAATAATCATTTATTCATCGGAGATGAGCTTTGCCGGATTATTCATTTTTCATTATACATCTTTCATTAATGCTTGTGGCAGCATCCGCCGCCCTCGTGGCCGTGGTGACGGCCGCAGTGCCCGCCTTCGTGGTCGTGCCCGTGGCAGCATCCCTCGCCGCCGTCGTGGCCTCCGCAGCAGCACCCTTCGCCGCTCATGCGGTTGATGAGGCCCTGTATCTCGTCGTTAGTGGCCTCGCGCGCCTCCACAACGTGCCCCTTGAAGTTGAGCGTCTTGCCGGCGAGCGGGTGGTTGAGGTCTATCTTCACCTTGTCGTCTCCCACTGCGAGCACTTTGCCGAGAAACCTGTTGCCGTCCTCGTTTTGCAGCGGCACGATGGCGTCTTTGTATATGTTGGCGTGGTCGAAGTGGCCGTTCACGGTGAACACCTCCTTGTCGAGGTCGAGCACGTGCTCCTGTTCGTAGTCGCCGTAGGCGTCTTCCTTTTGCAGTGTGAAGTCGAACTCCGCTCCCTTTTCAAGCCCGGCAATCTCTTTCTCGAATGCGTCGAGCGTGATGCCGTACCCGCTGATAAACTGGAACGGCTCTTTGTCGGTTGCTTCTTCCACGAGCGTGCTCTCTCCGTTGTCCACCGTGTACAGCTTGTAAGCCACGGCGATGTATCTGTTCAAGTTGCTTCCCATTTTGTTTCTTATGATTGTTTTTAGGATGCAAATATACAATTAATAAATGAAAAATGAATAATGAATAATGAAAAATCAGGCATACGCCATAAAGACGTAACAACATTTTGATTATTCATCCTTCATTATTCATCCTTCATTATTCATCCTTCATTATTCATTTTTCATTATTCATTATTCATTATTCATTATTCATTTTTCATTATTCATTTTTCATTATTCATTTTTCATTTATTGTTGCTGCTCTTCCTTCTTGAGGTGTCCGCTCAGGTTGATGGCCTCAAGCAGCTTTATCGCGTCAACGTATTGCGCTATGCCCTCAGCCACTTTCTTTGCGTCGCGCATTGCGAGCACCACGGTTGACGGGCGGTTAACCACGTCGCCGCCGGCGAACACTCCCTTGCGGCTCGTCATTCCGCACGGTGTCTCGCGCGTCAGCACGTATCCGCTGTCGTCGGTCTCTATGCCTTTCGTCGTAGACACTATTCGGCTGGCCGGCACGGAGCCGATGGCCATAATCACCTTGTCGGCCTTTTCCGTGCGGCGTTCGCCGTTGTGCTCTATCACCACGCCGCTAAGCGTGCCGTTGAAGTCGAGGATTTCAACCAGCTTCGACTCCCAGTTGAACTTCACCCCTTCCTCCACGGCCTCGTCGTATTCGGAGCGCAGCGCCGTCATATCGTCTATCGTGTGGTGGTAAATCACCTCAACGTCGCGCGCCCCCATGCGTATCGCCGTGCGCGCGGCGTCCATCGCCGTGTTGCCGCAGCCAAGCACGAACACGCGGTCGCCGTCCTGCACGGGCACGTCCTCGCGCGCTATGCTGCCCTCGTTGTACAGGCTGACCTTGCGCAGGAAGTAAACCGCCTGGCGCACGCCGCGCAGGTTGCGCCCCGGAATGTCGGGCTTGCGCGGCTTCACGGTGCCCGTGCCCATGAAGATGGCGTCGAAGCCCTGCTCGAACAGCTGGTCGATGTTGAGGTCGGTGCCGATGGTCGTGTTGCAGTGGAACACCACTCCCAGCTCCTCTATCTTCTTAATCTCACGCCTTACCACCTCTTTGGGCAGTCGGTATTCAGGTATTCCGAACATGAGCACGCCTCCCGGTTCCGGCTCCATCTCGAAAATCTCGACGTTGAAGCCCTGCCGCGCCAGGTCGCCGGCGATTGTCAGTCCGGCGGGCCCTGACCCTATGACGGCCACCTTGCCGCGAGTCTTCGGTTGCAGCTTTTCCCTTATCAGGCCCATGTCGCCGTCGAAGTCGGCAATGAAGCGTTCCAGCTTGCCCACGTGGATGCCTTGTCCCTTCTTGGCCAGCACGCAGTGGCCCTCGCATTGCTTCTCGTGGGGGCACACCCGGCCGCACACTGCGGGCAGGTTGCTCTTGTCGTTGATTATTTTCATGGCGTTGCCGAGGTTGCCGCGCGACAGTTCGTGTATCCAGTCGGGAATGTCGTGGCTTATGGGGCATCCCTTCTTGCACTGCGGCACCTTGCAGTGTAAGCACCTCTTGGCCTCGTTGATGGCCTCAAGCATGGTGTAGCCTTCGTTCACCTCGTGAAAGAGTTGTTTTTGTTCTTCCATATTAGTTTAGTGGTTTGATTTCTTAATTTAATGCAAAGATAGTGCAAACCGAGCGAAATACAAAATAAAAGCGAGTCCAACGAGCTTTTATTTTTATTTCCGAGGTGCAGCCTATGTTATCAAAAGATAGTGCAAACCGGGCGAAAAAGCGAATAAAAAGGCGGCGGAATTTGCCCTGTTGCTAACCCGTTGGAAATCAGGCTGTTTGCAAAAGGCCGTATTTCGCCTTCCGATTTGCCGTAAATCACGCCCTGAAAAGCCGTAAATCGCAACGTAAAAAGCCGTCTCTTGCAAACAGTCATTCCGTAGGCGTGAAAACCGCTCGCGCCACCTTATATAATAAAAAGCCGTGTGAAGCGTGTGAATATTGTGTAAAAAAACGTATGAATATTTTGCCTGTAACTTATTTTTCATTAATTTTGCCCATCGAACAAATGTGTGGACATACGCGCCGGCAATATGGCTTGAGCGGAAAGCCGCATGAGTTTTAAGACACATTGCTTACTGGACTTTGAGGTTCGGCGCACAGGGCTGACACGTCAGGGTGCGTTTGTGCCAAGCCTGTGTTAGCCGCATTCCATACTATGAGCCATAGGTGATTTTGAGAGAACATGAAAATGTGAGAATATGATTTCAGCATCCGACCGAACATTTAAACTAGGCGTATTGGTGTCAGTAATCGACTGGCTGACATTCAACATCGTATTTTTATTGACTTATTACTGCGGTTGCTTCCCGTATTTCGGCTGGGGCGACAGCTTCGGCACCTACCTGCTTGTGGCGAACATCGCTTACGTCATAGCGTTGCAGTTCGTACAGGTCAGCTTCCACCACCGGCAGTCGCAGCCGGCGAAGGTGCTCAACAACACGTCGCGCACGTCCGTGATGTTCATCGTGCTCTACACGTCCATCATCGGAGTGTTCACCGACGCCCACGTGCCGGGCTTCCTGTCGTCGCTTTTGCTTACGTTCGTGGTGTTCCTGGCCACGACCGTCGAGCGACTTTCGCTCCGCACATACCTCATGAAGCTCCGCAGCGTGGGGCGCGACGCCGTGAAGGCCGTTGTCCTCGGCACCGGCGGGATGGCCCAGCGGGTGGCTGACGTCCTTACCAACGGATGGAACGGATACCGGCTGCTCGGCTATTTCTCGCGCGAGGGCGACCCTGGGATAGTCAACAGCGTCACAGGCGAGGCCGTGGCGCGCCTCGGCGGGCTTGACGACATCTTGGATTACCTTGGGAAAAACCACGTTGACGAGCTGTACATCAACCGCAACCTGGCTGGCGTGGGCGACTTCAAGGAGCTTATGAAGCTGTGCGACAAGGGCATGACGCGCGTGTTTTACGTCCCCGCCACGTTCTACGGCGAGTTCCGCAAGGCCAAGGTCAAGGAGTTCGGAGACGTCTACGTGCTCTCGCAATACGACGAGCCGCTCCGCGACGTGCGCAACAGGCTGAAGAAAAGACTGTTCGACTTCATCGTGTCCCTGCTTTTCATTTGTACGTTGTTCCCCTTCATACTCTTGGTTGTCTACGTTGTTTCTAAGATAACGATGCCCGGCCCGCTGTTCTTCAAGCAGAAGCGCACCGGTTACGACGGGCGAGACTTCTGGTGTTACAAGTTCCGCAGCATGAAGGTCAACAAGGACTCTGACACCGTGCAGGCCGTCAAGGACGACCCGCGCGTGACGAAGTGGGGCGCGTTCATGCGCCACACCAACATCGACGAGCTGCCACAGTTCATCAATGTGCTCAAGGGCGACATGAGCTTAGTAGGCCCCAGGCCTCACATGTTGGCGCATACGGACTACTATTCGGAGCTTATCTCGGACTACATGATACGCCATTACGTGAAGCCGGGCATCACCGGATGGGCGCAGACCCACGGCGAGCGAGGCGAGACAAAGACCGTAGACGACATGCGCCGGCGCGTAGAGAAAGACATCTGGTACATCGAGCACTGGAGCTTCTGGCTTGACATCCAGATAATGTTCAAGACCATTGCCGACGCCATCCACGGCGACGACAAGGCGTATTGATTGTTTTAGCAGACAAGTAACGAGCAGACAAGCAGACGAGCCGTCAGCAGACAAGTAGACAAGCGACGAGCAGACAAGCTGCCGCTAACGAGCTGACGGGCTTCGGTTACGGATAAAAAACAAACAAGGAGATTTGCATTTAAGATGCTATTGGCATCATTTGCAAATCTCCTTGTTTGCTTATTTCTTGTTTACTTGTCCGCTTGTGGCTTGTTTACTTGTCCGCTCGTCACTTGTTTGCTTGTCTGCTTGTTACTGACGGCTTGTCTGCTTGTCACTGACGGCTTGTCTGCTTGTCACTTGTCTGCTAAACTTCAGAATGTCACAAACTTGGTGTTTGTTATCGTTATGTCAGGATTGTCCTTGATTTCCTTGTCCTTTTTGGTGTAGAAGAACGTCGAGTTGTCTATCGTCACGTCGTGGACGCACTCCATGCCTGGCAGTCCCGTGACGGCCACTGCGGTCTTGACGTTGCGGCAGGTGACGTTGGAGATGTGTATGTCGGTGAACTCCGGGGCGAACGGGGCGTCCTTCTGCACGGCGGCAGCCTTGCCGTCGTCCTCCTTCACGCTGTATTTCTTGTCGATATAGGTGCAGTCGAAGACGATGGCCTCGTCCTTGATGTCAGTCATGTAGATGTCGCTGATGTAGATGCCTTCGGTCTTTCCGCCGCGGCCTATGCCGCTCTTGAAGCGCAGTCCGGTGTCAGTGCCGCAGAAAGTGTTGCTGCGCACCACGATGTTTTTCATCCCCCCGGAGAACTCGGAGCCGATAACGAAGCCGCCGTGGGCGTGGAACACCTTGTTGTCTTCAATCAAAATGTTCTCGCAAGGGCCGTATTTCACCCCTGATTCTCCTGCTCCGCCTTTCATGCAGATGCCGTCGTCGCCGGCGTCGATGGTGTTGTTCACTATGAGCACGTTGCGGCAAGAGCTGATGTCCAAGGCGTCGCCGTTCTGCGCGTTCCATGGGCAGCGGATGGTAACTCCGTCAACAATCACGTTGTTGCAGCGCGTCGGTATCAGGTGGAATTTAGGCGAATTCTGTATCGTTACGCCCTCCACGAGCACGTTCTCGCAGTCAGTCAGGCGGATGAGGTGCGTGCGCATCTTCTCCTGTTTTTCAGGAGTGTCGGCCACGTTCGGGTAGTTTTTCAGGTTGAACGGGAACCACAGTTTGCCCTCCTCGGCCTCCGTGCCGCCCATGTATTTAAACTCTTTCCACTCCGTGTCGCTCACCTTTGAGCGTTTCACTGGCCGCCAGTAGGCTCCGTTGCCGTCAATCACGCCCTCGCCCGTAATACTTACGTTCTTGCGCTTGCTTGCGCTTATCATCGGTGAGCACTTAGCGGCCTTCTTGCCGTCCTCAATCTTGAAAAAGTCGTTTTTGTCAGGCGAGGCCAGCAGCACGGCGTTGCGTTCCAAGTGCAGGTCGATGTTGTCCTTGAGCGAGATGAGTCCGCAGAGCCAGATGCCTTCAGGCACCACGAGGCGGCCTCCGCCCTGCTTGCTTAGCGCGCTGATGGCCTTGCGGAAAGCCTCGGTGTTGAGCGTCAGTCCGTCGCCCACGCCGCCGAAGTCCTTGATGTTCACCGTGTTGGCCGGTATCGCCGGGGCAGTCACCGCCGGCATTTCCACGGGCAGGTTGTTGTAATACGTTGTGTAGTCCTTCGCCTTGGCTGTGCCTATCGCGAGCATTATGGCCAGGCATAATAAAGCTGTTTTCTTCATTTTTATGATTAGTTTGTAAGTTTTTTTGTAGTATTTGATGCAAAGATAGTATGATTTTGATTTGCCTCAAAGCAATAAACGTTTTTTAATACGTACAAGGCCGTTTTGCAAAAAGCCGTGAAACGCGTTGCGAAAGACGGCTTTTTAGAGCGCAAAAGACCGTCACTTGCAATGCGTTTCACGGCTTCTTGCAAAACACATTGCAGCCGGTTGCATTTTGTCATATAACGATATGTTTTATGAGTAATGTGTCAAAAATCGACGTTTTTATATTACTGTTCAACATTTATTTTGTACTTTTGTACTTAAATGACCAAAACCTACTTTGAGAATGTGTGAAACTGCAAGCCGTAACGCCGTCAACGGCGGTGAAAACATAACCGACGCCCTGGCCGGGGACAGGATACTGATACTCGACGGGGCCATGGGCACCATGCTGCAAGGCATGGGGCTGGGCGAAGCCGACTTCCGTTCGGGCGTATTGGCCGACTGCCCTAACGAGCTGAAAGGCGACAACGAATGCCTGAACCTTACACGTCCCGATGTGGTGAGGCGGATACATGACGGATACATCGCCGCCGGGGCGGACATCATAGAGACCAACACCTTCGGGGCGAACAGCATTGTCCAGGGCGAATACGGCTGCGCGGGGTTCGCGTATGACATGGCTTTCGAGGGCGCGCGCATAGCCCGCGAGGCCGCCGACTGCGCCATGCTGGGCGGCTTGGGACGCACGGTCTATGTGGCGGGGAGCGTAGGGCCTACGTCGAAGTCGCTCACGATGTCGCCCGACATGGACGACCCCGCGCGCCGCTCCGTGACGTTCGACGAGATGGCCGAGGCCTACGCCGCGCAAATCAGGGGGCTGATTATGGGCGGCGTGGACCTCCTGCTGATTGAGACCTGCTTCGACGCGCTGAACGTTAAGGCCGCCCTGTACGCCCTGTGGCGCGTGCTCGACGACGACGACGTGGCCTCCGTCGAGGCCGTAAGGCGCAGGCTGACGGCCGGCGGGCATTTCCCCGTAGTGGTGTCGGCCACGGTGAGCGACCGCAGCGGGCGCACGCTGACGGGGCAGATGCTTGAGGCCTTTTACACGGCGGTGAGCCATTACCCCCTGACGGCGTTCGGCCTGAACTGCTCTCTCGGTGCCGACGAGATGTACCCTATGGTGAAAGACATCGCACGCTTCGCCCGGTGCGCCGTTAGCTGCCACCCAAACGCCGGACTGCCCGACGGCTTCGGTGGCTACGGCGAGACGCCGGCCGAGATGGCGCGGGCCATGGGGCACATGGCCGCCGACGGACTGCTCAACATCGCCGGGGGCTGTTGCGGCACCACGCCCGAACACATCCGCGCCATAGCCGGGGCGGTAAGGGGTTGCCGGGCGAGGGCCTTCGGGCGGGGAGACGCCCCTGCGGGCGTTGATCCGCTGGCCGTGAGCGGGCTTGAGACGGTGCACATCGACCTGAAGACGCGCAACTTCACCAACGTTGGCGAACGCACCAACGTGGCAGGGTCGAGGAAATTCGCCCGTGTGATAGCCGCCGGCGACTACGCCGAGGCTTTGCGGATAGCCGCCGGGCAGATAGCTAACGGCGCCGACATCATAGACGTAAACATGGACGACGCAATGCTCGACAGCACTGCCGAGATGGAGAAGTTCACCCGGCATGTGGCCGGCGACCCAGCCGTGGCGCGCGCCGCGCTGATGATTGACTCGTCGCACTGGGACACAATCGTGGCCGGACTGAAGAACGCCCAGGGCAAGTCGATTGTCAACTCGATAAGCCTGAAAGAGGGCGAGGCCCCATTCCTGGCCAAGGCTAAGGAGATACGCAGGCTTGGGGCGGCGATGGTGGTGATGGCGTTCGACGAGGAAGGCCAGGCCACGACCTGCGAACGCAAGATAAATATATGTACGCGCGCGTACCGTCTGCTCACCGAAAAGGCCGGCATTCAGCCGCACGACATCATCTTCGACGTCAACGTCCTGGCCGTGGGCACGGGCATCGACGAACACGCCCGGTACGCCGTTGACTTCATAAAGGCTGTGGAATGGATTAAGCGCAACCTGCCCGGCGCGCTCGTTTCGGGCGGAATATCCAACCTCTCGTTCGCCTTCCGAGGCAACAATCCCGTGCGCGAGGCCATGCACTCGGTGTTCCTTTACCATGCGATAAGGGCGGGGCTTGACATGGCCATCGTCAATCCAGGCATGTTGCAGATTTACGACGAGATAGAACCGGGACTGCTCAAATGCGTGGAAGACGTCATACTCGACGCCGACGGCGGGGCTACGGAGCGGCTGATAGAGAAGGCCGGCGAGATAGCCGCGGCCAAGGCGGGGCAGCCGGGCGGGCTTGCCGCCGATGTCAAGGCGTCAGCCGAGGATAAGGCTACGCCAAGCGAGCGCGTCGTAGAGGCGTTGGTCAAGGGAAAGTCGGATGGTCTGGAGACTGATTTGACAGGATGCCTCGCCGAGTATGGTTCTGCCGTGAAAATCATCGAAGGCCCGCTGATGGACGGGATGAGGCGCGTGGGCGAACTGTTCGGCGGCGGCAAGATGTTCCTGCCGCAGGTGGTGAAGTCGGCCAAGGTGATGAAAGACGCCGTAGACATACTGCAACCATACATGGAAACGGGGCGTGGCAATGACGGAAACGGCGATGCCGACGCCGCGAAACGCAAGCCGAAGATAGTCATGGCCACGGTGAAGGGCGACGTGCACGACATAGGAAAGAACATAACGGCCATCGTGTTGGGCTGCAACGGGTTCGACGTGGTAGACCTCGGCGTGATGGTTGACAAGGATAAAATCATCGAAACGGCATTAGCCGAGCGCGCCGACATCATAGCAGTGAGCGGCCTGATAACGCCTTCACTTTACCAGATGGAGGAACTTTGCCGCGACTTGACGGCCAGGGGAATGAGCGTCCCGCTGTTTATCGGCGGCGCCACGACCTCCGCCTTGCATACCGCCGTGAAGCTGGCACCGCTCTACGGCCACGTGTTTTACGGTGCCGACGCCTCGGCTACGGCTGTTAAGGCAAAGAGTTGCATGATTGACCGTGACTGGTTTGAAGCCGAGGAGCACGATGAACAGGCCCGGATACGTGAGCAATACGCCGCCGTAGGCAATCCTTCGGGCGTCAAGGGCGCAAGCGGAAAATACGCCCCCGGCACGGACGAGGCGGCAGGCGGGAGCGACGCCGGCCATGCGTTCCCGCGTGAAAGTTATCTTGACATCGCAGCCCCGGCGGGCGTCGGTGTGGCAGAAGTAGGCATAGCTGACGTAATGCCGTATTTCGACTGGAAGATGTTTTATTCCGTCTGGGGCGTGAAATGTGGCAAGGTGAACGCCGGTTCGCCTGACTTGGCCGCCCTGAAGGCGGAGGCCGAGGGGCTGATAAGCCGGTTTGCCGGTAGTAAAGAATGCCGTATAATGGCCGGTTTGAGCTGGTTTGACGCATATTCAAAGGCTGACGACATAATTATCCGCCGCGGCGGTGGGCTTGAAGTCTTGCCAATGATGAGGCAGGAGAGGCCGTCTCCGGCGGCTGACGGGCGTGAACTGCGTCTCTCTTTGTGCGACTTTGTTCCGCCGGAGGATTACGGTTTCACGTCGCCGATGGGAGTTTTCGCCGTCAGCGTTGACAAGGCGTCAGGCGGCGACGGGCTTGAAGATGGACGGAAAACCGACTATGACGACATCATGGAGCACGCCGTGATGAACACTCTCGCCGAGGCCGCCTCGTCGTGGTTGGATGAACAAATAAGGAAAGACGTTGTGCCGGGCGGCGGATGGCGTATAATAAAGCCCGCTCCGGGCTACGCCAGTTGTCCCGATCATACCCTGAAACGCGACGTCTTGCGGCTTTTGCCTGAATCAGAAAAGCTCGGCATCAGTCTGACTGACAGTTGTGCCATGACGCCCGAAGCGTCAGTCTGCGGCTTGGTGTTCATCCACAAATACGCCGCTTACCCTGACATACGCCGCATATCGCCAAGCCTGCTCGACCAGTACGCCGCAAGGCGCGGTATGGGCCAGGACGAGGCGCGCCGTTACCTCGGACATCTTCTCGGATGAATTGTGATTTAACAATGCGCCGGGTTTATGCCGTTGCATTATGTTACATGAAAAAATGACAAAGGAATGAGAATAAGCGAAATACTTGCACGGGGCGGCGCTGCCTTCCCATCATTGGAGATTGTTCCGCCGCTGAAAGGCCTTACCAAGCAGGAACTTATCGAGTCGATACGGCCTTTCATGGAGTTTAGCCCACGGTACATCAACGTCACTTGCCACAGGGACGAATGCGAGTACAGGCTGAAGCCCGACGGCACCTACTCAAGACACCTCGTAAGAAACCGTGTGAGCGAAGTAGCCGTGTGCGGTGCGATAATGTCAGAGTTTGACGTTGAGACCGTGCCGCACATCATCTGCGGAGGGGCTACGGCCGAACAGATAGACAACCGGCTTCACGACCTCCGTTTCATGGGCATCTCGAACGTTATGGCGTTGAGGGGCGACAGTATCGTCGGCGAAAAGAGGTTCACCCCCGTGCAGGGCGGTTACAAGTATGCAAGTGAGTTGGTTGAGGCTGTCAGGAAGTTTGACGATTTCTTTTCAATCGGGGTGGGGGGCTATCCTGAAAAGCATTTCGAGGCTCCAAACATCGAAACGGACATCGCCAACCTGAAGAAAAAGGTGGAAGCTGGGGCCGATTACGTCGTCACCCAGATGTTTTTTGACAATAAAGTGTATTATGATTTCGTCTCAAAGTGCCGCGCGGCGGGCATTACAGTGCCTATAATTCCAGGTTTGAAGCCGCTCTCCAATGTGAAACAGATTAACATGTTGCCTGAAGCGTTCTCTCTTGACATACCCGTTGAGCTGACGGAAGCGATGATTAAGGCCGGCGAAGACAAGGAGAAGGCTTATCGCACGGGTACGGAATGGTGCATAATGCAGTGCAAGGACCTTCTTGCTCACGGCGTCCCGGTGGTTCATTTTTACACGATGGGGCGTGCAAGGAATATTGTTGAAATCTTAAAAGAATGTTTCTGACAATCCATCTACACGTTTTTTTGCGCCGGCATCAACGTCCTTCCAGCCTTGAATTGCAAACGACTTGATACATAAAAGAAAACTTTCGATAAGTTGTTTCGAGCAATCTTATCGGAAGTTTCATTTGTACGCCTGCAGGGGTTCGAACCCTGGACCCTCTGATTAAGAGTCAGATGCTCTACCAACTGAGCTACAAGCGCGTCAGCATTTGTTGTTTCTCAAATGCGAGTGCAAAGGTAGGCGTTTTATTTCAAACCACCAAATGTTTTGCGATATTTTTATGAAAAAACTTCAAATTCGCGTAAAAAATAGGCTTTTTGAGTGCTAAAAAGCCTGTGATGAGAGTTTTTATTGATGCTTGTTTGTTGTTATTTATGCGCTTTATGTTGGTTGAATGTGTTTTAAAAAGTGTGTGATTATAGGGGATTAAAGGCCTTGTTTATTATACAGAGGGTGTTGGTTTTGCCTTGTTGGATGGATTTTTATGAAACATGGCATGCCAATATCGGCGCGTTCTACGAAAAATAAGGTATATTTAGGTATTTAATTGTAAAATCAAACAAATATGGCATCAATTAAAATAAAGTTTCGTCAGTCTTCTGTTGAGAGGAGAAGGGGGACAGTGTATTATCAAATAATCCATAAAAGGATGATCAGGCAAATAAAAACCAGATACTGCATTTTCGCTGACGAGTGGGACTGTAAAAGGTCTTCATTGGTGATACCTGCGGGCGCGGATGCTCCAAGGAGGGATTTTCTTTTGTCGGTTTCCAGGCATATAACGCAAGACACCGAGCGTATAGAAACAATAATATCGCAGTTCAAGCTGCAAAATGAGGATTTTTCGTCGGACGACATCGTTGCCAAGTTTTATAACCAGCGAGAGTGCGTTTCCGTGTTTACGTTTATGCAAGGCATTATCGCGCAGCTGAAAAACTTAGGGAAGATACGGACGTCGGAAACTTACACCGCGACGTTGAGCAGCTTTAAGAAGTTTTGCGATTATAAGGACTTGTCCATCGGGGAGATTAATTGCAGCCTTATGGGCAGGTATGAGGCTTGGCTGAAAAGCAACGGCTCGTGCCCCAACACAGTTTCGTTTTACATAAGGATAATAAGGGCGGTGTACAACCGTGCTGTCGAAAAAGGGATTATCATGCAGGCCAATCCTTTCAAGCACGTATATACAGGGGTTGCCAAGACTATGAAACGCGCCGTGCCGTTGAGTACGTTGAGGCGCATAAGGGCGTTGGACTTGGCAGGCAAGCCGCGTTTGGCCTTCGCGCGTGACATGTTCTTTTTCTCTTTTTACACGAGGGGGATGTCGTTTATCGACATGGCATACTTGAAGAAGACCGACATAAACAGCGGAAACTTAGTGTACAGGAGGAGGAAGACTGGGCAGCGGCTCACGATAAAGTGGGAGGATTGCATGGCGGAAATCGCCTGGAAATACGGTAATCGTGACAGTGTGTACATCTTGCCGGTAATCACGAGGCCGGGCGGTGACGTGAGAAGGCAGGTGAAAAATGCGCTGTGCCGTATAAACAGGGCGTTGAAGGAGATTGCGAGGATGGTGAAGTCAGACATTCCACTTACGATGTATTGCGCCCGCCATTCGTGGGCGAGCATTGCCAGGAGCAAGAACGTGCCGCTTGCGGTAATCAGCGAGAGCCTGGGGCATTCGTCGGAAAAAATCACACAGATATATTTCTCGTCGTTAGACGTCAACATGGTGGATGAGGCTAACGAGCTTGTAATCAGTGCTTTGTGAATACTGCTGACTGCGCTGGCTCTTGTTTTATCAGTGTTTAAATCAAAATCTCTTTCCAAGAGACACGCATTCGTTTGGCAAAATTATACAAATTCTTGAAAATAAAGCCATTTATTTAGTTAAAAAATTTTTTTAGATGTTTTTTGTTTAGCAAATTGCTGCAATTTGTTTAGCTAATAAGGCGCATCTTTATTGGCAAATTCTTGACAGTCAACACTTTGGCTGCCGGTGCGTCTCTCTTGGAAAGAGATATTCACATTGTGCATAAGCGCAACCGCGATAATCAATGAAAGGAGCTATTTATGCATGACATTCGATGGGACGCGGGGCCGTCCTTTTAAAATAAATTAGACTGAATTATCGATGCCACTGTATAGTACAGATATTCATTCTAAAGCCGTGGGGCAACGTGGTGACGCAGACAACGTGGTGAAATCTGCGGAAGGGAGCTTGTCTCCCGGCGGCGAATGTACGTCATGGTGTTACCTTTTTGTGCATTATACAAAGAAAGCTGCGCTTATCTTACGAACGCAGCTTTCACATTTTGTTGATTATGAAAAATTATTCTTCGATGTTTATTACTTTGTATGGGTATTTAAGTTCCATCCTTTCAGGGCCAGTCAATATCCTTGTTAATCTTGAAACATTGTTAGCATCTGTTTTGAACTCTTCAAGGTTGCTAATATCAAATGCTAATGCAATCCAATGAACAGTGTTTGTTTGCAACGTCATTCGTGGAATTTGTATAGGGAACCATTTTGCTCCTTCATCGCTTGTTAAGAAATCTGGATCTTCTTTTGTGATGTCAGGAGTATATTTCACAAAGGCATAAACACAGAAATCGTCAACTGGAATATTCATATTTAAGGGAGCTATTAGATGATAGTCAGCATCTGTGTTATACCCATATCCATAATATGAATAAGGAACATACCCTTCTTCACCTCCTCCCATGCTTGTGTAAAAAGTATATTCAAACGAAGTATATTTTTCTTGGTTAGTCACATAAAATCCTCCGTCTTTATCTTTATCAGTGTTGTCACTAAAAACATTGTAATTACTAGTAAAGTTTGGGCCTAAATAAAGTTTTATATAAAAATTTTCAGGCGCAAAATCCTCTCCTAGCGTGCTAATCCATGTATCTCTGTCTATCGTAGATACATATCCAGGCATAATGTTAGTAAACATAAAAAAGACTTTGAACGCAGTGCAGTGACGCTCCATCTCTATCTCTGGAGTTGTATTTTGAAGCAATGCAACAAGTTCTTCTTTGCTGTAATCATTTACACTTCTAAGCAATTCTTTGTTTACTTCACTGTCCTGCATAAAGACATCTTTTCCTGAAACAGGTGAACCTCCTTCTTCTAATATTGTTGGTTGCCAATATGTGTCTTCTATTGTTGAAAAATATACTTTATCATCGTCGGCTAAAGTTAATGTTTGTCCGTCTTCAGTTGCCACAGTATATCCTTCTCCATTGTCTTTAATGGTTACTTCAAGATGTATACCTCTACAATCGTCACAGTACGTCACTTCCTTTAATGGAATTTTGATAGACTGATGCCCTTCTTCCAAGCTAAGATCGTCGGCACGGTGTAAATAAATGTAATTATACGGATAAACGTCAGTGAACATTCCCAAGTTTGTTGGTCCACCTCTGGTTATTGAATTGACATTTCCACTTGCTTCAGTCGCCAATAACAAATCGGCATAATATGTGCCCGGAGTGATTTCACTCTTTGCACTTTCGTCAAAGAAGTTGTCATCATTTGAGCATGCACCAAATATAAAGCAAAGGGCAATAGTGATTATTATATTTATTTTTTTCATAATTTTGGTGTTTTTATTTATTTGGACTAAACCGTTATCTATTTATTTCCTGGTGTCCATTCATTCCATCCTCCAGGTATATTCTCCCATGATTGAACATGGTCTATTCGAGTTCCGCTTCCATCGTTGTTTATGACATGGATGCAGGCACTATTAACGTGAGTTCGGCATAAGAAAACCATTAAAAAAGTTGTGGGAATGGAATATTTTTAGTACCTTTATAGTTGAC
>CALUGU010000039.1 GCA_944320255.1 uncultured Prevotella sp. | reverse complement strand
GTAACATAGAGTATTGTCCGTTAACTCCGGCGAGTGAAACGAGCCTAACTCCTGTTAACTCCTGATAACTTCAGAATTATGATACACCCTCCATTGGATGGCATAACTTTGTTTTTGAAATTAAACGCAAGCTGAACACACCCATTGTAGGGGCATAATTAGCTTAACGCTGACCTTTGGTTCATTATGTCCGCACGCTCTGAAAGAGCGTTTAAATGTCTGAATACCAATAAAATACGTTTCTAACGAAACGTGCGGACATAATGAACCAAAGGTCAGCGTTAAGCTAATTATGTCCCTACAAGGACGGCGTTTCGCATTGTTTTATATGTATCTTTTATTTTCTTCTCATCCAAAAGATTTGCGGATGAATCCGAAAAGCGGCAAAACGCACTGCGATTTGCCGCCTTTTGCGCCGTGATTTGCCGTGAATTGCAGGCCGTTTCACGGCAAATTGCAAAGGCCTTGACAGTCAGCGACTTACAAAACACTGCGGAACGCCGCTGAAATCAGTCCCCTGGCTTGCGCCGCCAGTTAAGTTCCTGCCCTGAAGGCGGTGATGGCTCGTGCCTGCTTTTTCATCCTCCGGTATGAAAAATAATCCCCTTTGCCGGTACAAGTGTCGGATATTTTCTATAAATTTGCATACCGAAATCTAATTAAACGAAAAATATGCTCAATTTAGACGACCTTTACAAGGCACGTTACGTGCTTAGTAAGATACTTAGGCGCACCGACCTCGTGCACGCGCCTAAGCTCAATCCGGAGAGTGACATTTACCTGAAGCCGGAGAACCTGCAAATCACTGGTTCGTTCAAGGTGCGCGGCGCGTATTACATGGTGTCGCAACTTAGCGACGAGGAAAAGAAGAAAGGCGTGATAGCCTGTTCCGCCGGTAACCATGCTCAGGGCGTCGCCCTCGGCGCGACGAGCCACGGAATAAAGTCGCTCATCTGCCTGCCTGAAGGCGCGCCGATAAGCAAGGTTGAGGCCACGCGCCGCCTCGGAGCGGAGATTTGCCTTGTGCCCGGAGTGTACGACGACGCCTACCAGCGCGCCCTTCAGCTGCGCGACGAGCACGGCTACGCCTTCGTCCACCCCTTCAACGACGAGCGCGTGATTGCCGGCCAGGGCACGATCGGCCTTGAAATGCTCGACCAGCTGGCCGACGTTGAGGCCGTAGTAGTGCCAATCGGCGGCGGCGGACTCATCAGCGGCGTGGCTTTCGCCATAAAGTCGCTCAACCCCAAAGTCAAAGTTTACGGCGTCCAGGCCGCCGGCGCGCCGAGTATGTACCGCAGTATCCGCGAACACGAGCCTGTCACTCTGCCCGGAGTGTCAACCGTGGCGGACGGTATCGCAGTGAAAACGCCGGGCGACCTGACGTTCGACATCTGCTCGAAGTACATTGATGACATAGCCCTCGTCAGTGAAGACGAGATATGCGCCGCCATACTGCGCCTCATGGAGGAGGAGAAGATGATAGCCGAGGGCGCGGGAGCGGTGAGCGTTGCGGCGGCCATGTTCAACAAGGTGCCCATCAAGGGCAAGAAGACCATCTGCCTCGTGAGCGGCGGCAACATCGACGTGAACATCCTCAACCGCGTTGTCAACCGCGGTCTCGACAAGGACGGGCGCATCTGCACGCTCACGATGGAGCTTGCCGACAAGCCCGGACAGCTGCTTGAGGTCATCGAGGTGCTGGCCTCGCTCGGTGCCAATGTCCTCAGCGTGCACCACGAGCGCGGTGTCTACGGCCAGAGCGTCAACGCCTGCGAGCTTAGCGTCCGCCTCGAAACGCGCAACCACGACCACGTGGAGTCGATTAAGGAAGGCCTGCAAAAGAAAGGCTTTAAGCTGAAATGAACGTATGGCAGCCCCTCCCCAACCCTCCCAGGGGAGGGCGGGCGGATGCCGTAAAAGTAAAAAACTATGAATGAATGGTAAAGAGTTAGGATGTACGAATTAAGGGAATAAGCTATGGCGGATGTTGAAAAACGATGACATGCTGCACGTATGGCCATTTGAATGGATAACATCCGGCAAGTATATTTCCCTTACTTCTTTTACTCCTTACTCCTTTCCTCCTGAAAACAAAATATAAACAAAAAGAAATGAAAGCATTACATTCAGACAAGGCGCCCAAGGCTTTGGGCCCGTACAGCCAGGCTATAGTAGCCGGCGGATTTGTGTTCGCATCAGGACAAGTGCCCATCGACCCCGCAACGGGTGAGTTCGCCGAGGGCGGAATAAAGGAGCAGACGCGCCAGTCGCTCACCAACGTCACCAACGTCCTTGCCGAGGCCGGCATCGACTTGAGCCACGTTGTCAAGACTACGGTGTTCCTTTCAGACATGGACAACTTCGCCGCGATGAACGAAGTGTATGCCCAGTTCTTCAAAGAGCCGTTCCCCGCACGTTCCGCCGTTGCCGTGAAGACCCTCCCGAAGGGCGCTCTGGTTGAAATAGAAGTTGTTGCGGAATTGTAAGAAGGAAGCCCCCTCCCGGCCTCCCCAAGGCGAGGAGACAGGTTGGCCGTATGGTTTTGCTAACTAACTCCTCCCCTTTGGGAGGTTGGACGGGGGCTTTTTCTTACCCTTTCTCCTCCCTTTTGGGAGGCCGGGAGGGGGCTTTTAAATACTCCTTTATCGCCTCCACGTATTCCTCGAATGCCGCCATGCCCTCCTTTGTCAGGCGGCACGACGTGTTGGGGCGTTTCCCTATGAACTTCTTTGTTATGTCGATGTAGCCCGCTTGGCGCAGTTTCTCAAGCTGCACGCTGAGGTTTCCCGCCGTCGCCCCTGTCTGTTTGCGCAGGTAAACGAAGTCGGCCTCGCCTACGCTTACCAAGAGCGACATAACCGCGAGGCGCAGTTCGCTGTGGAGCAGGGGATTTAGCGGTCTCATCACAACTGCTTTATTTCGTCAGCCTTGCCACGCAGCGACAGGCCGATGTACACACAATAAGCGAAAAACACGTAAGACCAAAACGCCGTAGAGGGGCTAATCGTGCCGTCTGAAGCAAGAGGCAAGACATTGAAGGCGAAGCCAACGAAGCTCGCCCAAAGTATAGTCTTTTGACGGTAAACGCCGCTAAGCATGAAGAGGGCGCAGCATCCAACGATGACCATGAGCGGAGTGACGGCCGCAGGGTTGCCCAACGAACCGAGGAGAGGCACCGTGACGCCCGTCAAAGCCAACATACCCCAGCAGCGTTTCATTATGTCGCCGGTGACAGTAGTCTGCTTGCGCCACATCTTATGGTAGAAAAACGGCACTCCGTAACTCAACACTGGCACGGCCATCCATAACAGCAAGAACGGAGCAACAGGCCATATCAGGCTCAGCGTGTACATCACCAACCCCAACACTCCGTACAAGGTGACGAAGTTGAGGCGGCCGATTTCTGTCTTTCGCGCCCTTTCTATCATGCGCGTGATAAGCTCAAGGCTCTCACGCTCGGTAAGTTTCTCGTTCTCCATACAGTCTTTTTGTTTTGTCATTCAGCGTTTTTCGCCTGGCGGTTGATAATTATTCCAGGTAAGATAAGCAGCGTGACGGCTGACAAGGCGAGGCACAACGCCTCGTAAGGACCTGGATACATCAGGGCGAAGTTCGCCAAGATGATGTTCCCTCCGATGAAAACGCCATACGCCTTGTCCTTCAGCGCGTAAGCCGTCACAGCCGAAGCCTGCATCAACAGCAGGATTATCGTAACCGTAATCGGCAGGCGCGAGCCGTAGACGGATGCGTCGTAAGTCAGCATCCCGATGAAAGCGGCGGCTGCGGCGAGCATCCCGAACACCGTCCACACCCACCGCACGAGCCGCCATACATACGAATCGGGCTTGCCCGCCGTGCGCTCTTTCCTCCTCATTGCGGCGTAGACAATCCACCCCACGGCGCACATCGCGAACCAAAGCGCGTTCCACGTGGGGCTGGCTGTCAGCGTCCAAAGCGTGAACACGGCGCAACCCGTGGCGGCGGTCAACGCGCCCCACATTATCATCGGCGTGCCGGCGTTGCGCGCAACGTCGCGTTTGCCCTGCTCGATGGCCTCTCTTATTATTTCAAGGCTTCGCTCGGCAGTCATTCCTTTGTTGTTTTCCATAATCCGTCTCCTTTCTTTTTAGTTAAACGTATCACTTTTCGGCAAAGATAAATAGGTTTATAATATAAACCAAATAAACGTAAATTAAAAGGCTTTTCATTATGTTTTATTAACAAAACAAGGCTGTTTGGCAGTATCGGTGATTACTGTCAAGCGGGCAGGCTGTGAGCTTTTGCCACGTGCCTGAAGACGGGAAACGGCAGTATGCGCCGCCGGCTAAGCATAGGGATGCCGCCGGCAAAGGGGCGTAAGGCGGCGACAAAGATGTCGAGGCCGTATGTCCTGCTTTTCCTGTTGATAAATCCTTGATTGCAACTTATGGCTTTTCGGCTTGTAAAAGACGGCAAATCGGGCGGTAAAAAACGGTCTTTTGCAATGCGATTTGCCGTGAGTTGGAATGAGTGATGCCTGGGGTGGGGGAACCGGTTGGGGTCGGAAGAATATTGCCACACCGTAACTTGCTGGTTTGCAGATAATTACCAGTCCGCCAGCTATTTCTTCTTGTGCTGCTTGGTGTTGGTGTGGTGGTGGCGGTTTTGCGTCTTTATTTCGTGTTGCGCCTTGTCCTCGTCGTCTGTTTTCATCCAGATAGGCTTGTAGTCGCCGCCGTTGTCAGTCACCTCGAAGTCGAGTTCAGGCAGTTCGGGATGGTCTTCGAGCTTGAAGGGAGCCGTCAGCGGAGCCGTGTATTTCTCCACCTTCACCATCGTTATGCCCGCCGTTATCATGCCGATTTGCTTCGCCGCCGCGTAAGACAAGTCGATGATGCGCCGGCTGCCGCAGCGGTCGGTCACTTTCACCACCACGCTCCGGTTGTTCTTCAGGTTCGTCACCTTCAGCATCGTGCCCAGCGGGTAACGCTTGTGGGCGCACGTCAGGCTGTCCTTGTGGTAGCGCGTGCCGTCGCTCATGCGGCGTCCGTGCATACGGTTGGAATAATAACTGGCCATACCTTTCTCCTGTGCGGGGAGGAAGGTACAGCCAGTTACGGTGAAAAGTATTATGAGAAAAACTTTGCTTATCACACTTTCATTTTGATTATACAATGCCCTGGGCCATCATGGCGTTGGCAACCTTCATGAAGCCGGCGATGTTAGCACCCTTAACGTAGTCAACGTAGTCGGCGCTCTCACGGCCGTACTTGACGCACTGCTCGTGGATGTTGTGCATAATCTGGTGCAGCTTCTCGTCAACCTCGGCCTCGCTCCAGCTCAGGCGGATAGAGTTCTGCGTCATCTCAAGGCCTGAAGTGGCTACGCCGCCGGCGTTGACAGCCTTGCCGGGAGCGAAGAGCTGCTTGGCGGCCATGAACTTCTGAACGGCCTCCTCGGTGCATCCCATGTTGGAAACCTCGGCGATGCAGATGGGCTTGTTGGCCAAGAGCATGTCGGCGTCTTCGCCGCTGACTTCGTTCTGTGTGGCGCAAGGCAGGGCGATGTCGCACTTAACCTCCCAAGGCTTCTTGCCTGCGATGAACTTAGAGCCGGGGAACTTCTCGGCGTAAGGAGCGCAGACGTCGTTGCCGCTGGCACGAAGCTCAAGCATGTAGTCTATCTTCTCGCCGCTGATGCCTTCGGGGTCGTAGATGTAACCGTCAGGTCCGGAGATGGTTATGACCTTCGCTCCGAGCTGTGTAGCCTTCGTAGCGGCGCCCCATGCCACGTTGCCGAAGCCGCTGATGGCCACCGTCTTGCCCTTGATGTCGTGTCCGTGGGTCTGGAGCATCTGGTTTACGAAATAGAGTGCGCCGAAGCCTGTAGCCTCAGGACGTATCTTAGAGCCGCCCCATTCGATGCCCTTGCCTGTGAGCACGCCCTGGAACTGGTGGGTGAGTTTCTTGTACATGCCAAAGAGGTAGCCGATTTCGCGTGCGCCGACGCCGATGTCTCCGGCGGGAACATCCTCGTCCGGACCGATGTGGCGGTAAAGTTCAGTCATGAACGCCTGGCAGAAACGCATAACCTCGGCGTCGCTGCGGCCGCGCAGAGAGAAGTCAGAGCCGCCCTTGCCGCCGCCCATGGGCAGCGTGGTGAGCGCGTTCTTGAATGTCTGCTCGAAACCGAGGAACTTCAATATTGAGAGATTAACCGACGGGTGGAAGCGCAAACCGCCCTTGTACGGGCCGATGGCGCTGTTGAACTGAACTCGGTAGCCAAGGTTGACATGGACTTCGCCCTTGTCGTCAACCCAAGGAACACGGAACGTGACAACGCGCTCCGGCTCAACGAGACGCTCGATAAGTTTTGCTTTTTCAAACTCAGGGTGCTGGTTGTAAACGTCCTTGATAGAAAGCAGCACTTCCCTTACGGCCTGCAAGTACTCTAATTCTCCTGGATGCTTCTGCTCCAGTTCTTGCATGATTTTTTCGACTTCCATAGTATAAGTTTTCGTTAAACTAACATTGTGTCATAAGAACTGTGCAAATATAGCCTTTTATCGTGTAACTCCAAAGGAAAACGGCGATTATTTGACTGCCGCTGCTTGCTTTTTGTAATTTTTCACAGTTGCGCCCCGCTTTGCGCCGCTGTCGGCGTTAACAGTGCGCGCCTTCGGAAACAGTTGGCTGTCAGGGCCTTCGCAATTTGCCGTAAATCGGCCTGCAATTCACGGCAAATCACGGCGCAAAAGACGGCAAAACGCACTGCGTTTTGCCGCTTTTCGGATTCATCCGCACTTTAAGTGTATGACAGCAAACGCCATATAAGGCCTCGAAGCGGACTGTCCGCAATGCGGAAATTACAAATTAACAATTAAAAATTAAACCGTCTAAGCCTCGGTGGTTCCCAACAAGTGGCCTCGAAGAGGGCGAATTTTGCAAACTTAGTGTTAAGCATCGTTCGACGTCTTCGACGCCGTATGTTTACAACTGTTGACGCAGGATTAGTTTAATTTTCACTTGTTAATTTTTGATTTCCGCGTAGCGGACATCCGTCTTCGACGCCGACCGTACACGACAAATGACATCTGTCAGGTCTAATTTTTTAATTGTTATTTTTTTAAGTGTCATCCAAATAAATTACTGATGAACCGCTTTACGCACACCATAGGGGACAGGCCGGCCCGGCCGTTGAGGTCTTCCTTGATATTTGCACGATAAAATGCCCGAAGAAAGCCACGCCGCACAAAATAAATTTGTATCTTTGCAGACAGCCGCCCGCGGCGGAACAGAAGGTGAGCTGTTAAGGGCGAAACATCCTTTGGCGGCTGTATATTATTAAATAAGGTAAGGAAATGGCAGACAACAAGAGCAACACAGAAGTAAAAGAAGAGATAATCGAACTGTTGAAGTCAACCGGGCGCGACGGCGTTGACGACACCATAGCGTACCTTGAGGACTTGGGCTTCTTCACGGCGCCGGCCTCGGCCTCGAAGCACCTGTGCGTGGAAGGCGGCTTGGCGCGCCACTCGCTCAACACGTGCCGCGCCGCGCTGCTGCTATGGGAGCACCTGGCGGAAGTTGAGCCGACGCTGCACAACGAGGTGAAGCGCGAAAGCGTGATAATTGCCAGCCTGCTGCACGACGTCTGCAAGGCCGACATCTACCGCCGCTCCACGAAGCGGCGCAAGGTGATGGGCGTCTGGGAGGAGAGCGAGGGCTACAAGGTTAGCTACAAGAACTTCCCGATGGGCCACGGCGAGAAGTCGGTGATACTGCTGCTCTGCGCCGGCCTTGACATGTACGACGACGAGATGCTGGCCATACGCTGGCACATGGGCGCGTGGGGGCTGAACCTGAACAGCATCGAAGACACCAAGAGCTACGACACGGCCAACAAGAGCTACCCGTTGGTGAACATCATACAGTGCGCCGACACGATAGCCGCCAACATCATGGAGCGCACGGGCGCGGAGCTTGACGAGTATTAAGCCACCGCCGTCGGTTCTACGGCGCAGTGCCGTAGGAGGCAGATTGATACGAAGAAGCCCTGCAATCAAGTGATTGCAGGGCTTCTTCGTTGCATTGGCTGATAAGGTCATTCTTTGTAATGCCGTTGCTAAAGGTGTGTCGGTTGGGCAATGGATGGAGACCGTAAAATATGCGGTGTCGCAACAAGCGGGGTTGGTTGATGAATGCGTCGATGCCCAAAAACAGGACGTTTAGAATAAAAAAACAATAAAACTTGTATGTTTGGTTTTTAATACTTATCTTTGCATTCAGATTCAGTCAGCCCCTAGAAGGGGATGATGGGTCTGATTTTTGTGGGAAAAGGACGTTTATGGACGTTATCTTCTAGTCTCAAACTTCGCAAACTTGACACAGAAGAAGATACGGCAACAAAGCGTCCGCGTTGGGTGTATTATATACCCATAGGCGTTCCGTGTGGAATGCTGATGGGTCATTATAATATCTCACGACGTGGGCTGACTGCGTTGCTTATCCTTCTGTGGAGGCAATGCGAAGGCCTGAGACTGGGATAAGCGAGAAGTAGAGACACCCACGTCTTTTTCATACATATATGTTACGTGCCTTTAAAGGGTGTCTGAAGGCGATAAAAGAAACGGCATATATGTGAATGCCTCCATTGATTTATGAATTTTACTGATAATGCGGTAGATACCGCAAGAAAGCATTATGGGGCTTCGGTAATACAAGCTTTCTGCGGCGACGTGAAGGTCTTTATTGCAGAAGACATCTCGGATAAAAAGGACTTGGGCGCGGTGTGCTCTTTGGCAAACAAGCGTAAGGACCTAAAGTTCATATTCATACCTTATGAAATCTATGAAGAAAAACTGAATGAAATCATCGCCAGCATTGACGGCAAGTGCCTTCTTTGTTCAGAGTGCACTGAAACAACCTGCTTTGATGGCGTGCAGGTGCTTGTCATTGATTTTCTCGGCTCTTCGCCGTGGGTGTATGAATATTGCGCATGCGCCTACTTAGGCGGGTTGAAGCCCTCTATGCACAAGGTGAAAGAGCTGGCGGCGAGGGACATACCGGTCGCGTTGCGGTCAGGTACATACGCAAAGGGCGCTTGTGCAGAATTTGTAAATTCGGAGAAATGCAAAATCGTACATTCAGGAAGCGGACTTTTCAAATGGCTTGCGGTTCTTGAACGAGATGCAGCACCCGAAGACCGGCCGTCCAAGACGAGGCGCGGCAGCTTTAAATACAATATGGCTGTATTCGGCGTAAAAATGCTGTCGTGCATCCCCTTCCGTGCCATATACGTTCTCTCGGATTGTGTTTGTCCCGTATTTTACCATTTGGTGAGATACAGGCGCGGCATTGTGCACCGTAACATTACCGAGGCTTTTCCCGAAAAAGGGCCTGCGGAAATAAGGAAGATGGAAAGAAATTTCTACCGTTTCTTCACCGATATGGCACTTGAATGCTGCAAACTTGCCACAATGTCGGAAGAAAGCATACGCCGACATATGGTATTTCGGAATACCGAAACCGTTAATTCGTTGCTCGGTCAAGGCAAATCCGTGGCGATATACCTCGGACATTATGGTAATTGGGAATGGGTTTCATCGTTGCCTTTATGGCTGGATAAAGGGGCAGCCAGTGCCCAAATCTACCATAAGCTGAGCAACGGCGATATGAATGAGTTGATGATGCGCATTCGTGAGCGTATGGGAGCCGTCTGTGTGGATATGCACAAGACCGCCCGTTACGTCGCACGGCAGAATGCCGGCAATAAAGTATGTGCCATAGGCTTCATCGCCGACCAGGCTCCAAGGATGAGGGACGCCCACCATTACTTGGATTTCCTCAACCATGATGTACCAGTGCTTACGGGGACGGAGAAGATAATCAAGCATTATGGGTTTGAAGCCTTTTACCTTGACGTGAGGAAAATCAGGCGTGGTTATTATGAAGCCGTGTTCGTAAAGCTGCATGACGAACCGCGGATGTTGCCTGATTTTGAATTGACCGACCTGTATTTCATGCACTTGGAACAGACCATCAGGCGTCAGCCTGAATTGTATTTGTGGTCGCACAAGCGTTTCAGGAATGCAAGGGGAAAGAATAAAGACGCCTCCACAGGCATATTAACCAACTGATAATCTTTCGCAAGGTCATGGATATAGATTTTGTAATTACGTGGGTTGATATGGACGACCCTGCGTGGAAGGCAGGCTTTATGAAATATTCAGGTGTCAAAGGCATAATCAGGAACGGGGTTTCTGACGCCCGTTTCCGTGACCATGGACTGCTGAGGTATTGGTTCCGTGGCGTGGAAAAGTTCGCCCCATGGGTGCGTAAAGTCCATTTTGTGACTTGCGGGCAAAAGCCTGAATGGCTTAACGAGAATAACCCTAAAATCCATCTGGTAAGCCACAGTGACTACATTCCCGACCGCTTCCTGCCGACATACAATTCAGTAGTGATTGAGTATTACCTCCATAGGATACGTGGCCTGGCCGAACACTTCGTGTATTTTAACGACGATTTCTTCATAACCGACAATATCGACCCCGGACGTTTCTTCAGGAACGGGCTGCCGTGTGACATCGCCGCTTTCCAATACAACCCGTCGTGGTCGCAATGGTACGGGACGTTAAGGAATAGTATAAGGATAATAAACCGCCATTTCAACAAAAAGGAGGTGCTGGGGCAATTCCATAATAAGTGGTTTGACAAAAGTTATGGCTCTAAAGCTTGGTGGAATTACCTGCTTAAGCCATACGGAAAATTCATAACGCTTAGGACACCGCATAATGCGCAACCTTATCTGAAGGCTACATTCGAGGAGGTGTGGAAGGCTGTAGGCGACGAGCTGTCAGGTGCGTCGGCCAATAAATTCCGCAGTATGGACGACTATACCCCTGAATTATTCCGCACATGGCAGATATGCCAGGGCAAGTTTGAGCCGTATAACACCTACCTTGACACGAAGATGTTTCCGTTGCTGCTGCGCTCACGCCAGGCCGTGAAGGCCATTTACGGGCGGAAATACAAGCTGGTATGCCTCAACGACAATATTCATATCAGGAATTATGGGGAGGTGATGAACGCCATAAAAAACGCGTTTGAGCACATACTGCCTGAAAAGTCGTCTTTTGAATATTAGTTGTTAAGGCAGCCGAATTAATCCAAGCAGGTATTGCAATACAAAAAAATATGTTATCTTTACGCTTAAAATATTGCGCATTGAAAAAGAATAGGAATTTTTATACATTTTGTTCGATATGACGGATATAGACATGGTTTATCTTTGGGTTGACGGCAACGACCCTGTATGGCGGAAGAAGCATAATGAATTTTGCGAAAGCTTGTCATGCAACGCTGAAACTGACGGAAAGAACCGTTACGCCGACAATGACGAACTGAAATACAGCTTACGGGCCGTAGAAATGTATGCACCGTGGGTGAGGAGGATATTCATTGTTACGGACAACCAGACTCCGAAGTGGCTTGACACGCATAACGGGAAAACAAGAGTGGTGGACCATGCGGAAATAATGCCGGCGGCAAGCCTTCCGTGTTTCAATTCAAGCCTGATAGAACACTTTATTTATCGTATCCCAGGGCTTGCTGAGCACTTCTTGTTCAGCAACGATGATATGTTTATGAATAAAAAGACAAGTCCCGGTGACTTTTTCACACCTGACGGTTTCCCGATAATACGGCTCCGGCGGATGCCGTTCAGGGATTTGCGCTGGTCGTTTCGTGAAAGGGTGCGCAACAAACATCTCAGTAATTACCGAATTATGCTTGAACGCTCCTCGCGGATGGTGAAAGAAAAGTATGGAAAATATTATACAGGATTGCCCCACCATAACATAGACGCCTATTTGAAGAGCGATTACAAAAGGATGATCGAGGATGTGTTCGGCAAGGAATTTTCGGCTAACGTGACAAGCTGCGTGCGCAATGACAATGATGTGCATCGCAGCGTCATCTTGTATGCCGCCCTCGCAGAGAAGCGCGGGGCTTTGCGTTATGTGACCGTAAAAGAATCAATGATAGTGAAAATCCATAAGCAAAGCCATTATGAAAGGCTTGAAAAGAAATGCCCGATGTTTTTTTGTATGAATGATTCTGAATATGTCACAGAACAAGGCAGGAGAAAGGCAAAGGCCTATTTGGAGAAGAGATTTCCTTATAAGTCTGATTTTGAAAAATAATTTTTAATGAATGTCGTTTATGAAATTATGGATATAGATTTAGTATATTTATGGGTTGATGGCAGTGATGTGGAATGGGTCGCAAAACATGACGCCTGTATTGGAAAAACCGTGAACAAGTCAACCGTAAACTGCAAAGGGCGTTACGCTGACAACGGAGAGTTGAAATACAGCCTTCGTTCAATAGAAATGTATGCGCCGTGGGTGCATAGGATTTTTATAGTGACCGATAGTCAAAAACCCAAATGGCTGAATATGTCAAATCCAAAAATACAGTTGGTTGACCATAAGGAAATCATGCCAGCAGAAAGCCTACCATGCTTTAATTCAAGTCTTATAGAGCACTTCATCCACCGTATCCCTGGACTTTCTGAATACTTTTTGTTTGGTAATGATGATACACTTATAAATAGGCCAGTGTCACCTGAATTCTTTTTTGCAGACGACGGTTTGCCAATAATTAGGCTCAACCACAGCAGGTTGAGAAATTTTTATCTGCGATTTAAGAAACTGTTTTTCGGTGTGTCTTTTAAAAATTATGTTCAGATAGTAGACAACGCCGCTAAACTTGTAAAAAAGAAATATGGTGTTTATTATGGTTGCAGGCCCCATCACAACATAGATGCTTATTTGAAAAGCGACTACAGCCGCATAGAACAAGTATTCAAGGATGAAATAGAACCGACTTTGGGCAACCATGTGCGCAGTGACAACGATATACATCGCAGCCTTATTGCATTTTCGGTTATGTCCGAAAAACGTGGACATCCTGTCTACGTAAACAGTAAGACGTCATTCCGCTTCCATATACAAAATAAAAAGCATTACGAGTTGCTGGAAAAGTGCAATCCTGTGCTGTTCTGCATGAATGATTCAGAATATGCAACGGATGACGACAGAAAGAAAGTCAAGGAGTTTCTGGACAGGCGTTTTCCCAGAAAATCTGAATTTGAAAATTGACGCGCATTATAATAATATTAAGGTGAAAAAATGATAAGAAAAACATTATGGAGATAGACTTGGTATATCTTTGGGTAAACGGTAACGACCCCGCATGGCTGGCGAAACGTAACGCCTGTATCGGAATTGCCGAGGAACAGCCTGGCGTAAATTGCAAAGGCCGGTATGCAGATAACGATGAGTTGAAATACAGTATGCGTTCGGTGGAAATGTACGCACCGTGGATACATAAAATATATATCGTGACGGACAACCAAGTGCCTGGATGGCTTGATACTTCAAATCCGAAAGTCAGTATTGTTGACCACAGGGACATCATGCCTGAAATCTGTCTGCCGTGCTTCAATTCCACGGTTATTGAGCACTTTGTCTGTAAAATTCCCGGATTGTCAGAGAATTTCCTCTTTGCCAATGACGACACCTTTATTAATAAGTCGGTAAAGCCTTCTGATTTTTTCGCCCCTGACGGCTTACCCATAATACGGATGAACCGTAGGCCGTTTAGAAAATTCACTCTGTGGTATAAAAAGAAAATACAGAAGCGACGGTTGAGCAATTATCTTCAAATAATAAAAAACGCCGCTGACCTGGTTGAAAAAAAGTACGGGGTGTATTTCGGAGGAAAAGCCCACCACAATATAGATGCTTATTTGAAAAGTGACTGTGAGCACGCGGAGCAAGTATTCAAGCACGAGATAGAGGCCACATGGCCCAACCATATGCGTAGTGCCAACGACATCCAGCGTAACTTGTATGCCTATGTCGCATTGGCGGAGAAGCACGCCCACTTGCATTACGTCACGCAAAGAACCTCGTTCAGGCTGCATATACACAAGGAAAAACTTTACAAAAAACTTGAAAGGTATGACCCGATGCTGTTCTGTATGAACGATTCTGAATATGCAACTGACGACGACCGCAGGAGAATGGCCGATTTCCTGAGTCGGCGCTTTCCTGACAAATCACAATTTGAGAAGTAGACGGTCAGTCGTCTTCAATGTCATTAAGGTCGAAACGGTGGAAATAATCCAGCTTCAGCATTCTTGTCCTTCCTGCAGCCCTGCCCTTTGCCTGTTTATCTAAGAACTCCTCGAAAGATTTTACGGCGTAATGGTTTATTCGGATAATGTCTTGTTGAGGCTCACGGTCACGGAAGTTCTTTTTTATGGGGTTGCCATGCGAGTCGGCTGCGCGTCCTGATATGCGCGCCGCTTCATGACAACCAATCATTGTGAATACACGTCTTGGGTTGACGATGCTTTTCACGTGGCGGTTGAGAATGTTACAGTATTGAGAATGCTGTTTGAACCTTTCCATCATAGTCCCAGGCGTTTTCTTTTTGGCACCGCCGCTTCCGTAAACTAACCAGTTTATCTCCACAGCAGGGAAAGGCTCGAACCTGTGCAAGAAATCAGGGATGGTTTTGTCTTTTATCGGAACTATAAACTCGTCGAGATCTATTAGTGCTATCCAACGTGTGTCAATGCGGTGTTTTTTTAAACAGTCGTCGTAAGCTGTAAGTTGTACCTTATAACCAGGGAAATACGTGTATTCTACAATGCCAGATTTTATATAAGGATCGAGTACTTCTTTTGTACAGTCAGAGCTTTCATTGTCGTAAATGTAAAATTTTTCCACACCTTTGCTTTTGTGCCATTCTATCCATTCCTTGAAATACGGTCCTTCATTTTTTGCTATGGCACATACGGCTAGGTAAAATCTTGGTTGAGCGTGTTCATTGTGTAACTTATGTATTAGTTTTATGGCATTGAGGGGACCGTAGCGTAAAATGCCGCGCCAACGGTTACGTGCCATTTTGAATGGAATAATTCCTGCTATGATTTCTGCATATACCTTTTTCATTGTTAGTTATATTGTTTGTCGCGTCGATATAAAATTATGAATTTAATAGTATTCGGTTTTTACGGATATTATTCTTAAAAAAAAGTAGTAATAATCAAATCTATTGCTTGCTTAAACTTATAAAGCTCTATTATTGGAGTTATCAAATTATCTCCTTGTTTTTTGTTACAAAAATAATACAAAATACCGAAATGTCAAATAAAATACTGGGATTTATTGGTGTCAGCTAAGCCCTTTTTCATTATACATTAATTGATTTGGGTTAAAGACATATAAAAAGCCCTGTAATCAAGCGATTACAGGGCTTTTTTTGTAGCGGGGGTGGGACCCGAACCCACGACCTCCGGATTATGAATCCGACGCTCTAACCAGCTGAGCTATCCCGCCATCATTGTGCTGTTTGCGGGTGCAAAGGTAATACAATTTATTTACATACCAAAAAATATTGCGTCTTTTTGCTGTTTTCTTGTGCAAATTTATTATTTTTGTGGCAGATATTCATAATGCAATGCACTATGACAGACTGCAAAATCAGTATTGAGCGCGAACTTAACTCTAAGTCGGCCAATATAATCTGGGCCTTGATGAGCACCCCGGAGGGACTTTCAAAGTGGTTCGCCGACGAAGTGAAGCGTGACGGCGACTTGTTCGTCTTCACTTGGGGCAACGCCTGGAGCAGCCACGAGACGAGGACGGCGGCCATGCTTGAGAAGAAGGAACGTGAGTATATCCGCCTAAGGTGGAGCGAGGACGAGTATCTTGACACCTACCTGGAGCTGCGGATGGAAAAGAGCGACATAACCAACGATTACATCCTCGTTGTCACCGACTATGCGCCTGACGGCGACACGGACACCCTCGCCGACATCTGGGACGCCAACTTCGAGACCTTGCGCCGCTCAACGGGACTGTGAAAAGGTGGAAAGATGAAAAAGTGAAAGGGTGAAAAAGGTGAAAAAGTGAAAGACGGATGGGCTTAAAGTTAGTGAAGGCTTTTTCACCCTTCCACTTTTTCACCCTTTCACTTTTTCTTGCTTTTTCTTGCTTTTACTTCTTTATATTATTATTTTTGTGCTAATTTTGCAAGCTGGTAAGGCGAAACGCCCCTTGCCGCAGACTATCGATGCTTAGAATAAAGAAGTTAGACAAGTTCATAGCCAGGCAGTTCGGGCTGCTCTTTGTGGGCACGTTCTTCATTTGTCAGTTCATATTGATGATGCAGTTCCTTTGGAAGTACGTCGATGAGCTGATAGGCAAGGGCTTGTCTATGGACGTGCTGGCCCAGTTCTTCTGGTACATGGGGCTTATGCTTGTGCCGCAGGCGTTACCGTTGGCAATCCTGCTGTCGTCGCTGATAACGTTCGGCAACCTCGGCGAGAGCAGCGAGCTTACCGCCATCAAGGCCGCCGGCATATCGCTTATGCAGGCTTTCAGGTCGCTCATAGTGATAGTGCTGTTAATCTCGTGCTGCTCGTTTTATTTCCAGAACGTCATCGGGCCTAACGCCAACCTGTCGTTCTCGCGCCTGTTGCTCTCGATGAAGCAAAAGAGCCCGGAGCTTGAGATACCTGAAGGCGTGTTCTACGACGGCATACCGCAGTGCAACCTGTACGTGCAGAAGAAAGACCTGAACACGGGTATGCTCTACGGCGTCATGATTTACAAGATGACCGACAGCTACGAGGACGCCGCCATAATACTCTCCGACTCAGGAATGTTGCAGTCAACCGCCGAGAAGAAGCACCTGCTGCTGACGCTTTACAGCGGCGAGTGGTTTGAGAATATGAAGTCGCAGCAGATGATGAGGGGCACGGGCGTGCCATACCGCAGGGAGACTTTCGTAAAGAAGACCATCCTGCTGGAATTTGACTCTGATTTCAACGTTGCCGACGCCAGTGCCTTGTCTAACAACGCCAAGGCCAAGAGCATAAGGCAGATAAGCCTTGACATCGACTCGCTCAACCACGTTTACGACAGCATAGGCCGCGCGTTCTACAAGGATTCGCGCATGACATATTACGCGTCGCCGCGCGTGACGAAGGCCGACTCGTTGAGGGCAGTGAAGATGGCGGCCACAAAGACGTTCAGCTTCGATTCCATTTACGGACGCCTTTCGGTTGACGACAAGCTGTCGGCGGTGGACGCGGCGATGGGGACGGTGAGGAACGAGATGAACGACCTCGACTTCAAGGGCATGCTTACGGCTGACGGCGACCGCCTGATAAGGTCGCACCGCATAGAGGCCATCTCGAAGTTCTCGATAGCCCTGCAGTGCATCCTGTTCTTCTTCATAGGCGCGCCGCTCGGCGCCATCATCCGCAAGGGCGGGCTTGGCGTGCCGGTGATAATCTCCGTGCTGGTGTTCATTGTCTTCTTCATTTTCGACAATTCAGGCTACCGCATGGCCAGGGCGGGCGAATGGTCGATATGGTTCGGCAAGACTATCGCCTTCGTGGTGCTGGCGCCCCTGGCGGTGTTCTTCACTTACAAGGCCAACAAAGACTCCGTCGTGTTCAACGTCGATTTCTACCGCAACCTGTTCATGAGGATGTTCGGCCTGCGCACGGCGCGCGGCGTCTACATGAAGGAGGTGATAATCGACACGCCCGACTACCGCGCCGACGCCGACGAGCTGGAACGGATAAGCAAAGAGATACACGACTATGCCCACGAACACAACCTGCTTATGGCCCCGAACGTTGTAAACGTGTTCTTCAAGTACACGCCCGACCATGTTATCGAGGAGATAAGCGAAAGGCTTGAGGCCGTAATCGAAGACCTCTCAAACACGAAAGACAAGAAGGTGCTGACGCTGCTCAACGATTATCCCTACATGGCGGTGAAGGCCCACACGCGCCCCTTCGAGCGCAAGTGGCTCAACGTGGTGTCGGCAATCCTCGTGCCGGTAGGCCTGTTCCTGTATTTCAGGATGTGGAGGTTCAGGCTGCGCCTGCTGCGCGACCTGCGGGTGGTGAAGCACACCAACGACGAGATGGTGAAGCGCATCGCCGAAATTGAACGTCTTAAAGCCGGGCGGGCTGCGACGCCGGCCTGACATATATTATATAATAAGGTATAATCTGGATTATGGAAAAACTTAAAATCAATACAGTAGAAGAAGCCCTTGGCGACTTCAAGGAAGGAAAATTCGTCATCGTTGTTGACGATGAAGACCGCGAAAACGAAGGCGACCTCATCATCGCCGCCGAAAAGATAACCGCAGAGAAGGTGAACTTCATGCTGAAGCACGCCCGCGGAGTGCTGTGCGCCCCGATAACGCTGAGCAGGTGCGACGAGCTGGACTTGCCTCGCCAGGTTGATGAAAACACGTCAGTGCTCGGCACGCCGTTCACCGTCACCATAGACAAGTTGGACGGCTGCTCGACCGGCGTGTCGGCGCACGACCGCGCGGAGACCATCAAGGCGCTTGCCGACCCGGCGTCAACCCCGCAGACGTTCGGCCGTCCGGGACACGTCAATCCCTTGTACGCCCAGGACAACGGAGTGCTGAGGCGTAGCGGCCACACCGAGGCGGCCATCGACCTTTGTAAGCTGACGGGGCTGTATCCCGCCGGCGCGCTTATGGAGATAATGAACGACGACGGCACGATGGCGCGCCTGCCGCAGCTGTTGGAGTTCGCCGCCAAGTATGACATGAAGGTGATAAGCATCAAGGACCTGATAGCCTACCGCTTGCAGCGCGAGTCGCTCATAAGTGTAGGACAGACGGTGGACATGCCGACCGAATACGGCCACTTCAAACTCGTGCCTTTCCGCCAGACGAGCAGCGGGCTTGAGCACATGGCCCTGATAAAGGGCGAGTGGCAGGCAGACGAGCCGATATTGGTGCGTGTGCATTCGTCATGCGCCACGGGCGACATCTTCGGAAGCAAGCGTTGCGACTGCGGCCAACAGCTGCACAAGGCGATGCAGATGATAGAGCAGGAAGGCAAGGGCGTGCTGATATATATGCAGCAGGAGGGCCGCGGCATAGGCCTTATGAACAAGATTGAGGCGTACAAGCTGCAAGAGGAAGGGCTCGACACGGTTGACGCCAACGTGCATCTCGGCTTCAAGCCCGACGAGCGCGACTATGGTTGCGGGGCGCAGATGCTGCGCCATCTCGGCGTGCACAAGATGAGGCTGATGACGAATAACCCGACAAAGCGCGTGGGGCTTGAGGCTTACGGTCTTGAGATTGTCGAGAACGTGCCCATCGAGATAACCCCGAACGAATACGATTACAAATATCTGAAGACGAAAAAAGACCGCATGGGGCATACGCTGCATCTGTAAAAATTTACGGATGCAGCCCTGTGTGCGGGCTCATTTTCCATTTTTCACGAAAATATAGCACCTTTTATTCTTTAGAAACGAATAAATTATTTAATTTTGCAGAAACAAATCAATAATATTATGACACAATTATCTGACCGCCTTAATCGTTTGGCTCCATCGGCCACCCTTGCAATGTCGCAGAAAAGCGCCGAAATGAAGGCTCAAGGTATCGATGTTATCAACATGAGCGTCGGTGAACCCGACTTCAACACTCCCGACCACATCAAGGCCGCAGCCAAAAAAGCCATTGATGACAACTTTTCAAGGTATTCACCCGTTCCTGGGTATCTTGACCTGCGTGAAGCCATTGTGGCCAAGCTCAAGAACGAGAACGGCTTGGATTATACGGTAGGCGAGGTGCTTGTGTCAAACGGTGCAAAGCAAAGCGTCTGCAACACGGTGATGGCGCTCGTCAACGACGGCGAGGAAGTCATAATCCCCGCCCCGTATTGGGTAAGTTATCCGCAGATGGTGAAACTCGCCGGCGGCGTGCCTGTGATTGTCAACGCCGGTTTCGACCAGAATTTCAAGATGACACCTGCGCAGCTTGAGGCGGCCATCACTCCCAAGACAAGGCTGATAATACTCTGCTCTCCGAGCAATCCTACGGGAAGCGTTTATTCAAGGGAAGAACTTGAAGGCCTCGCCGAAGTGGTGAAGAAACACGACGGTCTGTATGTCCTTGCCGACGAAATCTACGAACACATTAATTATATAGGTAAGCACAACAGCATCGCCCAAGTGCCGGGTATGAAGGAGAGGACAATCATTGTCAACGGCGTGTCTAAGGCATACGCCATGACGGGATGGCGCATCGGTTACATCGCCGCTCCGGAATGGATAGTAAAAGGCTGCAACAAACTGCAAGGCCAATATACGAGTGGCCCGTGTTCGATAAGTCAAAAGGCCGCCGCAGCAGCATACACGGCTTCGCAAGATTGCGTTGAGGAAATGCGCAAGGCATTCGAGCGCAGGCGCAACCTGATTGTAAGCCTTGCCAAGGACATTCCGGGCTTGGAAGTCAATGTGCCGGAAGGAGCGTTTTATCTTTTCCCAAAATGCAGCAACTTCTTTGGCAAGAGCGATGGCGCACACACGATAAACACCTCGACCGATTTTGCGTTGTATCTCTTGGAAGTAGCCCATGTGGCCACTGTAGCAGGTGACGCGTTCGGCGATCCCGAATGTTTCCGTATGAGCTACGCAACAAGCGACGACAACATACGCGAAGCCATGGCGAGGATAAAGAAAGCCGTGGCGGCGTTGAAATGATTTAGACGTCATAATGCGAAAGGTCGCACACGAAGATAAACGGCAAAAGTCAAAAACATTGTTAAAAACATTGTGATTAATGCTGTTATTACATATTAATTGTTATCTTTGTGTGCTACTTTTACGAGTAGACGTTTTGATAGAGCTTGTATGTGACTTAAATCGTACTTTATAACTTAATCAATTAACTAATAAAACTTAAATTCAAAAAATTATGGCAACTACACAAAAAGCGGCAAGTCCTAAGAAAAAGAACCAGGGCTTCCAGGGAATTAGAGCAGCATTTTGGGTTATCGTTGTATGTCTTGTCATTGCGATCTTGATATACAACCTCCTGCTTGGCAATCCTTCAAACTTCGCAGGTAACGACCCCGCTGGTCACCCGACAAATCTTCTCGGCACTATCTACAAAGGTGGTATCGTCGTTCCTGTGATCCACACACTTTTGCTTACTGTCATCGCATTGAGCATCGAGCGTTGGCTCGCCCTCAACACTGCTTTCGGTAAAGGCTCTTTGGCAAAGTTCGTTGCCAACATCAAGGCCGCTATCGCAAAGGGTGACTTCGATGCAGCTCAGAACATCTGCGACAAGCAGAGGGGCTCTGTTGCAAACGTCGTTTCAGCTTCAATCCGTGCTTACAAGGATATGGAAACTGCTACCGGCTTGAAGAAAGCACAGAAGGTTGCAAAGATTCAGCAGGCTCACGAGGAAGCTACACAGCTTGAGATGCCTACATTGCAGATGAACCTTCCGATTCTCGCTACTATCGTAACTCTCGGAACGCTTACCGGACTTCTTGGAACCGTCATCGGTATGATCCGTTCATTCCAGGCTTTGGCTGCTGGTGGTGGTGGTGACTCACTCGCACTTTCTACTGGTATTTCTGAGGCGTTGATTAACACCGCATTCGGTATCTTGACTTCTTGGTGCTCAGTTATTGCTTATAACACATTCACAAACAAGATTGACAAGCTGACATACGCCCTTGATGAGGTTGGTTATTCTATTGCTCAGACATACGAAGCCAATCACGCAGAAGAAGCTTAATTTTACTAACCCTTTAAAATTTCATTACTATGGGTAAAGTAAAAATTAAGAGACAATCCATCTGGATAGACATGACCCCGATGAGCGACGTTATGGTCTTGTTGCTGACGTTCTTCATGTTGACTTCAACGTTCGTGAAGAATGAGGCAGTGAAGGTCGTTACGCCAGGCTCAGTGTCGGAGATCAAGGTTCCAGAGAAAGATGTCCTGACCATCCTTATCGACAATAAGGGTAAGGTGTTCTTGGGCTGGGACAAGCCGGGTGACATGGAGACAGCTCTTGGCACTATGGCTGACCAGTTCGGGGTGGCACTGAACGGGACACAGATGAAGAATGTGCGCAGCGCCACTAATATCGGCGTGTCAATGGAAGAAATGGGAGCGTTCCTGAACCAGGAATCTAACCAGATGAATGCTTTTCAGCAGGACAAGGGTGTTCCCACGGACAGCATTGACGGCGGTATGAGTGAGTTCCAACTTTGGGTTAAGACCGTTACTGACAACAATCCGGATATGAAGCTGGCAATCAAGGCTGACGAGAAGACTCCTTACAAAGTCATCAAGAAAGTCATGTCAGAACTTCAGGATATGAGCCAGAACCGTTACTATCTTATAACTTCTTATAAAAAGGTGGAGGACTAAGTCATGGCAAAAAAGAATACAAGTAGGCAGAAGAAAGTTGACCTTCGCGTCGACTTCACTCCGATGGTGGACATGATGATGCTTCTTATCACCTTCTTCATGCTCTGTACGTCATTGAGCAAACCTCAGACAATGCAGTTGACGATGCCGAGCAACGATAAGAATGTACAAGAGCAGGACAAGACGGCTACCAAGGCTTCACAGACTATTACAATCTTTGTGGCAGGCAACGACAAGATTTTCTACATTGCGGGAATACCTAACTATGACGACCCCTCATGTCTGAAAGAGACTACTTGGGGCAAGGACGGTATCCGCAACGTGCTTATCAATCACGTCACCGAGGACGGCTCTGTTCCGGTGGCTGCGATTATGAAAGCCAAGCTGGATCTTGACGCAAAAAAATTGAAAGACCCTGCTAAATATCCTGATTCCATTTACAATAAGGAGCTTGACAAGTTGAAGAACGGTGAAGTGGGCGGCGAGAAACTCCCGACGCTGACAATCATCATCAAGGCAACTGACGACGCTTCTTATAGGAACTTGGTTGACGCTCTGGACGAGATGCAGATTTGCAGTATTGGTAAGTATGTCATCGACAACATTTCTCCTGAAGACAAGCAGCTCCTCAGCAAACGAGGCGTTCGCGTGGAATAAGGGCGATGGAGTCGTTGGTTAACATTTAAAACGAAAAACAATGTCAAAAGTAGATTTAATATCTAATGCATGGTGCGA
Source organism: uncultured Prevotella sp. (assembly GCA_944320255.1). Classification (GTDB taxonomy): domain Bacteria; phylum Bacteroidota; class Bacteroidia; order Bacteroidales; family Bacteroidaceae; genus Prevotella. The sequence continues at coordinate 3,626 of CALUGU010000039.1, read as the reverse complement.
CCTTGTATTCGAGGGCAGGAACCAGACATACGGGGCTTACAGTCTCCGTAAGGGTACTGGCAAACGCAATCTTTGGTCGCTCTTGATCGTGCTTATTGCTGCTGTTGTCATTTTCTCTGCCATTGCGATTAAAAATGTGATTCAGGCAAACCAGAGGGTTGCTGTTACGACTGGAGTAGAGTTGTCTCAAATCCAGACAAAGAAGCAGCCCAAGGTTGAGAAGAAGGCTCCTGTCAAGATTGAGCAGCCGAAGCAGGTTGAGAGGGTTAAGAGCTCTATCAAGTTCACTGCACCTGTCATTAAGAAGGACGAGGAAGTGAAGCCTGAGGAAGAAATGAAGAACCAGGACGACCTCCAAAAGACCAAGACAACCATCGGTGCATTCAACGTTCAAGGTAACGATGAAGTCGGCGGTGAGGTGTTGAAGGCTAAGGAGGAAATCGCACAGCCCGAACCTCCCAAGGAAGAAGAAAACAAGGTCTTCGACGTAGTTGAGGAGCAACCTTCGTTCCCTGGCGGTCAAGGCGCGCTGATGAGCTGGTTGAGCGAAAACATCAAGTATCCTGTAATCGCAGCAGAGAACGGCGTTCAGGGACGTGTTATCGTGCAGTTCGTTGTTAGCAAGACTGGTTCTATTTCTGATGTCAAGGTTGTACGTGGCGTAGACCCGTCTTTGGACAGGGAGGCTGTCCGTGTCGTTAGCGCGATGCCGAAGTGGACTCCCGGTAGGCAGAACGGTACTACTGTGAACGTTAGGTACACACTTCCTGTGACATTCAGGTTACAGTAATTCAAGTAAGATGAGAAAAGAACTATTCTACGGTTTAGTAGGATTTACACTGCTCTTAGGTTTTGTTTCGGCTTGCGCCGACAAACCTAAGAACGGTAGGACTGATACTTATTCGTCAGGAGCGATTTCATTCGCTTCTGACGAAAGTTTTAGCCCTATAATTGATGAAGAAATCCAAGTGTTTGAAAGTATATACCGTGACGCCAAGTTGACTCCGATATATACGAATGAGCTTGACGCTGTGAATATGTTGATGAAAGACAGCATCCAGCTTGCGATAACTTCAAGGAATTTTACTAAGCAAGAGCTTGAAAACCTTAAAGCCCGTAATTATCTGCCTGTGGCCATACCTTTGGCTTACGACGGGCTGTCGCTGATTATTAACAGGGAAAACACTGATTCGTGCATTTCCGTGAAAGATATAAAACGTGTGCTTAGCGGGCAGGCCAAGACTTGGGGCGACATCGTGCCTGGGTCGAAACGAGGTGAAATTTTAGTGGTTTTCGATAACAACAAGTCAAGCACCGTGCATTTCTGTGTTGACTCGTTACTTTCCGGCAAGCCCATCAACAGTCCGAACATCATTGCGGCCAAGACGAGCAAGGAGGTGATAGACTATGTTGAAGGCACGCCGAACGCAATCGGGATAATCGGTTCAAACTGGTTGAACGACAAGCGCGATACCACAAACACCACATTTAAGAAGAATATAACAGTAATGTCGGTAAGCAGGTTCGACAAAGCGACAGAGATGAACAGCTGGAAGCCTTACCAGGCATGGCTTGCCAACGGTAGATACCCGTTGGTGAGGACTATATATGCGTTGTTAAACGACCCCATTAACGGACTGCCTTGGGGGTTCGCCCATTTTATAGAGTCTTACAAAGGACAGTTGATAATCATGAAGTCCGGGTTGCTCCCTATGTATGGCAATGTCACAATAAAGTCGGTTAACGTCAGTGATTGACGGATTTGTATTTTGGTTGTATTTTATTGTTTTTAATATATTCGGATTATGAAAGCGATTAAATATTTATTAGCAGGAACTTTGGCAGCAGTAATGTCAGTTCCGTCTATGGCTCAGGACGTTCAGTCCCAGGTTGACGCCATAGCAAAGGTCATCAAGGCTAACCAGTCAAACCTTACAGCCGTTGAAGACCAGGTGAAAGACTTTGTAAAGGAGAACAAAAAGAGCGCAGAAGCCTTGGCCGGGTTAGGCCGCGCCTATATGGAAGTCAAGGATACGGCTTCGGCGCGCGAGTATGCCAATATGGCTCTTGAGCGTGGCAAGGATGACAAGGGCAAGGCTCTTGCAGCCATCCTGCTCGGCGATTTGGCTGCAATCAGCAGCAATGAGGGTGGTGGTGCAGCCAGCTGGTATAACCAGGCGATACATTTCGACCCCACGAACCCCACTGGATACGTGAAGTACGCTGCCGTGTACCGCAAGGTTGACCCGGAAGGAGCTGTGGCAAGACTTGAGGAGCTGCGCAAGATCGACCCGACTTATCCTGTCGATGCAGAGGCCGGCCACTTCTTCTACAATGCCAACAAGCTGAATGAGGCGGTTGAGTATTATGGAAAAGTAGACCTCAACCAGCTGAAAGACAACTATCTTATTGAGTATGCAACAGCCGAACTGCTTTTGGCTAACTCAAAGAACAGTCTTAAAGTGGCTCTTTTCGGCGTTGGCAAGAACCCGCGCAATGCGGCAATGAACCGTATTACGTTCTACAACTACACCGACTTGAAGGACTACAAGAACGCCTTGAAATACGCAGACGCACTTTTCAACAATTCAGACAGCGCAAAGATTTCAGCCCGCGACTACCAGTATTACGGCTATGCGCTCATGGGCGACAGTGCTTTCGACAAGGCTATCGAGGAATTCAAGAAGGCCCTGGAGATGAACGCCGAGCTTAACGACGTGCGCAAACAGCTTTCTGACGCATATCTTGCCAAGAACGACTTTACAAACGGATTGGCATATTATGAGGAATATCTTGGCAAGGTTGAAAAGCCTTCTGTGCCCGACCTTGACGGCCTCGCACGCCTTTACGCGCAGCACGCGGCAACCATAGACACCCTCAACGAGGAGAAAATCAATGCCTTGAAGAAGGCCGACGAGGTATATGGAAAGATCGCGGCGGAGTCTCCGTCGAACAAATTGTACGCAACGATGATGCGTGCCCGTATGAACTCCCAGCTCGACCCGGAGAGCACGCAAGGCCTTGCAAAGCCTTTCTATGAGGAGTACATCCAGCTTGCGCAGACAGAACATCCTGACAATCCGAAGCTCCTCATCGAGCCTTACTCATACCTTGGCTATTACTACATCGTCAAGGAAGACAACGCCCAGGCAAAGACATATTTCGAGAAGGTTAAGGAAATCGACCCGACCAATGCCACGGCTAACCAGGCTTTGAGCGTGTTGCAGTAAGCAAGAATAAATAGTCATAGTGAATAACTCAATCGGGGGATGACGTTCTTATTGTCATCCCCCGATTTTTTGCATTATATCACCAGGTGATAATGTGGTTTAACCCAAATCGGTCGTTAGAACGCTAATCATACACTACTGATTGATAGTCAGCTCTTCATCCATCTTCCGCACTGCCGCCGTCATCTTGTTTTCCACTTTTTCCCGGTGTAGCCCGCTACATCTTCGATAAAAGCGGAAAATAATCTGCCTGGCGGCAGCACGAAATACGAATAAAGTCTAATGTGGGTGTATCACAATGGCGGCCATCGCCATTGTGGGGACATAATTCATTATGTCCGCACGTTTCGTAAGAAACGTATTACGCTGACATAGAGATATTTATACGCCCCTCCG